>NZ_JBEZDM010000042.1:30261-89625 GCF_040648335.1 Nonomuraea sp. NPDC049158
CTGCCCCTTTGTCTGCAGTCTGCGGTCTTCGGGGGTGTTCTGTGGGGCGGTGTCCCCGTAAAAACACCCCCCGACGGTAGACGGCCTCACGGGGATGACCCGGACGGGGGACCGAGGGGTGGCGGCAATAAAGTTGACCCGACGATAGCGGCCTGGCCTGCAGGGGGTCAGTGGCCACGGGGAAGGGTCGGCACCATGGGGATTACGGAGCTGGGCGGCGCCATGCCCGAAATCGGGCGTCGCGAGGCGCTGGGCGCGGCCGGACTGGCGGCGTGCGGTCTCGCGGTCGCGGGATGTGGCGGCGGTGCCAGCGCGGAGCCGGCCGGTATCAAGGGGCAGCTGCTCGCCAAGACCGCGGACGTTCCCGTGGGCGGCGGCGTCGTGGTGGAGAAGTACAAGATCGTGGTCACCCAGCCGGCGAAGGGCGCCTTCAAGGCGTTCAGCGCGGTCTGCACGCACAAGGGCTGCGCCGTCGGCTCGCCCGAGGAGAACGTGATCACGTGCGGGTGTCACGGCAGCGAGTTCGCCGCCGACAGCGGCAAGGCGCTCAAGGGGCCGGCGACCGCGCCGCTCGTGGCCTACAAGGTCAAGGTCGAGGGTGACGGCGTCGTGGTGGCCTGAACAGGTAATTCTGCGTGGTTCCCGGGATTGGCGTACGGCACGCTGAACCGGCGCGAGGGCGCTGGCCGTACCTGAAGTGAGAACTAGACCTGGGAGGACGCAATATGACCGAAACGACGCGCCGGGCGGTGGTGCTCGGGGCCGGAGGCGCCGGGCTCGCAGTGGTGATGACCGCTTGCGCGAGCTACGGCTCGCCGACGACCCAGGCGAGTGAGGCACCCCCGGCCGACGAGCCGTCGTCCGCGGCCCCGAAGAAGAAGAAAGCCGCCGCCGGCAAGGCGCTCGCTGAAACCGGCGACATCCCCAGCGGGGGCGGGAAGGTCTTCGAGAGCCAGAAGATAGTCGTCACCCAGCCGACGGAGGGGGAGTTCAAGGCGTTCACGGCGGTCTGCACCCATCAGGGATGCACGGTCGACGAGGTCGCGGACGGCACCATCAACTGCCCGTGTCACGGGAGCAAGTTCAAGATTTCGGACGGTTCCGTCGCAGGTGGCCCGGCTTCCGAGCCGCTCGCGGAGAAGAAGATCAAGGTCAGCGACGGTAAGATCACGCTCGCCTAGCGGGTCCTCATGAATTTCTCACCTGTGTGCGGTTGGGTGAGCTCATGGGAGATGACTTTCAGAGTCGCAGAGCGATGATCGCCGGTGTGGGCGCGGGTGGCCTGACACTGGCGCTGACCGCGTGCGGCAGTAACGACGCCGCGAGCGGCGCGCAGACCTCGACCGCTGATACGCAGTCGAGTGCTCCGGCGGCCGCGGGTGGCGCATTGGCGAAGACCTCCGACATCCCCGTGGGCGGAGGGACGGTCTTCAAGGAGCAGAAAGTGGTGGTGGTGCAGCCCAAGTCGGGCGAGTTCAAGGCGTTCAGCGCGATCTGCACCCACCAGGGCTGTACGGTCGGCGGCGTCGCGAACGGGATGATCGACTGCCCGTGCCACGGCAGCAAGTTCAAGATCGACGACGGATCCGTCACCGCCGGACCGGCCAAGAAGCCGCTTCCTGAGCAGCAGATCAAGGTCGAGGGAGACCAGATCACGCTCGCCTAGGCGCACGCCCGCCGTACCAGGACGACTGGTACGGCGGGCCGCCTTGTCGGTGGGGCCCGTTAGTCTTTGAACGTGGCGAGATCAGCGCGCAGCCCCCTGAGTTTCCGCCCCCAGTCGGGCTCCATTCCCGACTCTCCGGGGGTCTACCGGTTCAGGGACGCGCATGGCCGGGTGATCTACGTCGGCAAGGCCAAGAGCCTGCGGCAGCGGCTCAACTCCTACTTCGCCGACTTCTCCGCGCTGCATCCGCGCACCCAGACCATGCTCACCACCGCCGCCGACGTCGACTGGACGGTGGTCGGCACCGAGGTCGAGGCGCTGCAGCTCGAATACTCCTGGATCAAGGAGTTCGACCCCCGCTTCAACGTCAAATACCGCGACGACAAGTCCTACCCCTACCTCGCCGTCACCATGGGCGAGGACTTCCCGCGCGTGCAGGTGATGCGGGGCGCCAAGCGCAAGGGCACCCGCTACTTCGGCCCCTACTCGCACGCCTGGGCCATCCGCGAGACCGTCGATCTGCTGCTGCGCGTCTTTCCCGTCCGCACGTGCAGCGCGGGGGTGTTCAAGCGGGCCGGGCAGATCGGCCGGCCGTGCCTGCTGGGCTACATCGACAAGTGCTCGGCGCCGTGCGTGGGCCGGGTCACCCCGGACGAGCACCTGGCCCTGGCCGAGGACTTCTGCGACTTCATGGCGGGTAACACCGGCCGCTTCATCAAGCGGCTGGAGCGGGACATGCGCGAGGCCGCCGCGGCGCAGGAATACGAGCGGGCCGCCAGGCTCCGCGACGACATCCAGGCCCTGCAGCGCGCGCTCGAGAAGCAGGCCGTAGTCCTCGGCGAGGGCACCGACGCCGATGTGATCGCGCTGGCCGAAGACCCCCTTGAGGCCGCCGTCCAGGTCTTCTACGTGCGCGGCGGCCGCATCCGCGGCCAGCGCGGCTGGGTGGTCGACAAGGTCGAGGAGAGCTCGCCGGGCGAGCTGGTCGAGCAGTTCCTGCTGCAGATGTACGGCGAGGCGGGCGCCGAATCGATGCCCCGCGAGGTCCTCGTGCCCGTGCTGCCGCCCGACAACGAGGCGATCACCGAGCTGCTGTCGGAGCAGCGCCGCGCCCGGGTCGAGGTCCGGGTGCCGCAGCGCGGCGACAAGAAGTCGCTGATGGAGACCGTCGAGCGCAACGCCAAGGAGTCGCTCGCCCAGCACAAGATCCGCCGGGCCGGCGACCTGACCACCCGCAGCAAGGCGCTGCAGGAGATCGCCGACGCGCTCGACCTCGACCAGGTGCCGCTGCGCGTCGAGTGCTACGACGTCTCCCACCTGCAGGGCGAGAACGTCGTGGCGTCGATGGTGGTGTTCGAGGACGGCCTGGCCCGCAAGAGCGAATACCGCCGCTTCGCCGTCAAGACCAAGGAAGGCGACGTCGCCTCCATCTACGAGGTCATCCAGCGGCGGTTCCGGCGCTACCTGGAGGAGCGCTCGAACACCGGGGAACTGGCGGCCGAGGACGACGCGGACGGACCCAACGGGCCCATCGACCCGGAGACCGGAAAGCCGCGCAAGTTCGCCTACCCGCCCAACCTGGTCGTGGTCGACGGCGCGGGTCCCCAGGCGGCCGCCGCCCAGCGGGCGCTCGACGAGCTCGGCATCGATGACGTCGCCGTGTGCGGCCTGGCCAAGCGGCTCGAAGAGGTGTGGCTGCCCGGCGACGACCAGCCGGTGATCATGCCGCGCTCCAGTGAAGGGCTCTACCTGCTGCAACGCGTGCGGGACGAGGCACACAGGTTCGCCATCACCTACCATCGTGCTAAGAGGTCCAAGACCGTGAAGGAGAGCGCGCTCGACACCGTGCCCGGCCTCGGACCGGCGCGCAGGCAGGCGCTGCTCAAACACTTCGGCTCCGTGAAGAAGCTGCGCGAGGCCACCGCCGCCGAAATGTGCGAGGTCCCCGGCATCGGCCCGGCCATCGCCGAGGTGATCGCGTCGACGCTGAAGGGGGAGGGACAGTGAGCCCGCCGAACGGAGTGAGGCAATGAACACCGAGCCGGCGTTCGTCATCGTCACCGGCATGTCAGGCGCGGGTCGCAGCACCGCGGCCAAGGCGTTGGAAGACCTGGGCTGGTTCGTCATCGACAACCTGCCACCAGGGCTGCTGTTCGCCATGGCGGAGGAGGCGGGCAAGGTCAAGCTGGCCGCCGACAAGGTGGCCGCCGTCGTCGACGTGCGCAGCCTGGCCTTCACCAGCGACCTCAACGCCGCCATCGAAGAGCTGGAGGGCCGCGGCGTACGCGTGCGCGTGGTCTTCCTCGAGGCCGGCGACGAAGGGCTGGTGCGCAGGTTCGAGAACGTACGCAGGCCCCACCCGCTCCAGGGCGAGGGCCGGCTCGTCGACGGCATCGCCCGCGAGCGCGGCATCCTGCGCGAGGTGCGGGCCAACGCCGACCTGGTGATCGACACCTCCTCGCTCAACGTGCACGAACTACGCAACAAGATCGTCAACTTCTTCGGCGGTGACGACCGGCCGGGGCTGCGGCTCAACGTGGTCTCGTTCGGCTTCAAATACGGCCTGCCGGTCGACGCCGACCTCGTGGTCGACTGCCGGTTCCTGCCCAACCCGCACTGGGTGCCGGATCTGCGGCCGATGAGCGGGCTCGACGCGCCGGTGCGTGATTACGTGCTCGGTCAGCCTGGGGCCAAGGAGTTCCTCGACGCGTACGAGGAGGTGCTGCAGGTGATCGCCGCCGGCTACGCGCGCGAGGGCAAGAGCTACGCCACGCTGGCGGTGGGCTGTACGGGTGGCAAGCACCGCAGCGTGGCGATGGCCGAGCAGGTCGCCGGCCGGCTGCGTGACCGCGGCATGGAAGTCCAGGTCAGCCACCGGGATGTGGGGCGGGAGTGACCGATGAGGGCCAAGACCAGGGCGAGGCGGCCGTAGCCGAAGTGACGCCGGGTGAGGCGGTCATGGCCGGCGCGGCGCCGGGTGACGCGGCCGAGATCGGCGCGCCGCCGGATGACCGGCCGCGGGTGGTGGCGCTGGGCGGGGGGCATGGGCTCTATGCCTCGCTGTCGGCGCTGCGCGGTGTGGTGGGCGATCTGACCGCGGTGGTGACGGTCGCCGACGACGGCGGCTCCAGCGGGCGGCTCAGGCGCGAGCTGGGCGTACTCCCTCCCGGCGACCTGCGCATGGCGCTGGCCGCGCTCTGCGGCGACGACGAGTGGGGGAGCACCTGGAGCGAGGTCGTCCAGCACCGCTTCCGCAGCGAGGGCGACCTGCACGGCCACGCTGTCGGCAACCTGCTCATCGTGGCGCTGTGGGAGCTGCTCGGCGATCCCGTGGCGGGCCTCGACTGGGTGGGCCGGCTGCTCGGCGCCCACGGCAGGGTGCTGCCGATGGCGTCGGTGCCGCTGGACATCGTGGCCGAGGTGGAGCTCGACGGCGTCACCTCGACCGTACGCGGGCAGGTGGCCTGCGCGCTGACCCCCGGCCGGGTGCAGGCCATCTCGCTGGTGCCGGAGGACCCGCCGGCGCGGCCTGAGGCCGTACGCGCCGTGCTGGAGGCCGACTGGCTGGTGTTCGGGCCCGGGTCGTGGTTCACCAGCGTGTTACCGCATCTCAAGGTCCCCGAGCTGGCTCGGGCGTTGCACGAGTCGAAGGCCCAACGGCTGGTCACGCTCAACCTGGCGCCGCAGCCCGGCGAGACCGACGACTTCTCACCCCAGCAGCACCTGGAGGTGCTCCGGCAGCACGCGCCCGGCCTGCGCGTCGACGTCGTGCTCGCCGACACCGGCGTGGTCGACGACCGCGACGCTCTGGAGAAGGCCGCCACCGCGCTCGGCGGGCGGCTCGTCATGGCCGACGTCGCGGCCGCCGACGGCTCCCCCCGGCATGACTCACGACGTCTTGCCTCCGTCCTGGACGAGATTTTCCTCCAGAAGCGTTGATCCTGGTCGGTGCGGCGCAAAGGTGCGAGACACTGCTGAGAGCCGGTCTGAATGGGGGAGGACTAACGCTTATGGCGATGACGGGTGTGGTGAAGGACGAGCTGAGCCGCCTGCCAGTGCTGAAGCCTTGCTGCCGGAAGGCGGAGGTGTCGACGCTGTTGCGGTTCGCCAGCGGGCTGCACCTGGTGGGCGGGCGCATCGTGATCGAGGCGGAGCTCGACACCAACGCCACCGCGCGGCGGCTGATCAAGGACATCGGGGAGGTGTTCGGTCACAAGGCCGAAGTGCTCGTGCTGGCACCCGCCGGGCTGCGTAAGGGCTCACGCTATGTCGTGCGCGTCTACCGCGACGGTGAGGCGCTGGCCCGGCAGACGGGTCTCATCGACAACCACGGGCGCCCGGTCCGCGGCCTGCCTCGTCAAGTGGTGGCGGGGGCCGCCTGCGACGCCGAGGCCGCGTGGCGCGGGGCGTTCCTGGCGCACGGCTCGCTGACCGAGCCGGGGCGCTCCATGTCGCTGGAGGTCACCTGCCCGGGGCCCGAGGCGGCGCTGGCGCTGGTGGGGTCGGCGCGGCGGCTCAAGATCCACGCCAAGGCGCGGGAGGTGCGGGGCGTCGACCGGGTGGTGGTGCGCGACGGCGACGCCATCAGCGCGCTGCTGACGCGGCTCGGCGCGCACGACAGCGTGCTGGCCTGGGAAGAACGCCGGATGCGCCGCGAGGTGCGGGCCACGGCCAACCGGCTGGCCAACTTCGACGACGCCAACCTGCGCCGCTCGGCGCGGGCCGCGGTGGCGGCGGGGGCGCGGGTGCAGCGGGCGCTGGAGATCCTGGGCGAGGAGGCGCCCGACCACCTGGTGATCGCGGGGCGGCTGCGGGTGGAGCACAAGCAGGCGTCTCTGGAGGAGCTGGGGCAGATCGCGGATCCGCCGCTGACGAAGGACGCGATCGCCGGACGTATCCGGCGGCTGCTGGCGATGGCCGACAAACGTGCCACCGACTTGGGCATCCCCAACACCGAGGCGAACCTCACCGTGGACATGCTCGCCCAGTGAGGGCGCTTCTCCGCGCGGCCCGCGCAGCCTCTGTGGGGCTCTGTGTGGCCTGCTCGCGGCCTCTGTGTGGTGAGGTGGCCCCGGTTGACCGGGGCCTGGTGACCGCGGGCATGTGATGGGGCCCGGTGAGTGCTGGCACGTGTCCGCGGGTACGAGACTGCGGTGCGTGCCGGGAGGCGGCTTCGGGAGCGAGGCAGGACGGTGCTGAAGGGCTGTGGGCGGGCTTCTCCTCCGTGCGGGGCTCGCTGGGTTCTGGGGGCTGCTCCGTACAGGGGCCGCTGGGCTCTGGGGGGCTGCCCCGTGCGGGGATCGCTTTCGGGTTCTCCTCGTGGTGCTCCGCTGTGCGTGGCCTTCCGTCAAGGCGGTTCATGCATTACGGCACGGCACGGTGGGCGCCGACCGCCGTCGTGGGCTGGGCCCTGTCCAGGGGAACGCTCCTCCGGTGGGGGGACTTCCCGCCGTGACGTGCGCATGCTTGGCCGTCTCCGTGGATCGGGCCGGTGAGCCGTTTCAGGCGCGGCCCGAGTCTCTCGGCGTGAAGAGGTCGCCCGTGGGGCGTGAGGGGTTGGTGGGGCTTTGGAGGGGCTCGAAGGGGGCCCGGTATTCCGGTTCGGCCGGGGCCGGGTCCTCCGGTGGGGTCAGGGAGGTTCGGCGGGCTCGGACGCGGCGCACTCGCACGCGTACGAGGAAGTAGGCCGTCAGGGCCGCCACCGCCAGCGGGAGCCAGAGCTCCCAGGAGTCCTTCAGCGAGGGCCAGAGGCTGGTCAGCTCGGCCGGGAAGTTGGTCATGAGGCGGTCGAGGCTCAGGTCGGGCCGGCCGCCGGTGCTCGTGGCGCGGGCGGTGGTCCAACCCAGGGCCACCGCCGCCACCGAGCAGAGGGCCGACCACCACGGCAGGAGCCGGCTGCCCGGCCTGAACAGGCATACCAGGAGAGACAGGAGCAGAGCCGAGGCGAAGGCGATCGTGGTCATCGCCCAGAGGCCGTCGCCGGCGGTCAGGAAGGCAGCCGGGATGAAGCGGTCTCCGTAGAGGAGTACCGCCCCTTGCGCGATGGCGCAGACGAGCGTTGCTACGAAACCCACGACCAGGCCAGACAGCAGGCCGGACCTAGGTTGTGACATCTCAGCCCCCAGAGAATGCCGGAACTTACTCCGATGAGTCGGGCACTTTACTCGAAGCTCGCAAATTACGCCGCCTGATCGCGGATTCACGGTAAGGGGAGTCGAGTGGTCTAAACCAATTTGGTTCCGATAGGGTTTGGCATTGAGGTTTTTAGCTCGCCATCACGTACGAGGAGATCGGTTCCCGTGAGCATCCGCGTAGGCGTCAACGGCTTCGGCCGCATCGGTCGCAACTTCTGGCGTGCGGTGGCCGCCAGTGGCAAGGACATCGAGATCGTTGCGGTCAATGACCTGACCGACAACGCGACGCTCGCCCACCTGCTGAAGTACGACAGCATCCTCGGCCGCCTGCCGTACGAGGTGAAGGTCTCCGGCGACGAGATCACCGTCGACGGCAAGACGATCAAGGTCTTCGAGGAGCGCGACCCGGCCAAGCTGCCCTGGGGCGACCTCGGCGTCGACGTGGTGCTGGAGTCGACCGGCCTGTTCACCGACGCGGCCAAGGCCAAGGTGCACGCCGACAACGGCGCCAAGAAGGTCATCATCTCCGCCCCGGCGAAGAACGAAGACGTCACGATCGTGATGGGTGTCAACGACAACATCTATGACGCCACCAAGCACACGATCATCTCCAACGCCTCCTGCACCACCAACTGCCTGGCTCCGCTGGCGAAGGTCCTGAACGACGCCTTCACCATCGAGAAGGGCCTGATGACCACCATCCACGCCTACACGCAGGACCAGAACCTGCAGGACGGCCCGCACAAGGACCTGCGCCGCGCCCGCGCCGCCGCCGTCAACGTGGTGCCCACCTCGACCGGCGCCGCCAAGGCCATCGGCCTGGTGCTGCCCGAGCTCAAGGGCAAGCTCGACGGGTTCGCGATGCGCGTGCCGATCCCCACGGGCTCGGCCACCGACCTGACCGTCGAGGTCTCCCGTGACGTGACCGTCGAAGAGGTCAACGCCGCGTACAAGGCCGCCGCCGAGGGGGCGCTCAAGGGCGTGCTCAGCTACACCGAGGACGAGATCGTCTCCAGCGACATCGTCACCGACCCGGCCTCCTGCATCTTCGACGCCGGCCTGACCAAGGTCATCGGCAACCAGGTCAAGGTCGTCGGCTGGTACGACAACGAGTGGGGCTTCTCCAACCGCCTCGTCGACCTCATCCAGTTGGTGGGCGCGGACCTCTGATGCGTACGCTCGACGATCTCGATGTGAAGGGTCGGCGCGTGCTCGTGCGCGCCGACCTCAACGTCCCACTCGACGGTGAGACGATCACCGACGACGGCCGCATCCGCGCGTCGGTGCCGACGATCAAGGCGCTGACCGGCGCGGGCGCGAAGGTCGTCGTCTGCGCTCACCTGGGCCGCCCCAAGGGGCGGCCCACCCCCGGCCTCTCGCTGAAGCCGGTCGCCGAGCGCCTCGCGGAGCTGCTCGGCGAGGACGTGGCCTTCGCCACCGACGTGGTCGGTGACAGCGCCCAGGGCGTCGTCGACGCGCTGGAGGAGGGCCAGGTCGCCCTGCTGGAGAACCTCCGGTTCGAGGCGGGCGAGGAGTCCAAGGACGACGCCGAGCGTGGCGCGTTCGCCGAGAAGCTGGCGGGGCTCGCCGAGCTCTACGTCGGCGACGGCTTCGGCGCGGTCCACCGCAAGCACGCCAGCGTCTACGACGTGCCCCGGCTGCTGCCGCACGCGGCGGGCAAGCTCATCGTGGCCGAGCTCGAGGTGCTCAGGAGGCTCACCGAGGACACCGAGCGCCCCTACGTGGTGGTGCTGGGCGGCGCCAAGGTCTCCGACAAGCTCGGCGTCATCGCCAACCTGCTGGCCAAGGTCGACCGGCTGCTGATCGGCGGCGGCATGGCCTACACCTTCCTCAAGGCCCAGGGCTACGAGGTCGGCAAGTCGCTGCTCCAGCAGGACCAGCTCGACCAGGTGCGCGGCTTCCTCAACGAGGCCGCCGAGCGCGGCGTCGATCTCGTGCTGCCCGTCGACGTGCTGGCCGCGACCGGCTTCGCCGAGGACGCGCCGCACGACGTGGTCGAGGCCACGGCGATCCCGGCCGACCGTGAGGGGCTCGACATCGGTCCCAGGACCCGTGAGCTGTTCGCGGCCAAGCTGGCCGACGCCAAGACCATCTTCTGGAACGGCCCCATGGGCGTCTTCGAGTTCGACGCCTTCTCCGGCGGCACCCGGGCCGTGGCCGAGGCGCTGATCGGGGCCGACGCCCTGACGGTGGTCGGCGGTGGCGACTCGGCGGCGGCCGTACGGAAGTTCGGCCTGCCCGAAGACGGCTTCTCGCACATTTCCACCGGTGGTGGGGCGAGCCTGGAATATCTCGAGGGCAAGACCCTGCCCGGACTCGCCGCCCTGGAGGACTGACCGTGAGAAAGCCGCTTTTCGCCGGCAACTGGAAGATGAATCTCAACCACCTTGAGGGCATCGCACTGGTCCAGAAGCTCGCCTTCGCGTTCGCCGACAAGGACTTCGACAAGGCGGAGATAGCCGTCCTGCCGCCGTTCACCGACCTGCGCAGCGTTCAGACGCTCGTCGACGGCGACAAGCTGCGCATCGTCTACGGCGCGCAGGACCTGTCCCAGCACGAGGCGGGCGCCTACACCGGCGAGATCTCGGGCGCGATGCTGGCCAAGCTGGGCTGCACGTTCGTCCTGGCCGGCCACTCGGAGCGGCGGCAGTATCACGGCGAGGACGACGACCTGGTCAACGCCAAGGTGCACGCCGCGTTCCGCCACTCGCTGACGCCGATCCTGTGCGTCGGCGAGGGCCTGCCCGTGCGCCAGGCGGGCGAACAAGTTTCACATTGCTTGAGCCAGCTTGACGGCGGACTGCGCAAAGTCTCCGCTGAGCAGGCACAATCGATGGTAGTGGCCTACGAGCCGGTGTGGGCGATCGGCACCGGCGAGGTGGCCACTCCCGAGGACGCCCAGGAGGTCTGTGCGGCGCTGCGAGGCAGACTCGCTGAGCTGTACGACCCCGAAGTGGCCTCCGCAGTACGTATCCTTTACGGAGGGTCAGTCAAGTCAGGCAACATCGCTGGGATCATGGCTCAACCCGATATCGACGGCGCGCTCGTGGGCGGTGCCAGCATCGATGCCGGGGAGTTCGTTAAGATCTGCCGTTTCTCCGATATGTCTGGCTAACTGAGTCGTTCCGGGGGTGCGACTTGACAACAAGCCGTACCCTCTAGAAGCAAGTTTGAATCGTCACGCGTGACAGAGCATTGAAGGACTAGGCATACCGTGGAAATCGGAATCTCCATCGCCCTCATCCTGGCGAGCTGTCTCATGATCCTGCTCGTCCTGCTCCACAAGGGCAAGGGTGGTGGCCTGTCTGACATGTTCGGCGGCGGTTTCTCGTCGAACTTCGGTGGTTCCTCGGTGGTGGAGCGTAACCTCGACCGGTTGACCGTGATCACGGGCACCGTCTGGTTCGTCTGCATCATCGCTCTGGGTCTGCTTCTGCGGCCCTGAGTCAGATTGACGCGTGACAGTGATTCTCCCCCCGTGTGTCACGGGGCGATCGAGCGAGGAGTTCATCCGTGGGTAGTGGCAACGCGATCCGTGGCAGCCGTGTCGGCGCCGGCCCGATGGGGGAGGCCGAGCGCGGCGAGGCAGCTCCGAGAGTGCGGGTCCCGTTCTGGTGCGCCAACATGCATGAGACGCGGCCCAGCTTCGCCAGCGATGCGGCGGTGCCCGAAACGTGGGATTGCCCACGCTGCGGCCTCCCGGCCGGCCAGGACGAGCAGGCCCCGCCTGCCCCGCCCCGGAACGAGCCGTACAAGACGCACCTGGCTTATGTGAAGGAGCGCAGGAGCGACAAGGACGGCAAGGCGATCCTCGAGGAAGCGCTGGAGCGTCTCCGCAACAACAAGTCCCCCTGGTAGGACCTTGTTATCGCAGAGTTATCTCCGAAGGACCCCGGCACACTGCGCCGGGGTCCTTCGCTGTTCGTGGCGTGGGCCGTCATGGGCGACCGGTTCACCGGATGGAGTTCGGCGGTGCTGTGTGCCCTGGGTGGCGGGGTGTCGGAGCCCCTACGGGTATGGCGGAGTGCTGGGATTATGCGGCGTTTGGCAGGGTTTGCGGGGTGGTCTCAGGGGTCTGGCTGGTGCCGGAGAGTTGAGACGCGGTCGCGGACCTGGGACAGGCGGCGTTCGATCTCCGGGAGGAAGCGCGGGTCGAGCGACTCGCGGTCCGCGCTCAGGCGGTGGGCGGCCTCGTCCGTGACCTGTTCCACCAGGCGCAGCACGTCGGCCCGGCCGCTGAGATAGCCCTCGCGCACCGCCGCCGCGTGTTCGGCGGCCAGTTCGTGGTCCACCCCCGTGGTGTCCAGGTCCAGCAGGTCGCGCACCGCCGAGGCGCCGATCGTGAACGCCAGTGGCCACACCAGTCCCGCCAGGTCGGCCCAGTGCAGCGGTACGGGCAGCAGCCACACGCAGACACAAAGGATCGACGCTGCCGAGGCCACGGCCGCGATCCGGCGTCCCAGCCCCAGGTCGCGCCAGTACATGACCGTCAGCGGGACGGCGAAGAGCATCGCGTGCAGGAACGGCATCCGGGTGAGCCCGCCGGCGGCCATCGTCCGCATGAGGGACGTCGAGACCAGCGCGTCCACCGCGCCGAAGCAGAGTCCCGCGGCCAGCACCCGCGCGTGCGCCGCCGTGCCACGGGCGAGGACGCGCCGGTGCGCCCAGAAGGCGACCAGCAGCCCGATCACCGTGAGGGCCGCGCAGGCCGGGAGCGGCACGCCGTCCATGTCGCGCCACGAGTGGCTGAGCGAGCCGATGGCGCCGAGGGCGATGGCGCGTCGAACGGCGGAGTGTGCGGGCGGGCGTCCTCAGGCAGGACCACTTTCCTGGAGCCGATCCGCAGTTCCTGCCGTCGCCCGAGCGGCCGTGGCCCGTCCGCGGTGACGGTGAGCGAGCCCGTGGGCGCCAGCCGTACCAGGGCCTCGTGCAGGGCGGCGGTCTGGGCGGGGGAGAGCAGGAGCGAGCCGCTCCCGTCCGTGGGACGGAACTCCACGTCGCGGGAGAGGTCCGGGCTGGCCAGGTTGTGGCGCTGCTCCCAGCGCAGCAACGCGACCGCCAGGTATTCGGCGTGGTCGGCCGTCTCCTCCGCCAGCCGCTGCCGCCAGGCGGACAGAGGTGACGCCACCTGGCGACCCGGCCCGGCCAGCAGCGGCCATGTGCGGGTCAGCAGGTCCACCACGGTGTCGGCGCCCATGGCCACGCTGTGCCGGCCGGCCAGTTCGGCGCGGCTCCTGGCGGCCTGCCGCTCCGCCGCGGCCACGCGCAGTCGCTGCCGTAGCCGTCCGCGCAGGTACCGGCCGATGAACACGCCGCCCGCCACGCCGCCGGCGGGCCAGAGAAAGGGCGCGGGACTGTACGACCAGCCCGCCACGGCCAGCGCCACGTTGGCCACCGCACCCGACGTCAGCGGTACGGCCAGTGCCGTCCAGCCGTGCTCCAGGGCCAGCTCGTAGGCCAGGGGCGCGGCCAGCAGGGCGGGGGCGTCGATCGGGTCGCCGGCCAGCGCGGACCAGACGGCCACGTCGGCGACGTCTAGCGCCAGGCGTACCGGGACGGGGATGCCGTGGCGTCTGAGGGCGCGGAAGACCAGCAGGTCGTACAGGCACGAGGCGAGCAGGGTGAGCAGCGCCACGGGTGGCGTGAGGGTCTCCCAGAGGGTCACGCAGATCGTCACCCGCGAGGCCAGCCGCAGGTTGAGGAAGAGGCGGACGGCGGTGAACGAGGTGGACCGCGCGGCGCCCCTGACCGGTTCACTCATCCGGTGGCGGTGGCGGTGGCGGTGGCGGTGGCGGTGTTTTGACTCTTGTCGCCCATGTCAAGAAGCGGGCGATCTGTGGCAGTGACGGCAGGGACTGGGTGCGGTCCGGAGCGCGGCCGTCGGAGGTCGTCGGCGCGAGCCGGGCCTGCCGGTTGAACCGCTCCCGTAATCGGATCCAGGCCCGCGATCGGGGGCTGGCCCGTTCGTCCAGCCGTTCCGGGAGGTGCTCCGCCAGCGCGTGCGCCACGGCCGCGTTGACCCGGCTGGCGGCGGAGACGCCGAGTCTGATCTCCTCTTCTGGGTCGGCGGGGCCGGGCACGCCCCCAGAGGGTTCGAGTACGGCGGCGCGCAGGCGGGCCGCGTCGCCGAGCTGGCTGCGATGGTAGAAGTAGTCGGCCCTGGCCTCCCGCATGCGCCGCCGGACCGCGCCGTCGAGGAAGTGGCCGGTGAGCACGATGACCGTGGTCTGCTGACTGCTCCGGGCGCGGCGGACGGCCTCGACGACCGCCACGCCGGGGAAGTGGTCGTCGGGGCTGCGCTCGTCGGCGGCGTCCACCAGCACGACGTCGACGCCCTCGTACGACCGTCCAGCTGCCGCCCACCTGCTCGACCCGGACGCGGTCGCCTTCGTACACGTAGATTCCGGTGTCCTGCCAGCCGCGCCTGGACGTGATCACTACGTCCCTGCCGCTCTGGGTCGTCGCCTGGGCGACGCCGGGAATGGTCACCGTCATCGCGCAGGCGAGCGCCGCGACGGCCCACCTTCGCCGCATCACCATGTCAGCCTCCATCACTTGTGTCGGAGGCGACCGTATGCGGCGAGGGTGCGCGTTCCGTAGCGCCGGATCGCGCACCTACCCGTTCCGCCGGGTTTACCCGTCGTGGACCGCTACGCCGTCCACGAACGTCATGCGCGCCCCGGTCGTCCAGATGTCGCGCTCCGGCAGCGTGAACGGGTCGCGGTCCAGGACGACGAGGTCCGCCGGGCGGCCCGGCTCGATCACCCCGGCGGGGGAGCGGTTGACCCAGGCCGAGCCGGCCGTGTACGCCGTCAGCGCGGTCGCCAGGTCGAGGCGCTGGCCGGGCAGGAACGGCGTCTGCGCCGTGGGGTAGTCGGCGTGCACCGAGCTGCCGGGCTCCGTACGGTTGACGGCCACGTGCATGCCCTGCAGCGGGTCGGCGCTCGACACCGGCCAGTCGCTGCCCGCGCAGAACCGCGTCCCGTGGGAGAGCAGGTCGGCGAAGGGGTACTGCCACGAGGAGCGGGGCTCGCCCAGGAACGGCAGCGTCAGCTCGTCCATCTGCGCGTGGTGGGTCGCCCAGAGCGGCTGCAGGTTGGCCGTCACGCCGAGCGCGGCGAAGCGGGGCACGTCCGACGGCTCGATGATCTGCAGGTGCGCGATGTGGTGCCGGTTGGCGGGCGAGGTGCCCTCGAAACTGTCCAGCGCCTCGCGTACGGCCCGTTCGCCGATCGCGTGCACGTGCGCCTGGAAGCCGAGGCGGTCCAGCTCGGCCACATACTTCCTGAGCTTGTCCGGGTCGACGTAGGACAGGCCCGTGCCGCCGCAGAGGCAGTAGGGCTCCAGCGTCGCGGCGGTGAAGTTCTCGGTGATGCCGTCCTGCATGATCTTCACCGAGGTCGCGCGGAACCGGTCCAGCCCCTCCGCCGAGGCGCGGCGCGCGGTCAGGTCGTCGATCTGGTCGAGGCCACGGGTACGGTCCCACCACAGCGCGCCCACCACGCGGGCCCGCAGCCTGCCGGAGCCGGCCGCCGACAGGTAGGTGGGAAGCTGGTCCACCGAGCCCGCGTAGGAGCCGACGATGGCGTCCTGCCAGCCGGTGATGCCGAGCGAGAACAGGTAGCGCTCCGCCTCCTCCAGCGCCCGGTCCAGGTCACGAGGGGAGGGACGGGGGGTGAGGAGGCCGACGAGGTCCATCGCGCCCTCGTGCAGGACGCCGCTGGGCGTGCCGTCGGCGTCGCGTTCGATGCGGCCGTCGGCGGGGTCGGGGGTGCCGGCGGTGACGCCGGCCAGCTCCAGGGCACGGGCGTTGACCCAGGCGGCATGATGGTCGCGCTGGATGAGGTAGACGGGCCGGTCGGCGAAGGCGAGCTGGTCGCGGTGCGGCAGCCCACCCGGGAAGGCCGACATGTCCCACCCGCCGCCATCAATCCACTCCTTTTCAGGATTTTTCGCCGCATAGTCGGCGATCTTCGCCAAATAGGCATCGAGTCCGTAAATTTCGGATAGATCGCACTTGGCGCGCTCCAGGCCTGCCTGCACCGGATGCACATGCGCATCGATGAACCCGGGCACCAGCAGACCCCCGTCCAGGTCCACGGTCTCGTGCCCCGGCGCCTCCCGTACCAGGTCCCGCTCGTCGCCCACGGCGGCGATCACGCCGTCGCGGACCAGCACGGCCTCGGCGAAGCCGGTCTTCGCGGTGAAGACCCGTCCCCCTCGAAAGAGCGTGTTCATGATGCTCCCCAATCTCAACGACGATGGTGTGTCAGTGACCGGTGATGAGGTCGGCCATGCGGGCCAGCACGGACGTATCCGCCATCGACCGCTCCCGATGGTCCGCCACCCGGTACAACCGGTACATCGCGTGCACCCCCAGCCAGCGCAGCGGCTCCGGCTCCCACGCTCGCACCCGGCGGCCCACCCACGGCAGTTCCGTCAGCGCCGTCCGCTCGCCCAGGACGAGGTCCCGCATCGTCCGGCCGGCCAGGTTGGCCGTCGTCACCCCGTGCCCGGTGTAGCCGCCCGCCCAGCCCAGACCGGTGGCCGGGTCCACGTGCACGGTCGAGCACCAGTCGCGCGGCACCCCCAGCACCCCCGACCACGCGTGCGCCACCGAGGAGGAGGCCGCGGCGGGGAAGAAGTCGATCAGCAGCCGCCAGAGCGCCTCGACCGTCTGCTCGTGCGTGTGCCCCCTGGCGTCCACCCGCGAGCCGTACAGGTACGGCCGGCCGCGCCCGCCGAAGGCGATGCGGTCGTCGGCGGTCCGCTGCGCGTACATGTAGTAGTGAGCCATGTCCCCGAGCAGCTCGGACCCCGCCCAGCCGACCGTCTCCCAGAACGAGGCGGGCAGCGGCTCGGTGACGATCAGCGAGCTGTTCATCGGCAGCCACTGCCGCCGCAGCCCCTTCAGCCGCGAGGTGAACCCCTCGGTCGCGCGGAGCACGTGCCGCGCGCGGACCGTCCCGAACGGCGTCACGGCCAGTCCCGGGGCGATCTCCGTGACGGGCGTCCGCTCGTAGACGGTCACCCCGAGCTCCCGTACGGCCCGCGCCAGCCCTCGTACCAGCTTGGCGGGCTGCACCCGCGCGCAGTGCGGACTCCAGGAGGCGGCCACGGCGCCCGCCACCCGCAGCCGTTCGGCGGGATCGACCAGCCGCAGGTCCGCCTCCTCGATGCCCCAGGCGCGGGCGGCCGACACCGAGGCCCGCAGCCGGGCCGCCTGGGAGGGGGTACGGGCCACGTTGACCACGCCGCCCTTGACGACGTCGGCGTCGATGCCCTCCTTCTCGCAGACCTGGATCACCTCGTCGATCGAGGCGTACATCTCGCGCTGCAGCCGCCGCGCCCCCTCCACCCCGTGCGTCCTGGCGTAGCGCTGATGCGACCCGGCCAGGTCGCCGGTCAGCCAGCCGCCGTTGCGTCCCGAGGCCCCGAACCCGGCGAAGTCCTTCTCCAGCACCACGACGTTCAGGGACGGCTGGGCCTGCTTGAGGTAGTACGCGGTCCACAGCCCCGTGTAGCCCGCGCCGACGATCGCCACGTCCGCCTGGAGGTCTCCGTCGAGGCGCGGACCAGGGGAGGGTACGCCGGAGGAGCGGTACCAGAAGGAGACGTCGCCGTTCACGAATCCGGACGACAGGGAGACATGCGCGTTCATGGCCCGTATCCTCCTATACGCCGCATCTCGCTATGAAACTCGCATTCGAAACACGGCGTTAGCGGCCAGGTAACACCTCCCCGGCATCCTCTTCCTATGGGATTCTTGCGCATTCGCACGACGGTGGACGAGCGTCCGGGACGACTGGCCTCCCTGGCCGCGGCCCTGGCGGACAGGGGCGGCAACATCCTCGGCCTGAGCGTCCAGTCGGACGCGGACGGCACCGTCGACGAGTTCGTCGCCGACATCCCCGCCGGCCCCGAGGCCGTGCGTGAAGCCCTGGAGGCGGCCGGTGGCCGCCGCGTCCAGGTGGTCCCGGCGACGGCGCACGAGCTGACCGACGAGCCCACCCGCGCGCTGCTGCTGGCCTCCCGGCTGCGGTCGATGCCGTGGCGGCTGCCGGAGTTCCTGGCCGAGTTGCTGCGCGCCGACGATGCCAGGTGGATCTATGGTGAAGCGGTGAGTGACCTTCCCGACCCGACCCTGCTCGTGGTGCCCGTCGCACCCAGGCGCGCCGTCCGGCTGCGCCGCGCCGAGCTGCCCTTCACCCTGACCGAGGCGGCCCGGGCCGCCTCCTTCGTCCGGCTCGCGCAGCCGCCGGTCGAGCAGGGCGCCGCCGAGCCCACGGTCAAGCTGGCCGACGGCGAGGAGGTCACGGTCCGGCCGCTCACCTCGATCTACCGCGAGGCCGTCCGCGACCTGCACGACAGGTGCTCGCCCGAGGCACGCAGGTTCCGCTACTTCACCTCGATGCCCGAACTGCCGCCGCGGATGTTCGACCGGCTCTGCGACCGCAGCCGCGGCCGCTCCATCGTCGCCGGGCACGACGGCCAGGTGGTGGCCATGGCCAGCCTGATGTTCACCCCCGATCCCGGCATCGCCGAGATGGCCTTCCTGGTCGAGGACCGCTGGCAGGGGCGCGGTCTGGGCACGGCACTGGCCAGGACGCTGGTGCGCGAGGCGCGCGATCTCGGTTACGCCGAGGTCAGGGCCACGATGCTGTCCGACAACGTACGGATGCGGCGGCTCCTGCTGTCGCTGGGCGCCACGCTCGGCTACACCGAGGACCCGGGCGTGATCGAGGCCAGGCTGCCGGTCGGCGCGATGGCGTCAGCCTGACGCGCTCTCGCCGTGTCAGCCTGGGGCGGTCAGCCTGAGGCGCTCTCGCCCCGTCCATCGTCCCGCTCGTCCTCGTCCGGCCCGGAGTCCGGTTCTGACGGCTCTGGCCCGGAGCCCTGGTCTGCCGGTTTCGTGTCGGGCGCCGCCTGGTCCGGCTGCCGGATGCCCAGGTGGCGCTCGATGCGTTCGAGGCTCTCCTGGATCTGCGTGAGCCGTTCGCCGAGCGCCATACCGCCGGCGAAGAACATCTCGGCCGGCCGGTCCTTCGTCCCCTGCCCGAGCCGGGTGAGCACACGGTGCCGCAGCTCGCCCAGCTCCACGCCGGCGTCCACGATCGCCTGGGCGGCCAGCCCCTCGCCCTCCCTGATCACGCCGAGCAGGATGTGCTCGGTGCCGATGTAGTTGTGGCGCAACTGCAGCGCCTCGCGCAGCGAGAGCTCCAGGACCTTCTTGGCGCGCGGGGTGAACGGGATGTGCCCGCTCGGCGCCTCGTCGCCCTGGCCCGCCTCGCGCGTGACGAAGGCGCGCACACTCTCGAGCTCGATGCCGAAGCTGTCGAGTGTCAGGCCCGCCACGCCTTCGCCCTCGTGGATGAGGCCGAGCAGGATGTGCTCCGTGCCGATGTGGGCGTGGTTCAGCGTCCGCGCCTCCTCCTGGGCGAGGACGACGACCCGGCGGGCACGGTCAGTGAAGCGCTCGAACACCGGTGGCCTCCGTTCGAGTGGCGTGTCTCCACTATGCGCTACAAACCAGCGGATGTGGGGTAATTGACAGGTGTGGATCTTGACGAGGTGGCCGGTCGCCTGTATGGGCTCCCGCCGTCCGAGTTCACCGCCGCGCGCGAGGCCGAGGCTCGTGCCGCCAAGGACGCGGGCGACGTACGGCTGGCCCGCGACATCGCCGGACTGCGCAGACCCACGGTCTCCGCGTCGGCCGTGAACCGGCTGGCCCGCGAGCATCCGGACGACCTCGGCGAGTTGCTGGCGCTCGGGCAGGAGCTGCGCGAGGCGTGGGAGAGGCACGACGCCGAGGCGCTGGCGGAGCTGACCCGGCGGCGCGGCGAGCTGGCGGGACGGCTGTCCCGGCTGATCAGGCGGGACGCCGGGCTGTCGGCCGCCGCGGCGGCCGAGGTCGAGCAGACGCTCGACGCCGCCGTCGTGGACGCGGGCGCGGCCGAGGAGGTACGGCGCGGCCACCTGGCCAAGCCACTCAGCTACAGCGGCTTCGCCCCCACCCCGGCGCCGCGCGGCAGGCCCGCCAAGAAGCCGGCGGCCTCGACAACCTCGGCCGACTCAGCCTCGGAGGCGAAGGGCGCGAAGGGCGCGAAGGGCGCGAAGGGCGCGAAGGGCGCGGAGGCGAAGCGCGCGGAGGCCAAGGAGCGAGAAGAGGCGGAGGCGAAGAGGCGGGCGGAGGCCGAAGCCAGGAAGGCCGCCGAACGACAGGAGGCGCTGGACGCCCACCGGGAGTGGGTCGCCGTCCTGGAGCAGGCCGTACAGGAGCACGACGAGCGCGCCGAGCGGGTCGCCGGGCTGGAGCGGAAGCTGGCCAAGGCCCGCAAGCGGCTCGCCGAGAGCGCGCAGCGGCTGGAGGTCGCCCAACGGGAGGAGCGGCACGCGCGACATCGCATAGGTTAAGGTGTACGAAACGGTTTCGTACACCTGGAGTGGCGATGAGCACCTGGACCCCAGCCGACATGCCCGATCTGAGCGGCAAGACGGCCATCGTGACCGGCGCCAACAGCGGCATCGGCCTGCCCACCGCGCTCGAACTCGCCAGGCACGGCGCCCGCGTCGTCGTCGCCACCCGCTCGGCCGCGAAGGGCGGCGCGGCCGTCGAGGAGATCCGCCGGGCCGTCCCCGGCGCCCAGGTCGAGCACGGCACGCTGGACCTGGCCGACCTCGCCTCGGTCAGGAGCTTCGCGGCCGGCGTCGATCGGGTGGACCTGCTGGTCAACAACGCGGGCGTCGGCATGATCCCGCGCCAGCTGACCCGTGACGGGTTCGAGATGCAGTTCGGCACCAACCACCTGGGCCACTTCGCGCTCACCGGGCTGTTGCTGCCCCTGCTGCTGTCGCGGCCCGGCGCGCGGGTGGTCAACGTCTCCAGTGACGCGCACAAGATGGGCACGCTGGACCTCGATGACCTGGGCCTGGAGCGCGGCTACAAGAAGATGAACTCGTACGGCCGCTCCAAGCTGGCCAACCTGCTCTTCACCCTGGAGCTCCAACGACGCGCCCAGCGGGCCCAGGTGGACCTCATCAGCGTCGCCACCCATCCCGGTGTCACCGCCACCAATTTCTTCAACGTGGGGCCGCTACAGCCCCTCGTGGGGGTGTTCCTGAAGGGCGCGGCGGCCGGGGCGGTGTCCTCCCTCTACGCGGCCACCTCGCCGGAGATCCACGGCGGGGAGTTCGTCGGTCCCAAGACCCGGCTGCTCACGCCGTCGGAGGCGGCCCGTTCCGAGCAGCTCGCCGCCGACCTGTGGGAGGTGTCCACGCGGCTGACCGGCGTACGATTCGAGGAGATCACCTACGGCTGAGGGACGTGCGCGTGCCACCACTCGACCCCGAGCGGGAGCGGGCCATCCTCGACGCGACGCTGGAGTTGCTGTCCGAGATGGGCTACGACCGTATGTCGGTCGACCAGATCGCCAAGCGGGCCAAGGCCAGCAAGGCGACCATCTACCGCCGGTGGGCGGGCAAGCCGGAGCTGGTGGTCGACGTCATCTGCCGCCGGTTCGACATGGACACGCCGGCCGCCGAGGACACCGGCTCGCTGCGCGGCGACCTCGCCGGGGTGCTCGGCGGCCTGTGCGGCGCGGTCGAGCGCAAGCACGGGCTCATCATGGGGCTGTCCTCGACGCTGGTCTCGCACCAGGAGCTGGCCAGGACGCTGCGCGAGCACATGCCGGCCAAGGACCTCGGCGGGGTGGAAGCGCTGCTGGAGCGGGCCAGGAAGCGCGGTGACCTTCCGGGGCCGGTGGATCCGGGCCGCCTGTTCGGGGTGGCGGAGGCGCTGGTCTGGCACCGCATGATCTTCCTCGGGCCGCTGTTCGACGAGTCCTTCGTCGCGGAATCGGTGGACGAGGTCCTGCTGCCGCTGGTGCGCGCCTGGGCGCAGTAAACCTAACATTCTTATGTGATATTTCGTCTCAAGCCATGGCTTGAGACGAAAAGTCGGGCTTAGGGTCGTCGCCATGACGACCCCCATTGACGCCTTCATCGACGCGCTCCCCAAGGTGGAGCTGCATGTGCACCTGGTCGGCTCCGCCTCCGTACCCACCGTGCTGGAGCTGGCCCGCCGCCACCCCGGCGGCCCGGTTCCCACCACGGAGGAGGAGCTGCGGGCGTTCTACGCCTTCCGCGACTTCCCCCACTTCGCGCAGGTGTACCAGGCCGTCAACGCGCTGGTCCGGGAGCCGGAGGACATCGCCGCCCTCGTGCTCGGCCTGGCCCGCGACCTGGCCTCCCAGGGCGCCCGTTACGCCGAGCCGCAGGTCACCCCGTACGCCCACAGCATCGTCGGGATGCCCATGCGCGAGGTCACCGAGGCGCTCGACCTGGCCGCCCGCCGGTCGGAGACCGACCACGGGGTGGAGATGGCCTACATCTTCGACATCCCCGGAGAAATGGGCGAGGAGGCGGCCAAAGTCACGCTCACGCACGCTTTGGAAGAACCTCCCGCTGCTTTGATAGGTTTCGGGCTGGGCGGGATCGAGCAGAGCCGGACGCCATACCGTGACGCCTTCCGCGACGCGTTCGCGGCGGCGCGGGCGGCGGGCCTGCACAGCGTGCCGCACGGCGGCGAGATGACCGGTCCCGAGACCATGTGGGAGGTCATCGAGGGGCTGGGCGCCGAGCGCATCGGGCACGGCATCTCCTGCCTGGAGGACCCGCGCCTGGTGGCGCACCTGCGCGAGACGCAGCTGCCGCTGGACGTCTGCCCGACCTCCAACCTCCGTACGGGACAGGTGGCCCGGATCGAGGAGCACCCGCTGCCCAGGCTGCTGGAGGAGGGGCTGTTCGTCACACTGAACAGCGACGACCCGCCCATGTTCGCCACCACCCTGGCCGGCGAGTATCGCGTCGCCGCGCACGTCTTCGGCCTCGGCGAGCCGGAGCTGGTCCAGCTCGCCCGCAACGGCGTGAACGCGTCCTTCCTGCCGCCGGCGCGCAAGCAGGCCCTGCTGGCCGAGATCGACGCGCTCACCAACTGAGGACGCTACGAAAACTCAGGGAGAGGCGATGCGGCCCAACCCTGGCGGGAGCTTGGCGGCGGCGGTCCGGTCGAGCAGGAACAGCGTCCGCACCCGGCCCCTGGCCCCGGCCGCGGGCACCTGCACCGGCCCGGAGTCGGACAGCGCCAGCCGTACGGCCCCCGACTTCTCCTCACCCGCCGCCACCACCCACACCTCGCGCGAGGCCACGATGGTCGGCAGCGTCAGGGAGATGCGCGTGGGCGGCGGCTTGGGCGCGCCGTGCACGGCCACCACCGGCCGCGTGTCGTACAGGGCGGGCATCCCGGGGAACAGCGACGCCACGTGCGCGTCGGGCCCGATGCCGAGCAGCATCACGTCGAAACCGGGCACCGGGCCGTGGTCCTCCGGCCGGGCCGCCTTGCGCAGCTCGGCCGCGTAGGCCTCGGCCGACTCCTCCGCCGACATCCCCGAGTCGGGCCCGGCCATGACGTGCACCCGGTCGGGATCGAGGTCGACATGGTCGAGGAGGGCCTTGCGGGCGCCCGTCTCGTTGCGCTCGGGGTCGCCGGTCGGCAGGAAGCGCTCGTCGCCCCACCAGATGTCGAGGCGGTGCCAGTCGACCGCGTCGCGCGCCGGCGTGGCGGCGATCGCGGCCAGCGTCGCGTGGCCGACCGTGCCGCCGGTCAGGACCAGCGACGCCGACCCCTTGGCCGACTGCACGTCGACCAGCCGGGTGATGATCCGCGCCGCCACGGCCTTGGCGAGGACGTCGCCGTCACGATGGACGACCACATTGGGAACGCTCACGTACTCACTCTTTTCGCTATCAACTCTTTCACGATCGGCGCCCACCGGCCGTGCACGCCCCCTCGTAGGAGAGGGCCGCCACGACCGGTGGGAGGAGGCGTCAGGACTTGTACGAGCGGGCCAGCCGCTTGACCGCCGCCCCGTAGATCTCGTCGGAGTCGAGCCGCCGCAGCTCCTCCGACAGCAGCTCGGCGGTCTGCCGCCGGGCCAGGGCGACGTTCCGGTCCGGCTGGCCGGGCCGAGACAGCGTCGCCAGCCGGGCGTCGCTCCTGCACACCGCCAGCACGCCGTCGGCCGTCGTGAGCCGGACGGCGGTCAGGCCGGGCCCGTTGGAGTCGGCCACCTTGACCGGCGCGCCGAGACGTTCGGACAGCCACGCGGCCAGCAGCGGCGCGCTGGGGTTGCCCGGAGACGCCTCCACGGTGCCCTTGCGCACCTTGCCCGTGGGTTGGTCGAAGGCCGCCGCCAGCAGGCTGCGCCACGGCGTCAGCCGGGCCCAGGACAGGTCCGTGTCACCGGGCGCGTAGCCCTTGGCCCTGGTCACCAGCGACTCGACCCCGCCGTCGCGCGAGCCCCTGGCGTCGGAGATGCGGCGCTGGGCGAGCATCCCGACCGGGTCCTTGGACATCACCTCGGGCGCCAGCCCCGGCCACCAGGCCACGACCGGCGTGTCGGGCAGCAGCAGCGGGCTGACCACCGAGTCGGCGTGCTCGGTCAGCTCGCCGTAGAGCCGCAGCACGACCACCTCGCCCGGCGTGGACTCGCCGATGCGCAGCTCCGCGTCGAGCCGGTTGGCCTCGTCGGACTCGCGGTTGATCACCACGATGATGCGCGAGGGGTGCTCGCGCGCCGCCTCGCTGGCCGCGCGGAGCGAGTCGTACTGGTCGCGCTCCTCGCAGACCACGATCAGCGTCAGCACCATCCCGATCGCGGGCGCGCCCATCTGATGGCGCAGCTGCGTCAGCTGCGCGGAGATCTTCCCCGCCGTCGTGTCGGTGAGCATGAAGGTGGTCATCAGAGTCTCCTCCATGCGCGGCCGTCGCCCATCATCGCGTCGGCGGACGGTGGCCCCCACGAACCGGCCGGGTAGCCCTCGGGCTGGCCCTGGGTGGCCCAGAACTCCTCGATCGGATCGAGGATCTTCCACGACAGCTCGACCTCCCGCTGGTGCGGGAAGAGCGGCGGGTCGCCGATCATCACGTCGAGCAGCAGCCGCTCGTACGCCTCGGGGGACGACTCCAGGAACGACTCCCCGTAGGCGAAGTCCATCGAGACGTCACGCACCTCCATGGCCGTACCCGGCACCTTGGAGCCGAACCGCACGGTGATGCCCTCGTCCGGCTGCACCCTGATGACCAGCGCGTTCTGGCCGAGGATCTCGGTGTCGTCCTTGCTGAAGGGCAGGTGCGGCGCCCGCTGGAACACCACGGCCACCTCGGTGACCCGGCGGCCGAGGCGCTTGCCGGTGCGCAGGTAGAACGGCACGCCCGCCCAGCGCCGGTTGGCGATCTCCAGCTTGATGGCCGCGTACGTCTCGGTCGTGGAGTCGGCGGAGATGCCGTCCTCCTGCAGGTAGCCGACGACCTTCTCGCCGCCCTGCCAGCCCGCGTCGTACTGCCCGCGCGCGGTGTTGAGCGCCAGGTCCGCCGGCAGCTGTACGGCCTTGAGCACCTTCTCCTTCTCCCGCCGCAGCGCGGAGGCGGTGAAGGACGTCGGGTCCTCCATCGCCACCAGGGCGAGCAGCTGGAGCAGGTGGTTCTGGATCACGTCACGGGCCGCGCCGATGCCGTCGTAGTAACCGGCCCGGCCGCCGATGCCGATGTCCTCGGCCATGGTGATCTGCACGTGGTCGACGAAGCCACGGTTCCAGATGGGCTCGTAGAGGTTGTTGGCGAACCTCAGGGC
This sequence comes from Nonomuraea sp. NPDC049158, assembly GCF_040648335.1. Taxonomy (NCBI): domain Bacteria; kingdom Bacillati; phylum Actinomycetota; class Actinomycetes; order Streptosporangiales; family Streptosporangiaceae; genus Nonomuraea; species Nonomuraea sp. NPDC049158. Next base: position 55,773 of record NZ_JBEZDM010000042.1, read on the forward strand.
CAGGATGTTCTGGACGGTCTCCTTGCCCAGGTAGTGGTCGATCCTGAAGATCGAGCTCTCCGGGAAGGCCGAGGTGGTGATCTCGTTCAGCTCGTGCGCCGACTTCAGGTCGTGCCCGAACGGCTTCTCGATCACCACGCGCCGCCACGACCCGGGAGGCGCCTGGGACACGCCGGTCCGCTTGAGCTGCTCCACCACCACGGGGAAGAACTTCGGCGGCACGGAGAGATAGAACGCATAGTTGCCGCCGGTGCCCCGGGTCTCGTCGATCTCCTTCAACGCCATCGCCAGCGCGTCGAACGCCCCGTCGTCGGAGAACTCGCCGGGCACGAAGTGGATGCCCTCGCGCAGTTGCTTCCAGACCTCCTCACGGAAGGGCGTCCTGGCGTGCGCCTTGACGGCGTCATGCGTCACCTGGGCGAAGTCCTGGTCCTTCCAGTCACGCCTGGCGAACCCGACCAGCGAGAAACCGGGCGGCAGCAGCCCTCGGTTGCCCAGGTCGTAGATCGCCGGCAGCAACTTGCGCTTGGCCAGGTCACCCGTCACGCCGAACAACACCAGCACACACGGTCCCGCCACCCGGGGCAGCCGCTTGTCGCGCGGATCGCGCAGCGGATTGGCGGCCGCCACCTCCAAGGTGGTGGAGGTGGCCGCGGCCGAGGTGGCTACCGTCGCCGCGATCGTCTCCTCAAAGTCGAGTGCCTCCTCCGAGGGTGTTTCCGGATCTTTCATCTCAAGCCTCCTGTGCGGCTGCGAGCAGGTGCGCGACTCCGGCCGCGCGATCGGTCAAGTGCAGGCGTACGGCCGGCCGGCCGCGCCGCAGCAGTGCCCCGAGGTCGCCGAGGGCCTGCGCGAGCTCGAGCCCGCCCAGCGTGTACGGCCTGCCGGGCACCGGCACGTCGTCGGCCACGGCACCGGTGATCTGCAGGAACACCCCGTTCTGCGGGCCGCCCTTGTGATATTGGCCGGTGGAGTGCAGGAACCGCGGCCCCCACCCGAAGGTGACCGGCCGGTCGGTACGCAGGGCCAGCAGCGCCCTGAGCGTGGCCGGGTCGGCCGCCATCCACGCGTCGGTCATCTGCTCGAAGTCCGCGCCTTCCGGTACGAACACATCGAAGGCCGACAGCCGGTCCAGATACGCCATCACGGACAGGTAGCCGTCGTCGGGCACCGCTTCGAGCAGCTCGCTCAGCACACCGGGCAGATCCCTGGCCTTGGTGGCGCCGTACACCTCCACGGGCCCGTCGACGAACGCCGGCTCGCCCAGCGGCAGCGCCTCCATGTCGAGCAGCGCGGCCGTGTTGGCCTTGGACTCGGCGACGTTCGGCTGGTCGAACGGGTCGATCCCGAGCAGCAGCCCGGCCACGGCCGTGGCGTACTCCCAGATGAGGAACTGCGCGCCGAGCGGCCCGTCGACGCGCACGTCGGCGTCGTCGGACTCGATCCCGATGACCAGCTCGTCACGGGCGCCGTTCGGCTCGGCGCCGGCGACCGGCAGGATGCCCAGGCCGTTCTTGCCCGTGGACTCGGCGACGAGTTGCTCGATCCAGTCCGACAGCCCGCTGATCGCGGACAGCCGGTCGTCGACGATCAGCTTGTCACGCCCGGCGAGCGCCGCCCCGCCGAGCGCCACACCCAGGTCGAGCCCGGGGTTGCCGGCGTCGAGCGAGAGCAGCGGCAGCACCTCGTCGGCCTCGTCGAGCAGCCGTTCGACGTCGGCCCCGGCCAGCGCGCTGGGCACCAGGCCGAACGCCGACAGCGCCGAGTAGCGGCCGCCCACGTCGGGCACGGCCGGGACCAGGCGGTAGCCCGCGTCCACGGCCGTCTGCTCCAGCGGCGAGCCCGGGTCGGTGACGACCACGATGCGGTCGGCCGGGTCGATGCCCGCCTGGCGGAAGAGCTCCTCATAGACACGCAGATGACTGTCGGTCTCGACCGTCGAGCCGCTCTTGCTGGCCACGACCACGATCGTGGCCTCCAGCGGCTCCGCCAGCGCCCGGCGCACCTGACCCGGGTCGGTGGTGTCCAGGACGGTCAGCGGCACGTCGGCGCTCGCGCAGATCACCTCGGCCGCCAGCGACGAGCCGCCCATCCCGGCCAGCACCACGTTGGTCAGGCGCTCGGCGCGCGCCCGCTCGGCCAGCTTGCCGAGCTCGGGCAGCAGCTCGCGCGAGGTGCGGGGCAGGGTGAGCCAGCCCAGCCGGACGGCCGCCCCCGCCTCCGCGTCGCTGCCCCACAGCGTGGGATCGCCGGCGGCGAGCCGCGCGGGCACGCCGTCGGCCACGAGCCGCCCCGCGGCGGAGGAGGCGGCGTTGGCCACCCCCTCCTCGCGGTACGAGACGGTCATCAGCGGGCCAGGTTCTTGCTGACGCTCTCGAGGAGTTCGTTCCAGGACGCCTCGAACTTCTCGACGCCCTCGTCCTCCAGCACGTTGACGACGTCGTCGTAGTCGACGCCGGCCTCCTTGAGCGCCGCCATCGTGTTCCACGCGTCCTCGTAGAAGGGGCGCACGGTGTCACCGGTGATGTTGGCGCCGGCGGCGGTCGCGTCGACCGTCTTCTCCGGCATCGTGTTGACGGTGCCGGGGGCGACGAGCTGGTCGACGTACAGCGTGGGCGAGTAGTCGGGGTTCTTGACGCCGGTCGAGGCCCACAGCGGGCGCTGCGGGCGGGCACCGGCGGCGCGCAGCCGCTGCCAGCGCTCGGAGTTCATCACTTCCTCGAACGCGGCGTAGGCCAGGCGCGCGTTGGCCACGCCGGCCTTGCCCTTGAGCTCCGGCTTGCCGAGCTGGTCGAGCCGCTTGTCGATCTCGGTGTCGACCCGGCTGACGAAGAACGACGCCACCGACTCGATCGTGCCCAGGTTGAGGCCCTTGGCCTGCGCGGCCTCAAGACCGGCCAGCCAGGCGTCCATGACCGCGCGGTAGCGCTCCAGCGAGAAGATCAGCGTGACGTTGACGCTGATGCCCTCGGAGAGCGCCTGCGTGATCGCGGGCAGCCCCTCGACCGTCGCCGGGATCTTGATGAACAGGTTGGGCCGGTCGACCAGCCACCACAGCGCCCGCGCCTCGGCCACGGTCTTGTCGCTGTCGCGGGCCAGCCGCGGGTCGACCTCCAGGGATACGCGGCCGTCGACGCCGGCGGTGGCGTCGTAGACCGGGCGCAGCACGTCGGCGGCCCAGCGGATGTCGTAGGCGGTGATGGCGCGCACGGCCTCGCCGAGGTCGACCCCGCGCACGGCCAGGTCGTGCAGCTGGGTGTCGTAGGCGTCGCCCTTGCTGAGCGCGCCGGCGAAGATGGTCGGATTGGAGGTGACGCCGACCACGTTCTTCTCGCGGATCAGCTGCTCCAGGTTGCCCGTGCGCAGGCGCTCACGGCTGATGTCGTCCAGCCAGATCGACACGCCCTGGGCGGACAGCTTCTTGAGGTTCTCGCTCATTTCGTTCAGTTTCCCGTCGTCTCGCCTTTGTCGTGGCCCAGCTTGGCGAGGCTCGCCTTGGCCGCGGCGGCCACGCGCTCCGCCGTCAGCCCGAATTGCTCGTACAGCGTCTTATACGGCGCCGACGCGCCGAAGTGTTCAAGGCTGACGACCTCGCCCCTCTCGCCGACGAACTCGCGCCAGCCCAGAGCGATGCCCGCCTCGACCGCGACCCGGGCCTTGATCGCTGACGGCAGCACAGTCTGCCGATACGCAATGTCCTGCCCTTGGAACCACTCCACACACGGCATCGACACGACCCGCGTCGGGATGCCTTCGGCTTCGAGGAGTTCGCGGCCGTTGACGGCCAGCTCCAGCTCGCTGCCCGTGGCGATGAGGATCACCTGCGGCTGCCCGTCGGACGCCTCGTGCAGGACGTAGCCGCCCTTGGCGACGCCCTCGGCGCTGGTGCCCTCGAAGACCGGCAGGTTCTGCCGGGTCAGGGCCAGCGCGGCGGGCCGGTCGTCGTGCTCGAGCACGGCCCGCCAGGCGTACGCCGTCTCGTTGGCGTCGCCGGGGCGCACCACGTCGAGGCCGGGGATCGCGCGCAGCGCCCACAGGTGCTCGACCGGCTGGTGGGTCGGGCCGTCCTCGCCCAGTCCGATGGAGTCGTGCGTCCACACGTACGTGACCGGCAGCTTCATCAGCGCCGCCAGGCGCACCGAGGGGCGCATGTAGTCGGAGAAGACCAGGAACGTGCCGCCGTAGGGCCGGGTGCCGCCGTGCAGGGCGATGCCGTTGAGAATCGCGCCCATGCCGTGCTCGCGGATGCCGAAGTGCAGCGTGCGGCCGTAGCGGTTACCGGGGAACTCCTTGGTCTGGTATTCCTCCGGGATGAAGGACGGCTCGCCCTTCATCGTGGTGTTGTTGGACTCGGCCAGGTCGGCCGAGCCGCCCCACAGCTCGGGCAGCACCGGCGCGAGCGCGTTGAGCACCTCACCGGAGGCCTTGCGGGTGGCCATCGAGCCGCCCTTGTCGAACGCCGGCAGCGCCTCGGTCCACCCGGCGGGCAGCTCGTGGCGGGAGATCCGGTCGAGCTCGGCGGCCCGCTCGGGGTTGGCCTCGCGCCAGGCGTCGTAGCCCTTCTGCCAGGCGGCGTGCGCCTCGTGGCCTCTGCGGGCCACCTCGCGCGCGTGCTCCAGCACCTCGGCGGGCACGTCGAAGCTCTTGTCCGGGTCCATGCCGAGGACCCGCTTGGTGGCGGCGACCTCGTCGGCGCCGAGGGCGGAGCCGTGGATCTTGCCGGTGTTCTGCTTGTTCGGGGCGGGCCAGCCGATGATCGTGCGCAGGCGGATGAACGTCGGCCGGTCGGTCTCGGCGCGGGCCGCCTCCAGCGCCGCGTGCAGCGCCTGGATGTCCTCGACGTACTCGCCGGACTCGGTCCAGTCGACGCTCAGCGTGTGCCAGCCGTAGGCCTCGTAGCGCTTGACCACGTCCTCGGACTTCGCGATCAGCGTGTCGTCCTCGATGGAGATGTGGTTGTCGTCATAGATGACGGTGAGGTTGCCCAGCTTCTGGTGGCCGGCGATCGAGCTGACCTCGTGGCTGATGCCCTCCTCGATGTCGCCGTCGCTGACCATGCACCAGATGTGGTGGTCGAAGGGCGAGGCGCCCGCCTCGGCGTCGGGGTCGAACAGGCCGCGCTCACGGCGGGCCGCCAGCGCCATGCCGACGGCGTTGCCCAGGCCCTGGCCGAGCGGGCCGGTGGTGGTCTCCACACCGACCGTGTGCCCGTGCTCCGGGTGGCCGGGGGTCAGGCTGTCCCACTGGCGCAACCCCTTCAGGTCGTCCAGGCCGAGTCCGTAGCCGGACAGGAACAGCTGGATGTACAGCGTCAGGCTGGAGTGCCCGCACGACAGGACGAAGCGGTCACGCCCCAGCCACGAGGGGTCCGTGGGGTCGTGGCGCATCGCGTGCTGGAACAGCAGGTACGCGGCGGGAGCCAGGCTCATGGCGGTGCCCGGGTGACCCGAACCCGCCTTTTCGACTGCGTCCATGGCCAAGGCTCGAACGACGTCGACCGCTTGCTTGTCTAGGTCGGTCCATTCGAGGTCTGGCACGAGTTCGGTGCTCAAGTGCTCGGTCTCCGGAATCTAGTTGTCATTGGTGGTACCGGTTGGCATATCCCGCCACACCGGACCCTAACTGAGTGGAGTCGGCGAAAGATTCCCCTTCCACCCCCGTGCGTGTCCCCCCATTGGCCGGACCGGACGACCCTGCTACTACAGTTTGGTTGTTCTCGTTGTCATCACAGGGACGCCGTGGCGTCCGTCCATGAGATTCCGCTCCAATCAGAGGTTACGCGTTGACTCCGCACGTGCTGGAAGCGCCTTGACGGTGCTGACGAACAGGCAGACGACGGCCCCCGCTCCCGCGGCCGAGCCGCCGAGGACGATCGGCATGCTCGTCAAGGCCTACATCGCTCTGACCAAGCCGCGGATCATCGAGCTCCTGCTGATCACGACTCTCCCCGTGATGTTCCTCGCGGCGGGCGACCTGCCGCCGCTGTGGACGTCGATATCGGTGATGGTGTTCGGCACCCTGTCCGCGGGCAGCGCCAACGCGCTCAACTGCTACGTGGACCGCGACATCGACCAGAAGATGCGCCGCACCAGACGGCGCCCGCTGGCCAGGCACCAGGTCTCGCCGACCGGCGCGCTCATCTTCGGCATCGTGCTCGGCGTGCTGTCGTTGGTCGGCCTCTGGCTGACCACCAACTGGCTGGCCGCGGTGCTCTCCACCGGAGCCATCCTGTTCTACGTGATCGTCTACTCGATGATCCTCAAGCGGCGCACCGCCCAGAACATCGTCTGGGGCGGCATCGCGGGCTGCATGCCGGTGCTGATCGGCTGGGCGGGCATCACCGGGCGGCTCGACTGGGCGCCGCTGGCGCTGTTCGGGGTGGTGTTCTTCTGGACGCCGCCGCACACCTGGACGCTGGCCATGCGCTACAAGGAGGACTACGCGGCGGCCAAGGTGCCGATGCTGCCCGTGGTGGCCACCGAGCGCCGGGTGATCCTGGAGTCGATCGCCTACACCTGGGCCACCGTGCTCTGCTCGCTGGCGTTGTGGCCGGTGGCGCACACCACGCTGTTCTACCCGATCGCGGCCGCCGCCCTGGGCGCCATGTGCCTGTGGGAGGTCTATCGCCTCCTGGCCCGCCTCAACTCCGGCAAGACCGGTGTCGATCTGCGCCCGATGCGCTTCTTCCACTGGTCCAACGCCTATCTGGCGTTGCTGTTCCTCGCCGTCGCCATCGATCCGCTGCTGAGCTGAGCCCACCGCCTGTTGCGGTGGGCTTTGTCCTGTCGTTATGGTGAACATATGAATAGCTCTTCAGGTGTTGTTGATTCACTCGACAGCTGCGTGGTTCAGGAGCCCGACGCCGAGCGTGTCGCGGCCACCCGCGACCGGCTGGTGACGCCGGACGAGGCCACCCGGCTCGCCGACCTGTTCCGCCTGCTGGGCGACGCCACGCGCGCCCGCCTGCTGTACGCCCTGCTGGAGGCGGGCGAGCTGTGCGTGTGCGACCTGGCCGACGCCGTCGAGGTGACCGACACGGCCGTGTCCCACGCCCTGCGGCTGCTGCGTACGGCGGGCATCGTGGCCAGCCGCCGGGCGGGCCGCATGATCTACTACCGGCTGGCCGACGCGCACGTACGGATGCTGCTCGACCTGAGCCGCGAGCACATGAGGGAGGAGCGCTGATGGGCCAGGGACACGGTCACGGCCACTCGGCCGACGCCGACAAGCGTTACCTGGTGGGCGCGCTCGCGCTGATCGTCGGCTACATGGCGATCGAGGTGGTCGCCGGGCTGATCGCCAACTCGATCGCGCTGATCTCCGACGCCGCCCACATGCTCACCGACGCCAGCGCGATCGCACTGGCCCTGGTCGCGATGCGCTTCGCCGCCCGGCCCGCCCGCGGCGCCTACACCTTCGGCTGGAAGCGCGCCGAGATCCTCTCCGCCCAGCTCAACGGCATCACCCTGCTGCTGCTCGTGGCGTACTTCTGTTACGAGGCCGTGCGCAGGCTGATGGATCCGCCCGAGGTCTCCGGGCCCATCGTGGTCGTCACGGCCGTGGCCGGCATCGTGGTCAACGCGCTGGCCGCCTGGCTGCTGTCCAGGGCCGACCGGCGCAGCCTCAACGTCGAGGGCGCCTTCCAGCACGTGCTCAACGACATGTACGCCTTCATCGCCACTGCGATCTCCGGCGTGGTGGTGTGGCTGACCGGGTTCCGGCAGGCCGACGCGATCGCCGCGCTCGTGGTCGCCGCGCTCATGCTCAAGGCCGGCTGGGGGCTGCTGCGCGATTCGGCCAGGGTGCTGCTCCAGGCCGCGCCGAGCGACCTCGACCCCGACGAGATCGGCCGGGTCCTGGCCGGCGACCCTGACGTGGTCGAGGTGCACGACCTGCATGTCTGGACGGTGACCAGCGGCTATCCGACGCTGTCGGCGCACGTGATCGTGGCCCGCGGGTCCGACTGCCACCGGGTCCGCACCCGCCTGGCTGACCTGCTGCACGATCGCTTCGAGATCGGCCACACCACGCTGCAGGTGGACCACGGCCTCAAGGACCGCACGGAGCATTGTGAGGACCCGCACGGACCGCGCCACCTGGGCAGGACAGCGCCTTTTTGATCCGTTACAGTCACGGTATGGCGTCCCGTGATCCACGCTGGGTGTTGAAGGACCGCCCGTCGTTCGCGTTGATCATCGGGCTGATCGTGACCGGCCTGTGCGCGCTCGTCTCCTTCGCCTTCGACGTGCTCAACGGCGCGCCCACGGCGCCGGTCGAGCAGTTCTTCATCTCGCTGATCCTGGCGCTGGCGCCGGTGCCGCTGCTGCTGGCCGCGGTGCTGGCGCTGGATCGCATGGAGCCGGAGCCGCGCAGCAACCTCATCTTCGCCTTCGCCTGGGGGGCGGGCGTGGCGGTGCTGGTCGCCGGCGTGATCAACTCGCTCAACCTGCACTACATCATCGACGCGGCCAACCTGAGCGCGGCCAGCGCGCGCAACATCGCCGCCACGTTCGGCGCCCCGGTGGTCGAGGAGACGATGAAGGGGCTGGTGCTGCTCGGGCTGCTCAGGTTCCGCCGGGCCGAGCTCGACGGGCCGACCGACGGCATCATCTACGCCAGCATGGTCGGCCTCGGCTTCGCGATGAGCGAGAACGTCAGCTACTACATCGCCGCGCTCAACTCCGACCAGGGCGGCATCGGGCTGGCCGCCACGGTGGTGCTGCGCGGCGTGCTGTCACCGTTCGCGCACCCGCTGTTCACCTCGATGATCGGCGTGGCGGTCGCCTACGCCGCCCAGCGCCAGGGGTCGGACCGGGTCTTCTCCATCCTGGCCGGCTGGGTCGGCGCGATGCTCCTGCACGGCCTCTGGAACGGTCTGAGCTCCTACGGCGGCTTCCCCGGCCTGGTCATCGCCTACCTGGTGCTGCTGGTGGTGCTCGTGGTGCTGATCTTGCTGGTGATCAGGGACCGGCGGCGCATCGTCGCCCTGCTCCAGCGCTACCTGCCGCCGTACGAGCCGACCAAGCTGGTCAACCGGGCCGACATCTACATGCTGTCCGCCCTGTCACGGCGCCGGCAGGCCAGGCAGTGGGCCAAGGTCCACGGTGGCAAGCGCGGGCAGCGCGCGATGAGCGACTACCAGCTCGCGGCGACCGAGCTGGGCCTGCTGCACGAGCGGGCGGCCCGGCGGATGATCGACGAGCAGACCTTCCACGAGGAGCAGCGGGCCCTGCTCGAATGCATGAGCACCGCCAAGGCGAGCTTCCCGGCGTCGCCCGCCCACCTCGGGGCCGCGACGCGGGGCACCCCGCCACCGGGCTACGCGCCCGGCTGAGCCAGGATCGCGCGCAGCGAGGTCTCCCGCGGGCCGGGATAGACGGGGTCGGAGTGCAGCAGGAGCGCGTCGGCGAAGGCCTTGCCGGTGGCGAACACCTCGCGGGCGGCCGAGGCGTAGGTGGTCACGGCAAACTGCTTGGCGGAGTCGTCGCCCACGCCGAAGGTCGTCAGGCCCGCCGTACGGCAGAGCGTGACCGCTCTCGGCAGGTGGAACACCTGCGTGACCACGGTCAGCCGCTCGGCGCCGAAGACCTTGCGGGCCCGTACGCACGAGTCCCAGGTGTCGAACCCGGCGTAGTCGAGCACCATCACCGCGTCCGGCACGCCCTTGGCCCGCAGGTAGTCGCGCATGGCCGTCGGCTCGTCGTACTCCTTGCGGCTGTTGTCGCCCGACAGCAGCAGCGCCTTGACCTTGCCCGCGTGGTAGAGCTCGGCCGCGATGTCGAGCCTTCGGGCCAGCATGGACGAGGGACGGCCGGCGTACAGGCCCGCGCCGAGCACGAGCGCCGCCTGCGAGGTGGGCACCCGCGTCAGCCAGCCGGCGGTGTCGGCCACCTCGCGGTGGTCGGAGCTGTCGAGCCAAGCCCAGGTCATCGGCGCGAGGACGAGCACGCTGAGGAGTACCAGCCCTTGGTACAGGCGTCGCAGGGTCTTCCGAGCGGGACGGGCTAGAGCCACTCAGGGGCCTCACAGGGTAGGGGAGACAGTCCCTCATACCTTGGCATAGCGGCCCAAAGTGTGGCTGGGGTTTCGGTGGGGGAGGGGCTCGGCGGCGTCCGATGGGGGCCGGCGTTTCGGTGGGGGAGGGGTTCAGACCTTGGCCGGTGTCGCGGCGGGAGAAGGGGTGGCGGGGGCCGTCAGCGGGTCGCGGGTGCGCAGTGAGGTGACCACCCTGAGCGTGGCGATCCAGACCAGGGTCGAGCCGAGCACGTGCAGGCCCACCAGCAGGGCGGGCACCGCCAGGAAGTACTGGATGTAGCCGATCACGCCCTGGGCCAGCTCCACCACGAGCAGCGCCAGCGCCGCCCGGCGGGCCGGCCTGGGCGAGTCGGTCACGTGCAGCGCGAACAGCAGCGCGAACGACAGCCCCAGCACGATGTAGACGATGTCGGAGTGCAGGCGCACCACGCTCTCGATGTCGAGATCGAAGCGGGAGGCCACCGCGTCGCCGGAGTGCGGCCCCGTGCCGGTCACCAGCACCCCGGCCAGGAGCAGCACTGCCACCGCCGCGACCAGCACGAAGCCGAGGCGCCGGATGTCGCGGTGCGTCACCCGGCGGGCCGGGCCGTCGCCTTCGCCCGCTCGCGCGTAGAGCGTCCAGCAGGCGGCGATCAGCGCGATGGAGACCAGGAAGTGCACGCTGACCGTGAACGGGTTGAGCAGGCTCCTGACCACCAGCCCGCCCCACAGCGCCTGGAAGACGATCCCCGCGGGCTGCAGCAGGGCCAGCCAGAGCAGCGGGCGGCGCCGCGGGGCCAGCCGCATCGCCGCCACCACGCAGGCGAACCCCACCGCCAGCACCAGGAACGTCAGCAGCCGGTTGCCGAACTCGACGGCCATGGTGACGGGCGAGATCTCGGGATGCGCGACGGGTACGAAGCTGTCGGGCGTGCACCTCGGCCAGGTCGGGCAGCCGAGCCCGGAGCCGGTGAGTCGCACGGCCGCGCCCGTCACGGTGATGCCCGCGTTGACCACCACGGCCGCCAGAGCCCAGCCCCGCATCGACTCGGCGGTCGGCGCCCAGAAGGAGAACAGGCGCCGGACCAGGGCATTGGGGTGGTCCGTGGGTAGTTTCACGTCGGCTAGTTTCACGGCGTCGAGCTTCACGTCATCGATGGTAAGGGCCTGGTTGTCCGGTCCTTAACCCGGGAACGTGCTTCTCAAGCAGCATGGGTATGTGACATATTACAGATGGGAGGTGAGGATGTCGGATGTGATCGTCATCGGCGCCGGAGTGGTGGGCGCCGCGTGCGCCTATTACGCCGCACGGGCCGGTCTGGACGTGACCGTGGTGGACCGCGGCCCCGTGGCGGGCGGCACCACGGGCGCGGGTGAGGGAAACGTGCTGGTCTCGGACAAGGAGCCGGGCCCTGAGCTGGACCTCGCGCTGCTGTCCAACCGCCTGTGGGGGGAGCTGGCCGGGCTGGGCGGGTTCGAGTACGAGCCCAAGGGCGGCCTGGTCGTGGCCGAGACCGACGAGGTCCAGCGGCAGCTGGTCGGGCTGGCGGGCAAGCAGGGCGTCGAGTACACCGTCGTGCCCGCCGCCGGCCTGCGCGACTACGAGCCGCACCTGGCCGAGGGTCTCGCGGGCGGTGTCCACTACCCGCAGGACGCCCAGGTGCAGCCCATGCTGGCCGCCGCGCGGCTGCTCAGGCACGGCGCGGAGAGCTACGGCCACGGCACGCTCCACCTGCGCACCGGCGTCACCGTGACCGGGTTCACCCGGTCCGGCGACCGGGTGACGGGCGTACGGACCGACCAGGGCGACATCCTCGGCGGCGCGGTGATCAACGCGGCCGGCACGTGGGGCGGCGAGATCGCCGGGCTCGCGGGCGTGGCGCTGCCGGTCCTGCCCAGGCGCGGGTTCATCCTCGTCACCGAGCCGCTGCGCGAGCCGCTCATCCGGCACAAGGTCTACACCGCCGCCTACGTCACCAACGTGGCCAGCGACTCCGCCGATCTGGAGACCTCGGCCGTCGTCGAGGGCACCCCGGCGGGGACCGTGCTCATCGGGGCCAGCAGGGAGCGGGTCGGCTTCGACCGCACGACCTCGCCCCGGGTGCTGGCCCGGCTGGCGGCCCAGGCGGTCGCGCTGTTCCCGGCGTTGCGGGAGGTGCGGGTGATCAGGTCGTACTGCGGGTTCCGCCCGTACTGTCCGGACCACCTGCCGGTGATCGGGGCGGATCCGCGCGCGCCCGGGCTGTATCACGCGTGCGGGCACGAAGGGGCCGGGATCGGGCTCGCGCCCGCGACCGGGCTCCTGCTGTCCCAGCTGCTGACCGGCGCCGGCCCCGAACTCGACCTGCGCCCCTTCCGCCCGGACCGCTTCGCGACCTCGTCCGGGGTCCCGTCCGGGTCCTCCCGTGCGACCGAGGAGTCCGCGTGACCTTCCAGATCACGATCGACGGCCGGGCCGTGCCGGTCGAGCCGGGGCAGACGATCGGCGCGGCCCTGCACGCCGCCGGTGTCCGCGCCTGGCGGACCACCCGCTTCGGCGGACGGCCGCGCGGCCTGTTCTGCGGCATCGGCGTCTGCTTCGACTGCCTGATCACGGTGAACGGCCGCCCACCAGAACGCGCCTGCCTGCTGGAGGCGCGACCCGGAGACGAGGTGACGACCGCATGAGCCCGACCGACGACCGTGTGGGCGCGCCCAACGACCGCGTTCCCGCCGACGGTGTTCCCGACGACCGCGTTCGCGACGACCGCGTTCGCGACGACCGTTCTTCCGACCACTACACCTGTGATCTCGCCGTGGTCGGTGGTGGGCCCGCCGGAGTGGCGGGGGCTCTCACGGCGGCGCTGCGCGGCCTGAGCGTGGTCCTCGTCGACTCCGGCGCCCGCCTCGGCGGCCAGTACTTCCGTCACCCGCCAGGAGCGGCGCGCGCGAGCACGCCGGGTCTGGACCGGTTCCTGAGGCAGGCCCGCGCGCTCGGCGAGCGGGCCGAGGTCCTGCTCGGGCACCAGGTGTGGACCGTGACGCGGGACGGCGACCGGCTGACCGTGCACTGCCAGACCCCGGACGGCCGCGCGGTGGCGATCCGCTGCCGCGACCTCCTGATCGCCACCGGCGCGCACGACCGGCCGCTGCCGTTCCCGGGCTGGGACCTGCCCGGCGTCCTGACGGCGGGCGGCGCCCAGGCGCTGCTCAAGGGCAACGGCGTCGTCGCGGGCGGCCGGGTGGTCGTCGCGGGCACCGGGCCGTTCCTGCTGCCCGTGGCCACCGGCCTGGCGGGGGCGGGGGCCGAGGTGCTGGGCGTGTTCGAGGCCAACGGCGGACTCGGCCTGGCTCGGCATCCGGTGCTGGCCGCGGGCAAGGCGGGGGAGGCGGCGGGCTACGGGCTGGCCATGGCCCGGCACCGCGTGCCGTACCGGACGCACCAGGCGGTGATCGCCGCCCACGGCGAGCGCGGGCTGGAGTCGGTCACCGTGGCGCGGCTCGACGCCGACTGGAACGTGCTCGCCACCCGCGAGCTGGCCTGTGACACGCTGGCCGTCGGCTACGGCTTCGTCCCCCAGATCGAGCTCGGCGTCGAGCTCGGCTGTGAGACCCGCCAGGACGCGGACGGCATGCCCGTGCTCGCGGTGGACGGCCACCAGCGCACCACGGCGCACGGCGTCTGGGCGGCGGGCGAGCCGGTCGGCGTGGGCGGGCGGTACCTGGCCGAGCTGGAGGGCCGCATCGCCGGCCTGGCCGTGGCCGGTGAGCCGGTGCCCGGCGTGCTGGCCAGACGGCGCCGGCGGATGCGCGCGTTCGGTGAGGCGCTGCATCATGCGTATCCGGTCAAGCCGGGCTGGCAGGGCTGGCTGCGCGACGACACGCTGGTGTGCCGGTGCGAGGAGGTGCCGGTCGCCCGCGTACGCGCGGCGCTGGAACTCGGCGCCACCGACGCGCGCTCGGTCAAGCTGCTGGCCAGGCCCGGCATGGGCTGGTGCCAGGGCCGCGTCTGCGGCTACGCGGTCGCCTGCCTGGCCGGGGAGTCGCCCCGCCCCCCTCGCCGCCCCATCGCGCAACCCATCTCTCTTGGCGCTCTCGCCGACCTCGAACTAAAACTCGATACACCTTGATTTGGAGGACTCTTTAATGACAAATCGCATTAAATCCTGGCACGGTGTCATGGTGGCCACGGCTCTCCCTCTGCGCGAGGACCTGTCCGTCGACTTCGACGGCTATGCGGAGCACTGCCGCTGGCTGGTCGAGAACGGCTGCGACGGGGTGGTCCCCAACGGGTCGCTGGGCGAGTACCAGACGCTCACCGCCGAGGAGCGGGCCAAGGTCATCGAGACGGCCGTCGAGGCCGTCGGCGGGGCGAACGTGATGGCGGGCGTCGGCGCGTACGGCGCGGCGGAGTCGCGGCTGTGGGCCGAGCGCGCGGCCGCGGCCGGCTGCGGCTCGGTGCTGCTGCTGCCGCCCAACGCCTACCGGGCCGACGAGCGCTCCGTGATCGCGCACTACCGCGAGGTGGCCAAGGCCGGGGTGCCGATCGTGGCCTACAACAACCCGTACGACACCAAGGTAGACCTGACGCCCGCGCTGCTGGCCACCCTGCACGGCGAGGGCCTGATCGTGGCCGTGAAGGAGTTCAGCGGCGACCCGCGCCGCTCCTATGAGCTCGGCGAGCTGGCCCCCGGGCTGGACGTGCTGATCGGGTCCGACGACGTGCTGCTGGAACTGGCGATCGCCGGGGCCGTCGGCTGGGTGGCCGGCTACCCCAACGCGCTGCCCGCCTCCAGCGTCGCGCTCTACCGGGCCGCGCTGGCCGGGGACCTCGAGACCGCGCTGCCCCTGTACCGTACGCTCCACCCGCTGCTGCGCTGGGACTCCAAGACGGAGTTCGTGCAGGCCATCAAGCTGTCGATGGACATCGCGGGCCGTCACGGCGGGCCCTGCCGCCTGCCGCGCGTGCCGCTGACCGAGACGCAGGAGGCGGCCGTACGCGGCGCGACGGAGAAGGCGCTCGCGGAGGGCATGCGATGAGAACCAAGCGGGTCTTCCACGCCGTCGACTCGCACACTGAGGGCATGCCCACCCGCGTGATCACCGGCGGCGTGGGCGTGATCCCCGGCGCGAGCATGGCCGAGCGGCGCGTCTACTTCCGCGACCATCTCGACCACATCCGCAGGCTGCTGATGAACGAGCCGCGCGGCCACGCCGCCATGAGCGGCGCCATCCTGCAGCCGCCCACCCGGCCGGACGCCGACTGGGGCGTGCTGTTCATCGAGGTGTCCGGGCTGCTGCCGATGTGCGGTCACGGCACCATCGGCGTGGCCACCGTGCTGGTGGAGACCGGCATGGTGGAGGTCGTCGAGCCGGTCACCACCGTGCGCCTGGAGGTGCCCGCCGGGCTCGTCGAGGTGGACGTGGCCGTCAAGGACGGCATGGCCATGTCGGTGACGCTGCGCAACGTGCCCGCCTACAGCGACCGGCTCGACGCCGTCGTCACGGTGCCCGGCTTCGGCGACATCCGCTACGACCTGGCGTACGGCGGCAACTTCTACGCGATCGTCGACCTCGACGACTATGGCCTGCCCTTCGACCGCAAGGCCAAGAACGAGATCCTGGCCGCCGGGCTGGCCACGATGGCGGCGATCGACGCGGCCGACGAGCCCGTGCACCCCGAGGACGACCGCATCCGGGGCTGCCACCACGTCTACTTCGCCGCGCCGGGCTCGGACGCGCACCACTCGCGGCACGCGATGGCCATCTACCCGGGCTGGTTCGACCGCTCGCCGTGCGGCACCGGCACCAGCGCCCGGATGGCTCAGCTGCACGCGCGTGGCCGGCTGGCCGTGAGCGAGGGGCCGGGCAGCGGGGAGTTCGTCAACGAGTCGTTCATCGGGACCCGCTTCATCGGCCGCCTGCTGGGGGAGACCACCGTCGGGGGGCGGCCCGCGGTCGTGCCGGCCATCACCGGCCGCGCCTGGGTCACCGGCACCGCTCAATACTTCCTCGACCCGCGCGACCCGTTCCCCGAGGGATTCGAGCTGTGAGCGTCACCACGGTCGACTACCACACCGCCGGCGAGCCGTTCAGGATCGTCACCGGTGGCGCCCCGGACATCCCGGGCGCCACCGTCCTCGAACGCCGGGCCGCCGCACCTGGCGGCCCGGCCGAGCGGATACGGCGGCTGCTCTGCCACGAGCCGCGCGGCCACGCCGACATGTACGGCTGCTTCCTGGTCCCGCCCGACGACCCCGGCGCCCACTTCGGCGCGCTGTTCTGGCACAAGGACGGCTACTCCACCGCCTGCGGCCACGGCACGATCGCGCTCGGCGTGCACGCCGTCCGCGAGGGCCTGGTCGAGGCGGACCCCGGCGGCGAGACCGACGTGGTCGTCGACGTGCCCTCGGGCCGCGTCACGGCCCGCGTGCGCGGCTCCCGGGACCGCGTCGAGTCGGTCACCTTCGTCAACGTCCCGTCGTACGCCATCGCGCGCGCCCTTCCCGTCGCCGGGGTCGAGGTCGACCTCGCCTACGGCGGAGCCATCTACGCCACCCTGCCCGCCTCGGCGGTCGGCCTGTCCGTCGAGGCCGGGAGCCTGACGGAGTTCGTCGGCCACGGCCGCCGCATCAAGGCCGCCCTGGCGGGCCATCCGGCCACGCGGCACCCGTCGGACGACCGGCTGTCCGGCGTCTATGGGGTGATCTTCTACGAGGACGTCCCAGGGGATGGACTGCGCCAGCGCAATGTGACCGTCTTCGCCGACGGGGAGGTGGACCGCTCGCCGTGCGGGTCCGGCACGGCGGCGCGGCTCGCCCTGCTCTACGACGACGGTCACCAGGGTCCGCTGATCCACACCGGCGTCGCGGGCGGCACGTTCGTCGCCACCGTGGGGAAGGTGACCGACCAGGGCGTCGTCGCCGAGATCGAGGGGATGGCCTACCGCACCGGCCGGCACACCTTCGAGCTCGATCCGGAAGACCCCCTCGGCACCGGGTTCGTGCTGCGGTGAACGGGCTGCCCTACCTCGACGCCGCCACCATCGAGCGGCTGGTGCCCGTGGCGCGGGCCGTACGCATCCTGGAAGAGGCCCTGCGGGACGGGCTCGATCCGGAGGAGACGCCGCTGCGGCCGATCGTCGAGCTGCCCGCCGGGCAGCTCCTGCTGATGCCCGCCGCCGCGGGACGGTACGCGGGCGTGAAGGCCGTCACCATCGCGCCGGGCAACGCCGAGCGCGGGCTGCCCCGCATCCAGGGGACGTACCTGCTGCTCGACGGCGACACCCTGAGCCCGCTGGCCGCCATGGACGGCATCACGCTCACCTCGCTGCGCACCCCGGCGGTCTCGGCGCTCGCCGTCAAGCACCTGGCCGGGCCGGACGCCCGTAATCTGGTGGTGTTCGGCACGGGCCCGCAGGCGTGGGGGCACATCCTCGCGCTGGGCGCGGTCCGGCCGGTCGAACGGGTCACGGTCATCGGCCGCGACCCCGAACGCGCCGAGAGTCTCGCCGCCCGCTGCCGCGACCACGGCCTGCCGGCCCGCGCGGTGCACGGCCAGGCTCCGGACCTGAGCGCCGTGGCGCAGGCGGACCTGATCGCCTGCTGCACCACGGCCAGGGAGCCGCTCTTCCCCGGCGAGCTGGTCCGCGACGGCGCCACGGTGGTCGCGGTCGGATCGCACGAGCCGGAGGCCCGTGAGCTGGACGGGGACCTCGTCGCCCGCGCCACGGTCGTCGTCGAGGCCAGGTCGGCGGCGCTGGCCGAAGCGGGGGATGTGGTCATCCCGGTGCGCCAAGGTACGATCACCACCGGTCATCTCGCCGGGAACCTCGCCGACCTGATCGCCGGCCGGGTTCCTGCGGGCTCCGGTCCCCGCGTGTTCAAGAGCACCGGGATGGCGTGGGAGGACCTGGTGGTCGCCGCCGCCGCGTACGAGGCGTGGGTTTAGCGGGGTGCCCCCAGCGGGGGTTGATCAGCGGGCGTGTACTGAGCGAAGGGATGGCCGGATGGCTGCCGAGGACCGGCTCGACCTGCCGATGGTGGGCGAGCGGCAGAGCTTGCGCGAGCAGGTCGCGCACGCGCTCCGCGCCGCGTTGATCACGGGTGAGATGCGCCCGGGGGTGGTCTACTCGGCGCCGGTGCTGGCCGCGCAGTTCGGCGTCTCCGCCACGCCGGTCCGTGAGGCCATGCTCGACCTGGCCAAGGAGGGACTGGTCGAGGCGGTGCGCAACAAGGGCTTCCGGGTCACCGAGCTGTCCGACCGCGATCTCGACGAGCTGACCGAGATCCGGCAGCTCATCGAGGTGCCCACCGTGACCCGGCTGGCCAACAGCTCGCGCGCGGCCGACTTCGAGCGGCTGCGGCCCGTCGCCGAGGAGATCGTCGCCGCCGCCGAGCGGGGGGACCTGCTCGCGTACGTGGACGCCGACCTGCGCTTCCACGTGGAGCTGCTGACGCTGTCGGGCAACGCCCACCTGGTCGAGGTGGTCAAGGACCTGCGTAACCGGGCCCGGCTCTACGGCCTGTCGCAGCTGTCGGAGCGCGGCACGCTGTCGGACTCGGCCCGGGAGCACGTCGCGTTGCTCGACGCGCTCAAGGCCGGTGACACCGAGGCGGCCCGCCACATCATGTCCGAGCACATTCAGCACGTCCGCGGCATCTGGGCCGACCCGCACTGATCACTTTTGGGTCGGCCCGCACTGATCAGGCCCGGAGGCTACTTCGTCGCGCGGGTCGTGCCCAGGCTCGCGGCCACGATGCAGATGATCGCCGCCCACTGCTGCGCGTGCAGCATCTCGCTCAGCACCAGCACGCCGACCAGCGCGGCCGCCGCGGGCTCCAGGCTCATCAGGATGCCGAACACGTGTTTCGGCATCCGCCGCAGCGCCTGCAGCTCCAGCGAGTACGGGATCACCGACGACAGCAGCCCCACCCCCAGCCCGATCAGCAGCAGATGCGGCTGGAGCAGGTCGCCGCCGCCCGACGCGATGCCCACCGGCGCGACCACCACGGCCGACACGATCATCGCGAACGACAGCCCGGTGGTGCCGGGGAAGCGCCGCCCCACCGAGGCCGACAGCAGGATGTAGGCCGCCCAGAACACTCCCGCCCCCAGCGCGAACCCGATGCCGGCCCAGCTCACCGACGCCGACTGGCCCCAGGGCGCGAGCAGCGCCACGCCCGCCGCCGCCAGGCCGATCCACACCAGGTCGAGCCGCCGCCTGGAGGCCGCCACCGCCACGCCCAGCGGCCCGAGGAACTCGATCGCCACCGCGATCCCCAGGGGCAGCCGCGCTATCGCCTCGTAGAACGACAGGTTCATCAGCGCCAGCGTGACGCCGAAGGTGAGCCCGACCCCCAGGTCACGCCACGACATCCCCTTCAGTTTGGGCCTGGCCACCGCGCCCATGATCAACGCACCCGCGCCGATGCGCAGGAACACCACCGCGCTCGGCGGCAGCGCCGCGAACAGCTCCTTGGCGAAGCCCGCCCCCAGCTGCACGGAGAAGATCGCCAGCAGCACCAGCCCGGAAGGCGGAATGGAGTCGGCGGCGCTGCGCAGCACACTGCCAGGTCTGGGCAGGCCCGATCCCCGGTCGAAGGGATCATCCAGGGCGAAGGCGCTCACAGCACTCCTCAATCGGCATGGCGGCTCAGTAGTGGGACGGCGGGTAGAACGGTACCGAGCTGGGCCGACATTCCCCCACTAGGGTGGTACTTTTACGCACTTAACCGTTGAAGCCGACAATTCGACCATGGAGTCATGACCGCACCCCCGGCCTCCCTCGTCCGTCCTCCGCTCGTGCTGTCCGTGGCCACCTTCGTCAGCAGCTTCGACCGGTTCGCCGTGAACCCCATGCTCGTCCTGATCGCCGCCGACCTCGGCGTCCCGCTGTCGGCGGCGGTCGCGGTCGCCAGCGGCTACTACCTGGCCTACGGCCTGACGCAGCCGCTGTGGGGCGTGCTCTCCGACCGGTTCGGCCGGGTGCGGGTGATGCGGGCGGCGATGTTCGGCGCCGCGCTGGCCGGGGTGGTCTCCGCCCTGATGCCGGTGCTGGGCGCGCTGGTGGTGTCGAGGGTCGTGGCCGGCGCCTGCTTCGGCGCGGTGATCCCCACCTCGCTCACGTACGTCGGCGACACGGTCGCGCCCGTCGTACGGCAGCGCGCCCTGTCGGACCTGATGGGCGCCGGAGCCCTGGGCATCGCCATGGCCACCGGTCTCGGCGGCGTGCTCGCCGACCTGGTCGACTGGCACGTGGCGTTCACCGTGCCCGCGGCCTGCGCGCTGGCCTGCGCGCTCGCGTTGCGCTCCCTGCCCGAGCCGCCCCGGGCCGAGATCGGCGGGCTGGGCAGGCACGTGGGCGCGGTGCTGCGCGAGCCGTGGGCGCTGCTGGTGTTCGGGCTGGCCTTCGTGGAGGGCGCGGTGCTGCTCGGCACGATGGCCTTCCTCGCCACGGCCCTGGAGCACAGCGGGGTCAGGGCGGCGGTCGCCGGTCTGGCCACCGCCACCTACGGCGTGGGCCTGTGGCTGTTCAGCAGAGTGGTCAAACGCCTGTCGCGGACGTGGTCCCCGCCCGTGCTCATCGCCGTCGGAGGAGCGCACCTCTGCGCCGGGTACGCGCTCGTGGCCGTCCACGTCAGCCTGGCGACCGTCGGCGCCACCGCGCTGCTGCTGGGCGTCGGGTGGTCGTTCATGCACTCCTCGCTGCAGACCTGGATCACCACCGTCGCGCCCAACGCCAGGGGGACCAGCGTGGCCTTCTTCGCCGCGGCGCTGTTCGTCGGCAGCGCGGTGTCGTCGTGGGCGGGCGGCCCGGCCGCTCAGGACGGCAGGTACGCGCTGCTGTTCGGCGTCGCGGCGGCCGTGGCGGTGCCGCTCACCGTGGTCGCCGTCATCGGCCGCCACCGCTACGGCGTCACCGGCCGCGCCTGACACCCAGCCCCGTCCAGCGCGGACGCGCTCGGCTCAGGCCCGCCTACCAAGGGGCCGCCCAGCTCAGGCCCCGCTCACTCCCAACGGAATGTGCGCGCGGCGATGCCCAGCGACAGCACCGCCCAGGCGGCCAGCACCCCCAGCGCCCCCAGCGGCACGGCCGCGCCCCCGGCGAGGACGGAACGCAGCCCGCCGGTCAGCGCCGAGATCGGCAGCACCTCCAGGGCCGGCCGCATCCCGGCGGGGAACTTCGCCAGCGGGAAGATCACCCCGCCCGCCCCGAGCAGCACCAGGTAGACGAGGTTGGCCGCGGCCAGCGTCGCCTCGGCCCGCAGCACGCCCGCCATGAGCAGGCCCAGCCCGCTGAAGGCCGCCGTCCCCAGCAGCACGAGCAGCAGCGCGCCCACCGGCGAGCCCTGGGGCCGCCAGCCGAGCGCCAGCGCGACCGCCACGATCACCACGACCTGGACGCCTTCGACCGCGAGCACCGCCACCGTCTTGGCCAGCAGCAGCCCGGCCCGCGACAGGGGAGTCGCGCCGAGCCGCTTCAGCACGCCGTAGCGGCGCTCGAAGCCCGTCGCGATCGCCTGACCGGTGAACGCCGTCGACATGATCGCCAGCGCGAGCACGCCCGGCGCGAGGAAGTCGATCCGCCGCCCCCCGCCGACGTCGATCAGCGGCGCCAGCGAGAACCCGACGAGCAGCAGCACCGGGATGATCAGCGTCAGCAGCAGTTGCTCGCCGTTGCGCAGCGTCGCGCGCGTCTCGGCCGCCGCCTGCGCCAGCACCATGCGGGCGAACGGCGCCGCCGCCGGGGCGGGGGTGAAATCGAGCGTGGTCATCGCAGCTCCCTGCCGGTCAGCTCCAGGAAGACGTCTTCGAGTGTGCGGCGCTCGATGCTCAGGTCGTCGGCCATGACGCCCTCGGCGGCGCACCAGGTCGTCACGGTCGCCAGCAGCGCCGGGCCCACCTGGCCCTCGATGATGTAATGGCCGGCGGGCGACTCCTTGGCCGCGCTGCCCCCGGGCAACGCGTGGAGCAGCTCGTCCAGCGAGAGCCCCGGCCGGGCCCGGAAGCGCAGCTGCCGCTCGGCCCCGGTCAGCGAGGCCGGGCTGCCCTCGGCCACCACCCGGCCCCGATCGATGATCACCACGTGGTCGGCCAGCCGCTCGGCCTCGTCCATGTGGTGGGTGGTGAGCACCACGGAGACCCCCGCGGCCCGCAGCTCGCCCACCAGGTCCCAGCAGGCGTGCCTGGCCTGCGGGTCGAGCCCGGCCGTCGGCTCGTCGAGGAACACCAGCTCCGGCCGGCCGATCACCGCCGCGGCCAGGGAGAGCCGTTGCTGCTGGCCCCCCGACAGGCGGCGGTAAGGGG
Organism: Nonomuraea sp. NPDC049158; assembly: GCF_040648335.1. NCBI lineage: Bacteria > Bacillati > Actinomycetota > Actinomycetes > Streptosporangiales > Streptosporangiaceae > Nonomuraea > Nonomuraea sp. NPDC049158. The sequence continues at coordinate 78,075 of NZ_JBEZDM010000042.1, forward strand.
TGCGGGCGTGCTCGGCCAGGCCGAGCCGTACCAGAAGGGCGCCGGCGTCGAGCGGGCGGGCGTAGAAGCGCGAGACCAGGCGCAGCCACTCCCCGCAGCGCACCGCGGGCGGCACACCGCCCGCCTGGAGCATCACGCCCACCCGGGGCCGCAGCGCGGGCTGGTCGGGCGGCTGGCCCAGGACGCGTACGGTGCCGGAGTCGGCCTCGCGGAACCCCTCGCAGATCTCGACCGTGGAGGTCTTGCCGGCGCCGTTGGGCCCGAGCACGGCGGTGACCGCGCCCCGCTCGGCGCGCAGCGACAGGCCGTCTACCGCCGTGGCGCCGCCGTAACGCTTGACCAGGTCGATGAGCTCGACGGCTGGGGATTCCATGGCCACGAGTTTAGGGACTGTCCGCGGCGGTCCGCCTGGCAACCCTGCCCGGTCCGCACATGGCCGGATGCCTGGCCGATCGCGTGGCCGGATATGGACAGCTGTTGACCCGGCTGTTTCCCGGAAAGTCCCCACCAGGAGTGAAAGTCTGAGAGTGACGTCCACATCACAGGAGGTTGCCATGTCACAGCGCAGTGGCTATGAGCCCGGTGTTCCGTGCTGGGTGGATCTGTCGAGCACCGACGTCGAGGCGTCCGTCCGCTTCTATGACGACGTCTTCGGCTGGCAGGCGGAGATGATCGACGATCCGGCGGCCGGGGGCTACGGCCAGTTCACCTACGACGGCGAGAAGGTCGCCGGAGTCGGCCCCGTCATGGGGGAGGGCATGCCCTCGACCTGGAACACCTATATCGCCATAGAAGACGCCGCCGCCACCGCCGACCGGGTCAAGAACGCGGGCGGGACCGTCGTCGTGGAGCCCATGCAGGTGTTCGAGGAAGGCACCATGGCCGTCTTCCAGGCGCCCGACGGGTCGTTCGTCTCGGCCTGGCAGGCCGGCCGCCACAACGGCGCGGAGCTGGTCAACGAGCCGGTCTCCTTCTGCTGGAACGAGCTCGTCACCCGCGACGTCGCCGGCGCGGAGCGGTTCTACCCGGCCGTCTTCGGCTGGACTCCGCACCGCCAGGAGATGGAGGGCGTCAAGTACACCGAGTGGCACCTCGGGGACGCGAGCATCGCCGGGATGATCGAGCTGTCGCCGAACTATCCGCCGGAGACGCCGTCGCACTGGATGACGTACTTCGCCGTCGACGACCTCGACGCCACCGTCGCCGCCGCCGAGCGCGCGGGCGCCACGATCCTCGTCGGCGCCATGGACGCGCCTCCCGGGAGGTTCGCCATGCTCACCGACCCGCAGGGCGCGGCACTGTCCGTGATCCAACTCCACGAAGTCAGCTAAATATCCCATAACCGGGAATTAGGTAGACCGGATCTTGGTTTCATCCCTCGGCCCTCGTGGGCCACACGCCTGCGAGGGAGAGGGGTTCACGCATGTCCGTGGCAGAAGCCACGCCACTCACGTCACCTGTCGTCAAGGGGAACCGCCGCGGACTGCTGTTAATCATTCTCGGAGCGCTCTCGGCCATCGGCCCGCTCTCGATCGACATGTACCTGCCCGCGCTGCCCGCCATCACCGGCGAGCTGGTCAGCACTCCCGCGCAGGTACAGCTGACACTGACCGCCTGCCTCATCGGCGTCTCCGTCGGCCAGGTGGTCGCCGGGCCGGTGAGCGACGTGCGTGGCCGCCGGTTGCCGCTGATCGTGGGTGTGGCCGGCTACACGCTCGCCTCGCTGCTGTGCGCCTTCGCCCCCTCGGTGCCCGTGCTCATCGTCTTCCGCCTGCTGCAGGGCATTCTCGGCGGCGCGGCCCTGGTCATCGTCCGGGCCGTGGTCCGTGACCTGTACGACGGCGCCGCCATCGCGCGCATCTTCGCCACCCTCATGCTCGTCAGCGGCCTCGCGCCGATCCTGGCCCCGATCGCGGGCGCGCAACTGCTCGGCTTCACCTCCTGGCGCGGGGTGTTCGTCGCGCTGAGCCTGGCCGGGATCGTGCTGCTCGTGGCCGTGCTCGGCGGGGTCCGTGAGACGCTGCCCGCGTACGAGCGGGAGAGCGGCGGCCTCAAGCACACCGTGAGCGTCTTCTGGCAACTGCTGCGCGACCGCTCGTTCATGGGCGGTGCGCTGACCGCCGGGCTGGCCTTCGCCGCCATGTTCGGTTACATCTCCGGCTCACCGTTCGTGCTGCAGGAGGTCTACCACGCCACACCGCAGCAGTATTCGCTCATCTTCGGTCTCAACGCGCTCGGCCTGACCCTCATGGCGCAGGTCGGCGGGCGGCTCTCGGGGCGGGTGCCGCCGGCCCGGCTGGTGGCCATCGGCCTGTGCGTGGGCCTGACCGGCGCGGCGCTGCTGCTGGCCGCGGCCATGGTCGGCATGGGGCTGGCGGGCATCGTCGCCGGGCTGTTCGTCATCATGTGCGGCCAGGGCCTGGTGCTTCCCGGCACCGGCGCGCTGGCCCTGGCCAGCCAGCCGCAGCAGATCGCGGGCAGCGCCTCCGCCCTGCTCGGCGTGCTCCAGTTCGCGCTGGGCGCCCTGGCCGCGCCGCTGGTCGGCCTGGTGGGCTCGGGTACGGCAGTGCCGATGGCGTCGGTGATGCTGGGGCTCATCGCCTGCTCGGCCGTGACGTTCCTGGTCATCGGCAGAGTTAGGTAAGCCTACCCTGCGTGAGAAATTCCATTCCCCGTCTTCCTGGATCCATTTGTGAACTGGGAAGGAATTACGGCACACTGATGTTGTGAAAAACGTGCCCACGTCGATCGAGCCTGGACACGAGCGCGGCACCCGCGCCCGTGTGGCACGGCTGATCCTCGAGCACGGTCCCGTCGCGGCGGCCGCGCTGGGCGAGCGGCTCGGGCTCACGCCCGCCGCCGTCCGCCGTCACCTCGACGCGCTGCTGGCCGACGGGATGATCGAGCCCCGCACCGTGCGTCCGCACGGGCAGCGCGGGAGAGGGCGGCCGGCCAAGCTGTTCGCCATCACCGACGCGGGGCGCAGTGCTTTCGAGCACGCCTACGACGACCTGGCCGGCAGCGCGCTGCGTTTCCTGGCCGAGCGCGTGGGTGAGGAAGCCGTGACCGACTTCGCCCGTTCGCAGGTGTCCAGCCTGCTGCGGCGCTTGGAGCCGGTCATGCGGACGGTGCCGGCCGACCAGCGCGTACAAGTGCTGGCGCAGGCGCTGTCGGCGGATGGATACGCCGCTTCGGCCACCAAGGCCAATCTGGGCGGCGACCAGCTCTGCCAGCACCACTGCCCGGTGGCGCACGTGGCCGCGGAGTTCCCGCAGCTGTGTGAGGCCGAGACCGAGGCGTTCGCGCAGCTGCTCGGCACCCCCGTGCAGCGCCTGGCCACGATCGCGCACGGCGACGGGGTCTGCACCACACATGTGAGCCCGCACGCGCTGGGTCTTGCGACGAGCAGGGCCACCCATAGCGACAAAAGCAAGGAGACCGGAAGGTGACTGTCACCGACCGCCCGGAGCTGGAAGGCCTCGGGAATTACAAGTTCGGCTGGTCCGACTCGGATGCCGCAGGCGCGGTTGCCAAGCGCGGTCTGTCCGAGGAGGTCGTCCGCAACATCTCCGCGCTCAAGAACGAGCCGGAGTGGATGCTCGACCTTCGCCTGAAGGGCCTCCGCCTGTTCGGCAAGAAGCCCCTGCCCACCTGGGGCTCCGACCTCACGGGCATCGACTTCGACAACATCAAATACTTCGTGCGCTCGACCGAGAAGCAGGCCGCTTCCTGGGACGAGCTGCCCGACGACATCAAGAACACCTACGACAAGCTCGGCATCCCCGAGGCGGAGAAGCAGCGCCTCATCGCCGGTGTCGCCGCCCAGTACGAATCCGAGGTCGTCTATCACAAGATCCGTGAGGACCTCGAGGAGAAGGGCGTCATCTTCGTCGACACCGACACGGGCCTGAGGGAGCACGAGGAGCTCTTCAAGGAGTACTTCGGCTCGGTCATCCCGGTGGGCGACAACAAGTTCGCCGCCCTCAACAGCTCCGTGTGGTCCGGTGGCTCGTTCATCTACGTGCCGCCGAACATCGAGGTCGAGATCCCGCTGCAGGCCTACTTCCGGATCAACACCGAGAACATGGGCCAGTTCGAGCGGACCCTGATCGTCGTCGACGAGGGCAGCTACGTCCATTACGTCGAGGGCTGCACCGCGCCGATCTACTCTTCCGACTCGCTGCACTCCGCGGTCGTCGAGATCGTCGTGAAGAAGAACGCCCGCTGCCGTTACACGACCATTCAAAACTGGTCCAACAACGTCTACAACCTGGTCACCAAGCGCGCCGTCGCCTACGAGGGCGCGACCATGGAGTGGATCGACGGCAACATCGGCTCCAAGGTCACCATGAAGTACCCGGCCGTCTACCTGATGGGCGAGCACGCCAAGGGCGAGACGCTGAGCGTCGCCTTCGCGGGCGAGGGCCAGCACCAGGACGCCGGGTCCAAGATGGTGCACCTGGCTCCGCACACCAGCTCCACCGTGATCTCCAAGTCGGTGGCGCGTGGCGGCGGCCGTACCTCCTACCGCGGTCTGGTGCAGATCGAGGAGGGCGCTCACGGCAGCGCCAGCACGGTCAAGTGCGACGCGCTCCTGGTCGACCAGATCAGCCGCTCCGACACCTACCCCTACGTCGACGTCCGCGAGGACGACGTCTCGATGGGTCACGAGGCCACGGTCTCCAAGGTGAGCGAGGACCAGCTGTTCTACCTCATGAGCCGCGGTCTCAACGAGGACGAGGCGATGGCGATGATCGTGCGCGGCTTCGTCGAGCCGATCGCCCGCGAGCTCCCGATGGAGTACGCCCTCGAGCTCAACCGCCTCATCGAGCTGCAGATGGAAGGAGCCGTCGGCTGATGGGCCTGACCGAGAAGCCCTTGTCGACCCTGCACGAGAAGGCGTCCTACGACCTGGACGACTTCGAGGTCCCGACCGGGCGCGAAGAGGCGTGGCGCTTCACGCCGTTGTCGCGCCTGAAGGGCCTGCACAGCGGCAAGGCGGAGATCACCGGACGGGTGCTCACCCAGGCCTACACCCCGGCGGGCGTCACCGCCGAGTGGGTCGGGCGTGAGGACGCGCGCATCGGCAGGGCGTACGTGCCGGCCGACCGGGTCAGCGCGCAGGCCTACAACGCCTTCGAGAAGGCGCTGGTCGTGACCGTGCCCAAGGAGGCCGTGCCGGCCGAGCACATCCGCATCGAGGTGCGCGGCGGCGGCAACGACGGCGCCACCTACGGCCACATCGTGGTCGTGGTCGAGCCGCTGGCCGAGGCCGTGGTCGTCATCGAGCACCAGGGCAGCGCGGTCTACGCCGACAACATCGAGTTCGTCGTCGGCGACGGCGCCACGCTCAAGGTCGTCAGCCTGCAGGACTGGGACGACGACGCCGTACACGTCTCCCACCACCACGCCCAGCTCGCCAAGGACGCCACGTTCAGGGGCTTCGCGGTGACCCTGGGCGGCGATCTGGTGCGCCTGTCGCCGAGCGTGTCCTACACCGGGCCGGGCGGCGACGCCGACCTGTCCGGCGTCTACTTCGTCGACGCGGGCCAGCACCTGGAGCACCGCCTCCTGGTCGACCACTCGCAGCCCCACTGCAAGAGCAACGTCGACTACCGCGGTGCCCTGCAGGGTGAGGACGCGCACGCCGTGTGGATCGGCGACGTGATCATCAGGGTCGAGGCCGAGGGCACCGACACCTACGAGCTCAACCGCAACCTGATCCTCACCGACGGCGCCCGCGCCGACTCGGTGCCCAACCTGGAGATCCTCACCGGCGAGGTGGCCGGCGCCGGCCACGCCAGCGCCTCCGGGCGCCTCGACGACGAGCACATCTTCTACCTGCAGGCCCGCGGCATCCCCTTCGACGAGGCCCGTCGCCTGGTCATCCGGGGCTTCCTCGGCCAGCTCATCGAGAAGATCCAGGTGGCGGAGATCCGTGACCGCGTCATGAACGCGGTGGAGGCGGAGCTCGCCCGATGAACGTCTTTTCCACGGCCGGGGGGGACTTGGGGGGCGGAGCCCCCCGAGGGTCGATGAGTTTCGAGAAAGTGTGCAAGGTCGAGGACATCCCCGACGGCGGGGTCCTCGGCCTCGAGGTCGGGGAGACCCCGGTCGCGCTCGTCCGCAAGGGCGGCGAGGTGTTCGCCCTGCACGACGTCTGCTCCCACGCCGAGGTGAAGCTCAGCGAGGGAGAGGTCTACGACGGCACACTCGAGTGCTGGCTGCACGGCTCGTGCTTCGACATCCGCTCGGGCAAGCCCACCGGGCCGCCCGCCATCAGACCCGTGAACGTCTACACAGTCCAGATCGACGGCGACGACGTCCTCGTCTCGCTCTCGAAGGAGTCATAAACACATGTCCACCCTTGAGATCCGTGACCTGAAGGTCGCCGTCGAGGACAAGGAAATCCTGCGCGGCGTCAACCTCACCGTGCTGTCGGGCAAGACCCACGCCATCATGGGGCCGAACGGCTCGGGCAAGTCCACGCTCGCCTACGCCATCGCCGGTCACCCGAAATACACCATCACCGGCGGCCAGGTGCTGCTCGACGGCGTCGACCTGCTGGAGCTGACCGTCGACGAGCGGGCCCGCGCCGGCCTGTTCCTCGCCATGCAGTACCCGGTCGAGGTGCCCGGCGTGTCGGTCTCCAACTTCCTGCGCTCCGCGGTCACCGCGGTCCGCGGCGAGGCGCCCAAGCTGCGCCAGTTCGCCAAGGACCTCAAGACCGGCATGGACGCGCTGGCCATCGACGCCGAGTTCGCCCAGCGCAACCTCAACGAGGGCTTCTCCGGCGGCGAGAAGAAGCGTCACGAGATCCTCCAGCTGGAGCTGCTCCAGCCGAAGATCGCGGTGCTCGACGAGACCGACTCCGGCCTCGACGTCGACGCGCTGCGCGTGGTGTCCGAGGGCATCAACCGCTTCCGCGCCTCGGGCGACACGGGCATCCTGCTGATCACGCACTACACCCGCATCCTGCGGTACGTGAAGCCCGACTTCGTCCACGTCTTCGCCGGCGGCAAGATCGTGGAGGAGGGCGGGCCGGAGCTGGCCGACAAGCTCGAGGCCGAGGGCTACGAGCAGTACACGAAGGCATCTGTATGACTTCCACCAGCTTGGACGTGGAGAGGATCAGGAAGGACTTCCCGGTTCTCTCCCGCGAGCTGCCCGGCGGGCGTCCGCTCGTCTACCTCGACTCGGGCAACTCCTCACAGAAGCCCACCGCGGTCGTCGAGACCGTCCGTGAGCACCTGGCGATGCACTACAGCAACGTCGGGCGGGCCATGCACGCGCTCGGCGCGGAGTCGACCGAGGCCTACGAGAGCGCGCGCGACAAGGTGGCCGGTTTCATCGGCGCCCCGTCGCGCGACGAGGTGATCTTCACCAAGAACGCCTCCGAGGCGCTCAACCTGGTCGCCTACTCCTTCGGCAACCCGGGCAACACCGACCCCCGCTTCACCCTCGGCCCCGGTGACGAGGTGGTGATCTCCGAGATGGAGCACCACTCCAACATCGTGCCGTGGCAGTTCCTGGTGCAGCGCACGGGGGCGACGCTGAAGTGGTTCGGCGTCACGGACGACGGCCGCCTCGATATGTCGGATATTTCAGGACTGATCACCGAGCGCACGAAGATCGTGTCGATCGCGCACCAGTCCAACGTGCTCGGCACCATCAACCCGGTCGCCGACGTGCTGCGCCGGGCCCGCGAGGTGGGCGCGCTGGTGATGCTCGACGCCTCCCAGTCGGTCCCGCACCACGCCGTCGACATGGCCGCGCTGGGCGCCGACTTCGTGGCCTTCACCGGCCACAAGATGGTCGGTCCCTCGGGCATCGGCGTCCTCTGGGGCCGGGCCGAGCTGCTCGACGCCATGCCCCCGTTCATGGGCGGCGGCGAGATGATCGAGGCCGTCTGGATGGACCACTCGACGTACGCGCCGGTGCCGCACAAGTTCGAGGCGGGCACGCCGCCGATCGTCGAGGCCATCGGCCTCGGCGCGGCCGTCGACTACCTGACCGGTGTCGGCATGGAGGCCATCGAGGCGCACGAGCGCGGCCTGACGGCCTACGCGCTCGACGCGCTGCGCGAGGTGCCCACGCTGCGCCTGATCGGGCCCGACTCGCTCGACCAGCGGGGCGCCACCCTGTCGTTCACGCTCGAGGGCATCCACCCGCACGACGTCGGGCAGCTGCTCGACGACGAGTTCGGCATCGCGGTGCGGGTCGGCCACCACTGCGCGCGACCGCTGCACCTGCGCTTCGGAATACCGGCGACCACCAGGGCGTCGTTCTATCTGTACAACACCACGGACGAGATCGACGCCTTGGTCCGCGGCCTCCATCACGTTCAGAAGGTGTTCGCATAGCCATGATCGGCGAGTCGATGTACCAGGAACTGATCCTGGAACACTACAAGCACCCGCAGGGGCGGGGGCTGCGTGACCCCTACGACGCCGAGGTTCACCACGTGAACCCCACGTGCGGCGATGAGATCACGCTCCGGGTCAAGCTGGGCGACGCCGGCAAGATCGAGGACGTCTCCTACGACGGGCAGGGCTGCTCGATCAGCCAGGCCGCCGCCTCCGTGCTGCACGAGCTGACCACCGGCTCGACGGTCGAGGAGACGCTGTCGGTGGTCGACGAGTTCACCCGGCTCATGCAGGGCAGGGGCAAGGTTGAGGCCGACGAGGACGTGCTCGGCGACGCGGTGGCGTTCGCGGGCGTGGCCAAGTTCCCCGCGCGCGTGAAGTGCGCGCTGCTGTCGTGGATGGCCTACAAGGACGCTGTAGTGAGGAGTGCTGCGCGATGAGCAAGCCGGTGGAGACACCGACCGGGTTCGATGGTGAGGCCACCGTCGACGAGGTCATGGAGGCGCTCAAGGACGTCGTCGACCCCGAACTCGGCATCAACGTCGTCGACCTGGGCCTGATCTACGGGCTCAATCTCGACCCCGCCGAGGGCGGCCAGCCTGTGGCCACCATTGACATGACGCTGACCAGCGCGGCCTGCCCGCTGACCGATGTCATCGAGGATCAGGCGCATTCCGCGCTCGAAGGCATGGTTTCGGATGTTAAGATCAATTGGGTCTGGCTCCCGCCGTGGGGACCGGACAAGATCACTGACGAAGGGCGCGAGCAACTTCGTATGCTAGGCTTCAACGTCTGATCGTTGCTGTACGGCTGGCATCTCGGTGTCAGCCGCTTCAGCCTGCCAAAGTCTGAAATTCAGACAAGTCGGGGAATACATGGTGTCTTCCCCGTGTTGGCAACACGTGCACCTAGCGCACCAATGTGCGTTTCAACGCCGCCTGCGGCCGGCAAATGGGTGCGCGTAGACGGCCTGTCCTCCGGGCCAGTCCCCACCCAGCAGGTGCCGACCACCTGCGCCTCGCAATGAAGTACGGCACCGCCGTACGTCCCGGCTCGTCCTTTTCGCAGAAGTGACGCGCCACTTCGACTGAAAGGCACGAAGTTCGTGACCATGCTTGACGCTGTCCTGCCCGAGTTCAACGAGGTCCTGCCCGAGCTCGACGAGAGCACCCCCGAGGCCGGCCCTGGGTTCGAGGAGCTCGGCCTGCCCAAGCCGCTCGTCACCGGGCTGGCCAAGCAGGGCATTGCCAGCCCGTTCCCCATCCAGAGCGCGACCATCCCCGACGTCCTCACCGGCGCCAACGTGCTCGGCCGCGGCCAGACCGGCTCCGGCAAGACCCTCGCCTTCGGGCTGCCCCTCATGGCCCGCATCTCCGGCGTCCGGCCCACCCCGGGCCGCCCCCGCGCGATGATCCTCGTCCCCACCCGTGAGCTCGCGCTCCAGGTGCACGACGCCCTCGAGCCGCTCGGCCGGGGTCTCGGCCTGCGGATGAAGGTCATCGTCGGCGGCATGTCGATGGGCAAGCAGATCGAGGCGCTGCGCCGCGGCGTCGACGTCGTCATCGCCACCCCCGGCCGCCTGGGCGACCTCATCCGCCAGGGCGAGTGCTCGCTGGGCGACATCGAGGTCAGCGTCCTCGACGAGGCCGACCACATGTGCGACCTGGGCTTCTTCCCCGTCGTCACCGAGCTGCTCGCGCAGACTCCGGCCGACGGTCAGCGGCTGCTGTTCTCGGCCACGCTCGACGGTGACGTCGACAAGCTGGTGCGGCGCTTCCTCAAGGACCCGATCACCCACTCGGTGGCTCCGGCGACCTCCCCGGTCGAGCTCATGGAGCACCACGTGATCCAGGTGACGCGTGACGACAAGTTCGACGTCACGGCGGAGATCGCCAACCGCGAGGGCCGTACGATCATCTTCGTCCGCACCCAGCACGGCGTCGACCGGCTGTGCAAGCAGCTGGCCCGCGTCGGCATCAAGTCGGGCGGCCTGCACGGCGGCAAGCGCCAGAACCAGCGCACCCGCATCCTGGCCGAGTTCCGTGAGGGCTCCGTCAACGTGCTCGTCTGCACCGACGTCGCGGCGCGCGGCATCCACGTCGACAACATCAGCCTCGTGCTGCACGTCGACCCGCCGCAGGACCACAAGAGCTACCTGCACCGCGGTGGCCGCACCGCCCGCGCCGGCGAGAAGGGCACCGTGGTCACCCTGGTGCTGCCGAGCGAGCGCCGTTCGACCGACCAGCTCACCCGCCGCGCCGGGATCCACCCCTTCCGCCTCAAGGCCGAGCCGGGTCACCCCCGTCTGGCCGAGGTGACGGGCGCCCGCGTTCCCAGCGGCGAGCCCATCCCCGTCTGGGAGCCCGACGTCCGCAAGCCGCTGCGCCCCCGCCGCGAAGGCGGCCACAGCGGCTCCGAGCGTCGCGGGCGCCGTCCGCGCCGCGAGTTCGACGGCGAGCGCCGTCCGCGTCGTCACGATGACGGCCAGCGACCCTTCGTCGCGGGCGACGACCGGCGCCCCCGTCGTCACGACGGTGACGACCGCTACCCGCGCCGGCACGCCGAGGGCGGCTCGCAGGAGCCCCGCACCTCCGGCGACGACCGGGGCGGCGACCGCGGCCAGGGCGGCGGCTACCGTGGCGGTGACCGTGGCCCGCGTGGCGGCGGCTACCGCGGCGACGACCGTCCGGCCCGCTCGGACGCCCCGCGCGGCGGCTACCGCTCCGACGACCGCCAGAGCGGACCCCGCTCGGACGACCGTCAGGGTGGCGGCTACCGTTCGAACGACCGTCAGGGTGGCGGCTACCGCTCCGACGACCGTCAGGGTGGCTTCCGTTCCAACGACCGTCAGGGCGGCTACCGTTCGGACGACCGCGGCTCCCGCGCTCCCAGTGGCGACCGTGGCCGCCCGTTCTCGGCCGACCGCGACCGTCCCGCCCGCACCGACGACCGTCCGCGTGACGGCTACCGCTCCGGCGGTGCCCGCTCGGACGAGCGCGGCGGCTACCGCTCCGACGACCGCGGCCAGGGTGGCGGCTTCCGCAGCGGCACCGGCCGCCGCTTCGACCGCTGATCCCGGCGGGCCACCGGTGAACGCCGGTGGCCGCCGTCATCCAACGCGCGCCGAAGGCCGCGCTGATCGACGAGCTGGCCCACACCAACGTCCCGGGGTCGAAGAACGCCAA
>NZ_JBEZDM010000043.1:0-87692 GCF_040648335.1 Nonomuraea sp. NPDC049158
GCCCAGGCCCTGCTGGGCCTGGGCGCCGACCACGCTGGAGCAGTCGAGGCGTTCCTCGCCAAGCGCAAGCCCGTCTTCGAGGGGCGCTAAGCCACTGCCCCGGGCGCTGAGCTACTGCGCCCGGGGCAGTGCCATTGCCTCAGGGGGCTGAGCTCGCGCCTCTCCGGTACGGCGTTCGCCCCGGTCACCAGTGAGGTGACCGGGGCGAAATGTCGGCTTGCCGGGCCGAGCTCAGCCGTGGGAGGCCCGCTGAGCGGATGCGGCGCGGGCGAGGTCGATGGCGGTCCACGCCATGGCGGTGGCGCCGTCCAGAACCGCTCTGTCCGCGGCCGGAGTGGCGCAGGCCGCGGTGAACTCGGGCTGATGGTTGACCGCGGGCAGGCAGTCCAGCCCCAGCATGGGATGGATGGTGGGAACGACATGGGAGACGTTGCCCATGTCCGTGGCCGCGCCGGCCGGGGCGCCGCCGGGCAGATCCGGGAAGACGCGCCCGAGCGCCTCGGCGTTGGCCCGGTACAGCCGCAGCATCCCCGCGTCGGGCCGCAGGTCGGCGTAGTCGGGCCCCGGGGGAGTGATCGTCAGCTCGCACCCGGTGGCCACCGCTCCCGCGTCGAAGCAGCGCTGTACGCGTGGTTTGAGCTCGGCCAGGGCCTCCAGCGTGGCGGCCCGGACGATCCACCGCCCGTGGCTGGCGTCGGGGATCACGTTCGGCGCGGTGCCGGCCTGGGTGACGATGCCGTGGACGCGATCACCGGCGCCCGTCTGCTGGCGCAGCAGCCCGATCGCCACCTGCGCGACGGTCATCGCGTCGGCCGCGTTGACGCCCAGCTCAGGGTACGCGCCGGCATGGGCGGGTTTCCCGCGATAGGAGACCTCGAACTGGGCGACGGCCGAGCCGGGCATCGCCTCCATCTCGACCGCGGCGGGATGGACCATCATCGCCGCGTCGAGTTCGGCGAACGCGCCGCGCTCCAGCATGAGGATCTTGCCGCCGCCGCCTTCCTCCGCCGGAGTGCCGAGGACGGTCACCGTCAGCCCGAGGTCGTCGGCCAGCCCGGCCAGTCCGGCCGCGGCGCCGACCGCGGCGGCGGCGATGATGTTGTGCCCGCAGGCGTGCCCGATCTGGGGCAGGGCATCGTATTCGGCGCAGATTCCGATGTGCAGCGGACCCGTTCCCACGCTCGCCCGTACGGCGGTGGGCAGGTCGTAGCAGCCGTGCTGGACGTCGAAACCGGCGGCGCTCAGCGCGTCCGCCACCCACGCGCTGGCCCGCGTCTCCTCGAAGGCCGGCTCGGGGTGGGAGTGGATGCGATGGGACAGCTCGATCAGGCGGCCGCTCCAGGTGCCGACGGCGTCCGCGGCATGCCGCTTGGCGCCGGCCGCCACCCCACCTCTCACCGCGTCCGCTCCCATTGGGGCCGTCACGCGGCCGGGGCGGCCGGGGCGGTGTGGACCGAGACGGGGCGGGTGGCCGCGTCATAGGCGGCCCGGGACCCGGTCGCCCCCATACCGCTGTCGCCCGCCGGCTCGTACAGCCGCTCAGGCCCCCCGCCCTGCCACTGGTTGACCCACACGACTCCGGCGGGGATGTCGCGAGCCGCGGCCATGTGCGCCGGGTCGTTGGTGTACACGGTGGCGGCGAGGCCGAAGCGCGTTCCGGCCGCCTTCTCCAGCCCCTCCTCGAAGGAGGAGACGACCACGACCGGGGCGAGCGGGCCGAAGGTCTCCTCGGTCATGACCAGCATGGAGTCGTCCACGCCGGTGAGCACGGTGGCGGGGTAGAAGAAGCCCTTGCCCTCGGGCACGGTCCCGCCCGTGCGGACGGTGGCGCCGCGGTCGACCGCGTCGGTGACGTGCCGGTCCACGATGTCGCGCTGACGCTGGTCGACCAGCGGGCCCAGCACCGTGCTCTCGTCGCGCCCGTCTCCCAGGGCGTAGCCGTTGGCGACCTCGACGAGGGCGTCGACGAACGCCTCGGCGATGTCGTGGTGCACGTAGATGCGTTCCATGGACGTACAGATCTGGCCGGAGTTGGCGAACGCCCCGAACGCGACCGCCGCGGCGGTCGCGGCCGGGTCGACTCCCGCGTCGACGACCACGGGGTCCTTGCCGCCGAGTTCGAGGATCGCCCGGTGCAGCAGGGCGCCGCTCTCCGCGCCGACCCGGCGTCCGGACTCGACCGAGCCGGTGAAGTGTACGAGCCCGATCCGTTCCTCCGCGACCAGCGGCGCACCGGCCCGGGAGTCGCCCAGGACCAGGTTCACCACGCCGGCGGGCAGGTCCATCAGCTCCAGCAGCCGTACCGCCGACATGGGGGAACGCTCGGACGGCTTGAGCACGACGGTGTTGCCCGCCGCCAGCAGCGGGCCGAGCGCTCCCAGCGCCATGGGCACCGGGAAGTTCCACGGCACGATGACCGCCGTGGCGCCGAGCGGCTTGCGCAGGATCGTGGTGGCGCTCCCGCCAGGACCGGCGATGGTCTCCTCGAACGGATAGTCCAGGGCCTCGGCCACCGCCGCCTTGAATCCTTGCGCCGCGCCCCCGATGAAGGTACGGCCGAGCGCGACGGGCTTGCCCATCTCCCGGCATTCGAGCTCCGCCAGTTCGTCGGCGTGCTCGGCGATCGTGTCCGCCCACCGGGACAGGCGCTCCACGCGTTCGGCGACCGGCAGCGCCGCCCAGGCCGGCTGTGCCTGGACGGCCGCGTCGACGGCCAGGCGGACGTCCTCCGGCGAGCCGGCGGGGGAGCGGCCGACGACCTCTTCGGTCGCCGGATCGATCACGTCGTGGAACGCGTCACCACGGGAGTCCTCCCACATGCCGCCGATCAGGTTCTGCAGGGTCTTCACGGAATGGTGCTCCTTGCCAAGTAAGTAGGGGCCGGGCTCAGCCGAGACGGTCGGCCATGAGCTCGCCGACCATGATCGCCGCCAGGTTGGTGTTGGCCCGCGGGACGGAGGGGAAGATCGAGGCGTCGACCACGCGCAGCCCGTCGACGCCGAGCACGCGGCACGACGGATCGACCACCGTGGCGGCGTCGCCGGGCGCGCCCATCCGGCAGGTGCTGGTGCCGTGCTGGGCGTCCACGGCCGTGGCCAGGAGGTGGTCGTCGAGTTCGCTGTCGTTGTCCAGCACCGCGAACAGGCGGCTGTTGCGGGCCTCGACCGAGCCGCCGAGGATCGGGGCGACCTCGGGACCGCGCGCCATCTCGACCAGGGCGCGGACCCCCTGGCGCAGCCGTTCCAGATCGCGGGCGTCCGACAGCATCCGCTCCCGTACCTCGGGCTGGGCCTCGGGGTCGGCGGAGGTCAGCGACAGTACGCCGCGCGAATGGTTCTGGTTCAGCCACACGCCGAAGCCGCCCGCCGGGAACCGGGTGTCGGCGGCTTCCATGGACAGCACGTTCTGGTTCAGCGAGACGAACATCATGTCGTGCGGCAGGTTCCCGGGACGACTGGTGTAGCGGACGCAGACATTGGTGTGGCGGTCGTCGGCCGTCTTGATGGCGGCCGCCTCGGTCAGCGGCAGCTCGACGACGATCATCGGATGGTCCTGCATGCCGAGGCCGACCGGCAGGTCCCGCCGTACCGTGATCCCCAGGCGCCGCAGGTCGGCGGCCGGGCCGACGCCCGATCGCAGCAGGATCGCGGGGGAGTGGATCACGCCGGCGCTGAGCACGATCTCGTCCGCGTACTCCGTCCTCGCCGTCCCGTCCACGATCACCCGGACGCCGGTGGCGCGGTCGCCGTCGAAGACGACCTGGTCCACCAGGGCCCCGCCGTGTACGGTGAGGCCGGGCAGGGACCGGCCCGGTTCGAGGTAGCCGTCGTTGACCGTGACCCGGCGTCCGGCGCGCGAGTTGATCGGGTAAGGAGAGACCCCGCTCGCCCCGGGCGCGTTCACGTCCGGCGCCCACGGGTGTCCGGCGGCCAGCGCGGCGGCCGACAGGGCGGAGTCCACCGCCCCCCACTGCTCCTGCGGCATCCGGAAGATCGGTGTCGGCCCGCCACGCCCGTGGTACGGCTCGTCTCCGAACTCCGCGTCGTCCTCCAGCTTCGCGAAATAGGGCAGTACGTCCTGCCACGACCACCCGGCGCATCCCGCCGCGGCCCAGTCGTCGAAGTCCTCCATCGGCGGGCGGATCGCGATCTGCCCGTTGATCGACGAGCTGCCGCCCACCCCACGCCCGCGCCAGTACGGCGCCTGCGCCTGCTTGTCGGTCCGTGAGGAGTTGACGCCCATCCAGACCATGCCCTCGGTGGCGCTGGGATCCAGCAGCGCGCGGACGGGATTCGGCGACCGCCACGCCTCGTGCATCTGCGCCGACCGGTAGTCGGGTCCGGCTTCCAGAAGCAGGACGCGCTTGCCCCGCTCGGCGGAGCGGACGGCGAGTGCCGCGCCGGCGGAACCGGCTCCTACCACGATGATGTCCCAGCCCGTGCCTGTCACGGCGAACCTCCAGCATTCAGGCAGCGCGGCTCCAGACATGCCCGAACCGCTGTTAGCCGGTAGACTGCCCTCCAGCGGAAAGTTCAGTCAATAGTGAAAGTTCATTTTTTTCTGAGCGATGGGAGTCCGGTGGTGTCCAGTCCCGTCGGTGACGATGGTCTCGGCGCTGTGAATCCCCTGATCGACGACTTCGGCCTGCACATCGGCCGGGCGATGGGCTGGCCGCCGATGGCCGGCCGGGCCGCGGGCGTCCTGATGCTCAGGGAGGCGCCCATGACGATGGCGGAGCTGCAGGACGCCCTGAACGCGAGCAAGGGCTCGGTGTCGGAGACGACGCGCCTGCTGATGGTCAGCGGAACCGTCCGGCGCTTCAAGGAGCCGGGTTCCCGGCAGTACGTCTACGAATGGCGCGACGACGCCTGGAGCGGCTGCCTGCAGCACCAGCTGGAGCAGACGACCGAGCTGCTGACCCTGGCCGAGAGCGCGCGGCGGCGCGCCGCCGACCTGCCCGAGCGGCAGGGGGCGCGCCTGCGGGAGATGCACGAGTACTACACCTTCATGGCGCGGAGCCTCGACGCGCTCCTGGAGGAGTACGAGGCCTCCCGGGACACGCGCGAGTCCGCGAAGTAGCTCAGCCCTCCCGTGCCCCCCAGTCCGCACCCCGGCCACGGGCCTCGTCGAACACCAGCCAGGTGCGGGTGGCCCGGACGCCGGGGATGTCCTGGATGCGTTCCAGCACCACCTGCCTGAGTGCCGCGTTGTCCGGCGTCCTGACCAGGGCCAGGACGTCGTAGTCGCCGCCGACCATCGCGAAGTGCTCGACGTACGGGATGCCCCGGAGCCTGGCCGACACCGTACGCCAGGAGTTCTGCTCGATGGTGACCGAGACGTACGCGCTGGTGCCCAGACCCGCCTTGTGCGGGGCGAGTTCGGCCGTGAAGCCGGTGATCACCCCGTCGTCCATCAGCCGCGTGAGGCGGGCGTAGGCGTTGGCGCGGGAGATGTGGACGCGCTCGGCGAGCGTCCGCATCGACATCCGGCCGTCGCGCAGCAGCTCAGCGATGATCGCGCGGTCCACCCCGTCCAATTTGCTGGCCGAATGTCCCGGCCAGACCCCCGCAACGCCCTCGTCGGCTGACATTTGGCTCTCCCCATGTCCTCATTGAACCCATTTGTCGCTCATCATGCCTGATGTCTTGAACAGATGGTTCCAGAGGTCGACGCTTTCCTTGTCAAACGTCCAGAGAAAGAGAGCGTCGCGATGTCCGTGCGGACGAGCCGTCAAGCGGTCGACGGCCTTCTCCCCTCACCCGAGCCGGTGCGCTTCATCGCCGAGGACGGCACGGCCGTGCGCGCGCCCGCCGGTTACCCGGCGCCCGCCGACGAGCAGTTGCTGGAGGCGTACCGCCGGATGGTCCTGGGCCGTCGCTTCGACCGTCAGGCCACCGCGCTGACCAAGCAGGGCCGCCTGGCCGTCTACCCGTCCAGCCGCGGGCAGGAGGCCTGCCAGATCGCCGGCGTGCTCGCGCTGCGCGAGGACGACTGGCTGTTCCCCACCTACCGGGACTGCGTGGCCCTGGTCGCCCGCGGCATGGATCCCGTCGAGGTGCTCACCCTGCTGCGGGGCGGCTGGCACTGCGGGTACGACCCCGCGGCCACGCGGGTCGCGCCGCAGTGCACGCCGCTGGCCACCCAGACCATCCACGCGGTCGGCATGGCCGAGGCCCTGCGCCGCAAGGGCGAGGACGGCGTCGTCATGGCCTTCATCGGCGACGGCGGCACCAGCGAGGGCGACTTCCACGAGGCGCTCAACTACGCGGCGGTCCTCCACGCCCCCGTCGTGTTCTTCGTGCAGAACAACAAGTACGCGATCTCGGTACCCCTGGCCAAGCAGACCGCGGCTCCCGCGCTCGCCTACAAGGGGATCGGCTACGGCATCCCGTCCGAGCAGGTGGACGGCAACGACCTCGTCGCGGTTCTGTCCGTCCTGACCGAGGCCGTACGGCGGGCGCGGACCAGCGGCGGCCCCTTCCTGGTGGAGGCGCACACCTACCGCATGGACGCCCACACCAACGCCGACGACGCCACCCGGTACCGGGAGACGGAAGAAGTCGAGCGCTGGGAGTCGGCCGACCCCCTCGCCCGCCTGGAGACCTATCTGCGCGGCCGGGGCCTCCTGGACGCCGAGGCCGTCGCCGCGGCGCACTCGGCCGCCGAGGAGTACGCCGCCCGCCTGCGCGACGAGATGAACGCCGACCCGGAGACGAACCCGTTCGAGCTGTTCGACCACGTCTTCGCCGAGCCCACACCCCAGCTGCGCGAGCAGCGGGCACTGCTGGCGTCCGAGCTGACCGCCACGGAGGACTGACATGACCACGATGACGATGGCGCAGGCGCTGAACGCGGCGCTGCGGGACGCGCTGCGCGAAGACGAGCGGGTGCTCGTCTTCGGCGAGGACGTGGGCCCGCTGGGCGGCGTCTTCCGCGTCACCGACGGGCTGACCAAGGAGTTCGGCGAGGATCGGTGCTTCGACACCCCGCTGGCCGAAGCGGGGATCGTGGGCCTCGCCGTGGGCATGGCCATGGGCGGGTTCCGCCCGGCGGTCGAGATGCAGTTCGACGCCTTCGCCTACCCCGCCTTCGAGCAGATCGCCTCACACGTGGCCAAACTGCGCAACCGCACGCGCGGGCGGCTGTCGCTGCCGATGGTGATCCGGATTCCGTACGCGGGCGGCATCGGCGGTGTCGAGCACCACTGCGACTCCAGCGAGGCCTACTACGCCCACACTCCGGGGCTGAAGGTCGTGACCCCCGCGACCCCCGACGACGCGTACTGGCTGCTGCGCGACGCCATCGCCGACCCCGACCCGGTGATCTTCATGGAGCCCAAGCGGCTGTACTGGTCCAAGGGCGAGATCACGCCCGCCGACCGGCGGGCCGGCGGGTTCGGGCAGGCGGTGGTGCGGCGCGAGGGACGCGACGCGACGCTGGTCGCCTATGGGCCGAGCGTCCCCGTGGCCCTCCAGGCCGCCGACGCCGCCGCCCAGGACGGCATCTCCCTGGAGGTGGTGGACCTGCGGACGATCGTCCCGTTCGACGACGAGACGGTCGTGGCCTCGGTACGCAAGACGGGCCGTTGCGTGGTGGTCCAGGAAGCTCAGGGGTTCGCCGGGGTGGGCGCGGAGATCGCGGCCCGCGTACAGGAACGCTGCTTCCACTCCCTGGCCGCGCCCGTGCTACGTGTCTCGGGATTCGACATCCCGTACCCGCCTCCCATACTCGAGCACGCGCATCTGCCCGACGTCGATCGGATCCTCGACACGGTCGACCGGCTCCAGTTCGGTGACGAGCCCGATCTCCTTCACCTGGCCCGGGAGGCGTCATGACGACCACTGCCGCGCGGCAGGTGTTCCGGCTGCCCGACCTCGGCGAGGGCCTGACGGAAGCCGAGATCGTCGTATGGAAGGTCGCCGTCGGCGACACGGTCGAGATCGACGAGATCGTGGTGGAGGTCGAGACCGCCAAGGCGGCCGTGGAGGTGCCGGTCCCCTTCGCCGGGACCGTCCTGCGGCTCCACGCGCAGGCGGGCACCGTCCTGACGGTGGGCGAACCGCTCATCGAGGTCGGCTCCGCCGCCGCCGACCAGGACACGGCTCCTGCGGCCACCGTCGACCAGGACACGGACCCCGCGGCGGCTCGCTACCGCGAGGAGGAACAGGCCGGCTCCGGCAACGTCCTCATCGGGTACGGCACGGGCCGCACGTCCGGCACGCGGCGGCGCCGGGGCGGCTCCCGGCGCGCCGACCACAGGGCCCCCGAAACGGCACCGGAGGCGTCCGCCGCTCCTCTGGCCGCCGGACCCGAGCTTGCGGCTCGACCGGGGCTTGCGGCTCAACCCGAGCGTGCGGCTCAACCCGAGCGTGCGGGCGAGCCGGAGCTTGTGGCCGAACCCGAGTTTGCGCCGGGGCGCGCACCGCAGCACGCACCGGCACAGGCGCCACGCGTGGTCTCGCCGCTCGTCCGCCGGATCGCCCACGAGCACGGACTGGATCTCGCCGCCATCACCCCCACTGGACCTCGCGGCGTGATCCTGCGTCGCGACGTCGAGCAGGCCATCGCCGACCTCGGCAAGGCAGCCGGGGACTCCGCGGCATCGCCCGCGCCCCTGCTCTCCGCGACGGGAACGGCGTCCGCGTCCGCGCTCCCTGCGACGGGAACGGCGCCCGCGTCTCCGGGCGGCGCGACCGGAGCGGTGCCGCCCGCGTCTGCGCTCGGCTCGGCCGGGACGGCGTTGACGGCGGAGCGCATCCCCCTGCGCGGGCTGCGCCGGGTGGTGGCCGACAAGCTGACCCGCAGCCGCACCGAGATCCCCGACGCCACCACCTGGGTGGACGTCGACGCCACCGGCCTGCTCGCGGTGAAGGACGCGCTGCGACAGGACCGCCCGGAGCTCGGCATTGGGCTGCTCGCGCTCCTGGCCCGCATCTGTGTGGCCGGTCTGCGACGCTTCCCTGAGCTGAACTCCTCGGTCGACACCGCCCGCGCCGAGATCGTCCGGCACGGTCACGTCAACCTCGGCTTCGCCGCGCAGACCGATCGCGGCCTCGTCGTGCCGGTGGTCCGGGACGCGCACCTGATGACGACCGCGGAACTCGCCGCGGAGCTGACCCGCCTCACCGGCCTCGCCCGCTCGGGCGGACTGCCTCCCACAGCGCTGACCGGGGGTACGTTCACGCTCAACAACTACGGAGTCTTCGGCGTGGACGGATCCACTCCGATCATCAACCATCCCGAGGCCGCGCTCCTCGGCGTCGGCCGCATCATCGACCGCCCCTGGGTGACCGGCGGCGCGGTCGTGCCCCGCAAGGTCACCCAGCTGTCGCTGACCTTCGACCACCGTGTCTGCGACGGCGGCGCGGCGGGCGGCTTCCTGCGCTACGTGGCCGACTGCGTGGAGAACCCCGCGATCCTGCTAGCCCACGCGTGACGACCGGCACAGACGCGCCCACGTATGGCGACCGGCACCGAAAGGAAGTGAGACCCACATGGTCCATGTACGCCCGTCCCTGATCGCACTCCAGTCCTACGTGCCGGGACGCAAGATGCCCGGAGCCGTCGTCCTGGCCAGCAACGAATGTCCCTACGGTCTGCTGCCCAGCGTCGCCTCCCGGCTCGCCCGGCTGACCGGCGGCCTGTCCCGTTACCCGGACATGGGCGCCGGCCGCCTGCTCGAGGCGCTCGCCGACCACCACGGCGTGACCACCGACCGCGTCGCCGTGGGAGCGGGCTCCTCCGAAGTCTGCGGACAACTGCTGCACACGGTGTCGGCGCCGGGCGGCGAGGTCGTCTTCGGCTGGCGGTCGTTCGAGGCGTATCCCATCCTGACCGCGGTGGCGGGCGGAACGGCCGTACCGGTGCCACTGCGCGACCACGTCCAGGACCTCGAGGCCATGGCGGCGGCCATCACCGAACGGACCCGGCTGGTCTTCGTCTGCAACCCCAACAACCCGACCTCGACACCCGTCGGCGAGAGCGCCCTGCGCGCCTTCATCGACCGGGTGCCCGAGCACGTGCTGATCGTCGTCGACGAGGCCTACCACGAATACGCTGATCCGTCCGTCGTACCGGACGCGCTCGCGCTCTTCGGCGACCGGCCGAACGTCGTCGTCCTCAGAACCTTCTCCAAGGCGTACGCGCTGGCGGGGCTGCGGATCGGCTATTGCGTCGGGTCACCCGAGATCATCGCGCAAGTACGCAAGACGCAGACCCCGTTCAGCGTCAGCGCCCTCGCCCAAGAGGCGGCGATCGCCGCGCTCCAGGAGCATGAGGAGGTCGCCAGGCGGGTCGCCCGCACGGTCGACGAGCGTGAGCGCGTCACCCGTGAACTCCGTGCCCTCGGCTATGACGTGCCCGCCTCCCAGGCGAACTTCGTGTGGCTGCCGCTCGGCCAGGACAGCACGGCCTTCACCGACCACTGCCTCGCCAACGGAGTCATCGTCCGCGCCTTTCCGGGAGAAGGAGTCCGCGTCACCATAGGGCTACCAGAGGAGAACTCGGCCTTCCTCACCCTGGCCGAGACCTGGACAGCGGCCATCTGACCGGATGTGACCTAGCCCGTCCGGCCGCGAGCCGGACGGGTGGACGGCCGTGGCCCCGTACGGTCGAGCACCCGTTGGAGGATGGCGGCGAGCCGGCTCAGCTCCTCCGGCTCGCAGCCGGCGAACGGGCTCTGCTCAAGCGTCACACGCATGACGCGCTCGCGTACGCGCCGGCCCTCCTCGGTCAGCACGACCACCCGCGAACGCCGGTCGTTGGCGTCCACGTCACGCGCGACGTACCCGCGCTCGACCAGCTGGTTGACGAGGAAGCTGAGATTGGGCGCGTTGCAGAACAGCCGGTCGGCCAGCACTTTCATCGATGGCGCGGGCTCCCCAGGGTCGATCGCCCACAGGGCGTGCGCCGTCGCGAGCGTGAGCCTGAGCTCCTCAAGTGCCCCGGTGATGCGATCGCTGGTCAGCAGGGAGATCTCGTGGCTGGCCCGCACCACCAGCTCGAGCGGCTGATCCGTCATGCCCTGAGGTTAGCAGTTTGCTTCGAACCTCGAAGCTGTTACCTTCGAGACTCGAAGTAAATGACGGCGCCGAAAGTGACATCTCTATGGACAAGTACGAAGGCATCACCGCGCTCGTCACCGGCGCCTCGAAGGGTCTCGGCGTGGCGTACGCCCATGAACTCGCCCGGCGAGGGGCCGATCTCGTGCTCGTGGCCCGCTCCGGTGACGCGCTGCGGCGGGTCGCCGACGAGATCCAGCAGGAGCACGGGGTCGCCGTCACGCCCGAGGTGGCCGATCTCGCCGATCCCGACGGGGTGGCGCGCCTGACAGCGGAACTCGACCGGCGGAATCGCACCGTCGATCTTCTGGTCAACAACGCGGGCGCGGGCGCTGTCGGCCCGTTCTTGAGCTCCTCGCTGCGGCGCAACGTCGACTCCGTCGAACTGAACGTCACCGCCCTGATGAGCCTGACCCACGTGCTCGGCAACCGCATGGCGGAGAGAGGGCACGGCGGAATCATCAACGTGGCGTCCACGGCCGCCTTCCAGCCGATGCCGTACCAGGCCAGTTATGCGGCGACGAAAGCGTTCGTGCTGTCGTTCACCGAGGCGCTGGCCGAGGAGCTGCGCGGCACCGGGGTGCGGGTCATGGCGGCCCACCCCGGAGCCACCGCCACCGGGTTCTTCGACGCCACCTCCGCCACCATGAACCCAGCGTTCACCGACGCGCCGGAGGATGTCGCGGTCAAGACCCTAGACACCTTCGCCAGGGGCGCCGTCAACTCCTACCCCGGGCGGGCGATCAACAGGCCGGCGACATGGCTCTCCCGCGTGTTGCCCCGCACCACGGTCACGCGGTTGACCGGGCGCCTGAACCGGGCCATGGGATTGCACCGTGCCCAGGACCTCGACGTCTCGTCATGATCGCGTGCCCTTGAAGACAGTGACACACGCTGAGCGCAGTAGCGGCAACGTTCCGGTAACAAGCCGATCGCGCGCATCGGAGCCGAGCTCAGGACCGCCGGGGACCTGATCGCGGGGCTCACGCCGGACGCCGACGTCACGATGCTCTACTCCGCGCCGAGCAAGTGGGCGCTGGAGTTCTACCCGCCGCTCGCCGACGGTCAGGGCGGGCCGGACCGGCGCTCGTACGAGGGCATCTTCGACCCGTTCTACCAAGGCGCCTTCGACGCGGGCCTGCAGGTGCGGATCACGCACACCGAGCAGCTCACCGCCCAGGACGCGGCCGACGCCGCCGGCCGGCATCCCGTCCTGGTCGTGCCCGCGCTCTACATCGCCGACGATGACACCCTCGCCTGGCTCGCCGCCTACGCCGCCGCCGGAGGTCATCTGGTCCTCGGACCGCGTACCGGCTACGGCGACCTGGAGGCGCGGGCCCGCACCGACGTCATGCCGGGCCGTCTCGCGGAGCCGGCCGGCATCTCGTACGAGGAGTTCGCCAACCTGGACGCCGACCTCCCGGTCCACGCGCCCGAAGGCTCGCCGCTGACGCTCCCGCCCGGCGCGGCGGCCGCGCGCTGGGCCGACGGGGTGCGGGTGGAGACCGAGCGCCGGGCGGACGAGGTGCGGGGTGGAGACCGCGCAGGTGCTCGCCCGCTACGAGCACCCGCACTACGGCCGGTGGCCCGCCGTCACCAGCCGCGCGCACGGAGAAGGGCGGATCACCTACGTGGGGACCGTGCCCGACACCGTCCTGGCCCGCGCCCTGTTCGACTGGGCCGTCCCGGCCGAGCCGTCGGGCTGGCGGTTCGGGGCGGCGAGCGTGACGTCCACGGGCGCCACCTCCCGGGACGGCCGCAAGGTCCGCTTCGTACACAACTGGTCGTGGGACCCGGTCGCGGTCCGGCTGCCCGTCGCGGTGCGGGACGTCCTCGACGGCAGCGACCACGACGCCGGCGGGGAGCTGACGCTCGGCCCCTGGGACGTGCGGATCCTCCTGGAGCGCTGACACGCCACGGGGGGCGCCCGCCGAGCGGACGCCCCCCGTGGTCGCTCAGACCGTGGTCGCTCAGATCAGCACACGATGAAGATGCTCTGCCAGCCGACCGGCGTCCGCTGCTCCGCGTTGCGGTTGGAGGCCAGCTCGAAATGCATCACGCCCTGCGCGTTGGGCTGGTTGTACATGCGCCCGGACTGGCCGTCGCCGTACCACTTGTAGGACCCGTGGAAGGGGATGTTGGACACCCCGCACGCGTCGAGGACGACGGACCTGCCGGTGAAGCCCCGGCCTTCGTAGGCGACGTACTGCGAGGCGTAGGCGGCACTGGCGGTCAGGGCGATGATTCCGGCGGTCAGGGCGGGTACGAGGAGGATTCTCTTCACACTGCTCCTTGATGCAAGTTTCCGCTGGGCGAGCCCGTGGCTCGCCGTAGGACGCCCTCCATCATGTACGGAAAGTAGTCGAGGCGACACTTACTGTGACGACAGGCTGTGCTCGCCTCAGCGCCGATCCGCCTTTCAACGCAGGTAAGAGGCGCCGTTGAGGTCGAGCACCGTGCCGCTGACGAACTCCGCTTCGGCCGAGGCGAGATAGCGCACCGCCGCCGCGACCTCCTGCGGCTGGGCGATCCGGCCGAACGGGCTCTGCGCCTCGACGCCGGCCCGGTTCTCCTCGGTCAGAATGGAGGCCGCCATGTCGGTCTCGACGAAACCCGGCGCCACCGAGGAGACCGCGATGCGGTGCGGGGCGAGCGCGATGGCCAGCGACTGAGCCATCGCGGTCAGGCCGGCCTTGGCGGCGGCGTATCCCGGCGCCTGCGGCTCGCCCCGGTAGGCGCCGCGGGAGGCGACGTTGACGATGCGTCCGCCGCGGCCGCGCTCCACCATGTGCCGGGCCACGCACCAGGAGACGTTCGCGGCGCCGAGCAGGTCCACCTCGACGGTCCGGCGCCAGATTCGCTGCCAGGACGCGTAGTCCACGGTCAGCGGATCGTGGAAGAGGTACACGGCGGCGTTGTTCACGAGCACGTCGATGCCGTCGAGGGCGTCGATCGCCGCCGAGACGAACGCGGCGACGGCCTCCGGATCCGCTATGTCTCCCTGGACAACGGCGTGGCCATCGCCGTCGAGCGCCGATCTGACCTCCTCCGCCTCTTGGGAGGAGTCCCGGTGGTGGATCGCGACCCGGTCGCCGCCGGCGGCGAAGATCTTGGCGATCTCGCGGCCGATCCCACGCGACGATCCGGTGACGAGCACGCCTCGGCTGTCCACGATTGACCTCGTTTCCCCACAGACTTCCGTCGGGACACGCTATTGCACATCGCCGGACGACCAAGCCGCGGGGCGGCCACGCCGTTGCGGTAGGGGGTCAGCAGGAGGCGAGCATGCTGCTCAGCGCCGTCTTCTCGGCGCTGTCGAGGGTCAAGCTGTAGTACCACTTGACCTGGATCCAGGATCGGGCGTAGCGGCAGCGTTCGGCGGTGCGCGGGGGCTGCCATTCGGCCGGGTCCTGGTCGCTCTTGGACTGGTTGACGTTGTCCGTCACGGCCCACAGCTCGGGGCCGCCCAGGTCGTTGGCGTACTGCTGGCGCTGGGCGGTCGTCCACGCCCACGCGCCCGAGGCCCATGCCTCGGCCAGGGGGACCATGTGGTCGATGTCGACGTCGGAGGCGGCGGTCCAGGTCGCGCCGTCGTAGGGGCTGTACCAGCTGCCGGAGACGGCGGCGCAGGAGGAGTCGGTCACCACGTTGGCGCCGTCGCGCTTGAGGACCTCTTCGCGGGTGTTGCAGGTCCCGCTCTGGGTGATCCAGTGCGGGAACAGGTCGCGGTCGTACGTGCTGCCGTGGGATTCGGCGGCCACGGTGAGGGTGGCCAGCCGGGAGGCGGCGGTGGCCGCGGACGGGATGTTCGGCGGGGTCGCCGCGGCCGGCTGCGTGGTGATGGCCAGGGTCAGGACGGTGGCGCAGGTGACGCTGAAGGCAGCCGATAACGCACGCTTACGGTGCATGGGGGGTGGGCCCTTCTGCCGCCGTCCTCGGACGGGCGCAGCTGGCTCGTCGGAGGCGAGGAGG
This sequence comes from Nonomuraea sp. NPDC049158, assembly GCF_040648335.1. Classification (NCBI taxonomy): domain Bacteria; kingdom Bacillati; phylum Actinomycetota; class Actinomycetes; order Streptosporangiales; family Streptosporangiaceae; genus Nonomuraea; species Nonomuraea sp. NPDC049158. Next base: position 15,033 of record NZ_JBEZDM010000043.1, read on the forward strand.
GCGGGCACCTTGACGGTGACAGCGTCCGTTTAGTCAATAAATGGCCAGGTTTGCCGAGCGACAAAGTGGACGTTGGTCTATTCCTGACACTGGTCGTCAGGGAGACGCCGCCGGTCCCGTCAACGTTGGAGCGGCGTTCACCGGCCCGTCATAGGAGACCGCCTGATCAGGTGCCGTACGTACCAGAATTACGCCGGTCCGCCGGCCGGCGCGGTCGAGCCCCGGACGATCAGTTCGGTGGCGAGTTCGACGTGGTGGGAGTCGATCTTCTCGCCGGCCGCCAGGCGCAGCGCCGTGCGCAGGGCGACGCCGCCCATCTCGCGCAGCGGCTGGCGGACGGTGGTCAGCGGGGGTGAGGCCATCGGGGCGAGCTGGGTGTCGTCGAAGCCCACCACGCTGAGGTCCTCGGGGATGCGCAGGCCGCGCGCCCGGGCGGCCTCCATGACGCCCAGGGCCATCTCGTCGTTGGCCGCGAAGATCGCCGTCGGCGCCTGGGCCAGGTCGAGCACCGCCGCGCCGGTGACCATGCCGTCGTGGTAGTGGAAGCGCCCCGTCTGTACGTAGCCGGGGGGTATGGGCACTCCCTCGGCCTCCATGGCGGCGCGGTAGCCGTGCAGGCGGGCCTGGTTGCAGGCCGCGGTCGCCGGGCCGCCGAGGTAGGCGATGCGCCGGTGACCGAGGGAGAGCAGGTGCTGGGTCGCGGCGAAGCCGCCCGTGAAGTTGGTCGACCCGATGCTGGTCACGCGGACGCGGGGCAGGTTCAGCGGGTCGATCACGACCAGCGGCAGGTGGGCCCGGGACAGGGCGGTCAGCTGGGACGAGGTCAGCTCGCTGGTCACGGCGATCAGCGCCCGCCGCCCGGCGGAGATCAGGTCGCGGACCCACCCGGGGGTTCGCTCCCGGTCTCTGCGGATGCTGATGACGACCCCGATGCCGACCTCAGCCCCGGCCTCGACCGCGCCCTGGATGATCTCGGCGGAGTACGCGGTCAGATCCGTGTCGAACTGCACCTCGATCGTGGCGACCCCGGTCGTCTCGGTCCGGCGCGGTGACGGCGCGACGTAGTCGTGCTGCTGCAGCAGGGACTGCACCAGGGAGCGGGTCGCCGGCGCGACGTCGCTGCGGCCGTTGAGCACCTTGGAGACCGTCGCGACGGACACGCCGGCCGAGGCCGCCACGGTGGCCAGCGTGGCCCGCCTAGGACTGACCGGCATCTCTGCCCTCCTGTTTCCCTGCCACGGGGTCCACGTCCACGGGCGTGACGAGCCGCCGGCCGCGCCCGACGACCCGCAGCGGACCGGTCAGCCGCACGGCGCCGCGGCACGGCAGGTCGGCGGCGGAGGTGCCGACGAGCACCTCGACGTCCCCGGGCTCGACGATCCGCCGCAGGTCACGGCCGGTGAAGGCGGTCCGGTCAGCGTGTACGTGAAAGCGTACGCACGTGCTCGTACCCGGCTCCAACCGGACCCGCGCGAACCCGGCCAGCTGCCGCACCGGCCGGGTCACCTGGGCGAGCACGTCGTGCAGATACAGCTGGACGACCTCCTCGCCCGCCCGGCCACCGGTGTTGCGGACGCGGACCGACACCGTGAACTCGCCGTCCGTGGGCACCTCGGCGTCGCTGATGAGCAGGTCGCCGACCTCGAAGGAGGTGTAGGAGGCGCCGTAGCCGAAGGGGAACAGCGGAGTGGGATCGAGGTTGCTGATGCCGTGGCTGTTGAGGCCCAGCGGCGGCTGCAGGTAGGTGCCCGGCTGCCCGCCCGGCCGGCGGGGGATCTGCACGGGCAGCCGGCCGCCGGGCTGGACCCGGCCGGACAGCACGCCGGCGATCGCCGCCGCGCCCTCCTCGCCGGGCATGAACGCCTGGACGAGCGCGGCGGCTCCGGCGTGCACCTCGCCCAGCGCGTACGGGCGGCCGGAGACGACGACCACGACGACCGGCGTCCCCGTCGCGGCTAGCTCGGCCAGCAGGTCCTCCTGCACGCCTGGCAGCCGGAGGTCCTCGGCGTCGCAGCCCTCGCCCGAGGTCCCCTGCCCGAACAGGCCCGCGAGGTCGCCCACGACGGCCACGCAGAGGTCCGCCTCGCGGGCCGCGGCCGTCGCGGCGGCGAAGCCGGAGCGGTCCTCGCCCCGCACGTCGCAGCCGCGTTCGTGGACGATCTCGGTCTCCGGCAGCTCGGTCCGCAGGGCGTCGAGGACGCTGGGCGCCTCGAGGCCGAGCCCGAGGCCCGGGTGGCGGGGCAGGACGTGGTTGGGGAAGGCGTAGCAGCCCATGAAGGCGCGCGGCTCGGCCGCGGCGGGCCCGACGACCGCGACGCGACGCAGCTCCTCCGCGCGCAGGGGCAGCGCGGTGCCGCCGTCGAGCAGGACGATGGACCGCTCGGCCATCTCGCGGGCCAGCGCCCGGTTGGCCGGCGAGTCCAGGTCCACCCCGGCCGCCGCGGACATCGAGCCCTCGGGGGCCGGCGAGTCCAGGTCCATCCCGGCCGCCGCGGACATCGAGCCCTCGGGCGTCCAGTCCTGGTCGAGCAGGCCCAGCTGGACCTTCTGGGTGAGCAGGCGGCGCGCCGCCCGCTCGATCAGGGACGCGGGCAGCTCGCCCCGGCGCACCCGCTCCACCAGGTGCGGGCCGAAGCCGAGGGTGTCGGGCAGCTCGACGTCGACGCCCGCGGTGAGCGCCAGGACGCCGGCCTCATCGGTGTCGGCGGCGACCTCGTGCATCGTCGCCAGAAACGGCACGGCCCAGTAGTCCGAGACGACCGTCCCGGTGAATCCCCACTCCTCGCGCAGCAGGTCGGTCAGCAGCCAGGAGTCGGCGGCGGCCGGGACGCCGTCCACGTCGGAGTAGGAGTTCATCACCGAGCGCGCGCCGCCCTCGACGATGGCCGTCTCGAAGGGCGGCAGGATCATGTCCATCAGTTCGCGGCGGCCCATCGGGACGGGACCGTGGTTGCGGGCCGCCCGCGAGGCGGAGTAGCCGGCGAAGTGCTTGAGAGTGGCGATGATCCCGGCGCTCTCCAGGCCGCGGACATAGGCGGCACCGAGCATCGAGACGAGATAGGGATCCTCGCCCATCGTCTCCTCGACCCTGCCCCAGCGGTAGTCGCGCACGACGTCCAGCACAGGGGACAGGCCCTGGTGCGCGCCCACGGCGCGCATGTCCCGCCCGATGGCGGCGGCCATCCGCTGCACGAGGCCGGGGTCGAACGTGGCGCCCCACGCGATGGCCGCGGGGTAGACGGTCGCGCCGTACGTCGTGAACCCGGTGAGGCACTCCTCGTGGACCAGCGCCGGAATGCCGAGCCGGGACCGTTCGACGACCACCCGTTGCAGGCGGACCACTTCCGCGGCGCCCTCGGCCGCGGTGACCGGTCCGCTGCCGAAGACGCGGGTCAGGTGCCCGAGCCCGTGGCGGCTCGCCTCCTCCAACGGGATGGTCCCGGACGCGGCGAACACGTCCTGCATCGGCGCCACATTGAGGGTCACGTCCGGGTCCGGATCGGGCTGGTCGGCCGGCTGCATGTCGTTGCCCACCCACCGGCTGCCGAGCTGGCCGACCTTCTCCTCCAGGGTCATCTCGGCAAGAAGGGCGTCGACCCGTTCGGCCACGGGGAGCGTCTGGTCCTGCCACGGGCGGAGAGCCTGCTCCGCCGCGAGGGACCGATCTACAGCCGTCATCTGCTGCTCTCCTTAGTGCCGCAATGTTTCGCAATGTTTCGGCGCCGACAAGTGATCTTTACGGGCGGCGATTGCCGGGGCGTTCCTGGGTCTTGACACGTCAACAGCCGAAATCTAGATTGACGGCCGCGCGGTCATTTCGCAAATGTTTCGTGAAGCTACTTAAAAAGGCGGATTGGGGGAGAGGCATCGGGGGGTGCTGCTCCACGACCGCCGGCCACCGCATCCGATGATCAACGAGCCGCGGCCCGCCCCCGGCATTCGAGTACGGAGATCAGCGTGGAGTCCAGGACAACGTCTCGCCGCACCTTCCTCAGCCTCTCGATGGGCCTGCCCCTGGGCGCCGCGCTCGCCGCCTGCGGCAGCTCCGGCCCCACCAAACCCGGTGCCAGCAGTGGTGGCGGTGGCGCCAAGGCCACCTACTGGTACCTGTCCACCCAGCCGCAGGAAGGCATCCGCACCGCCGCCATGGAGCGGTTCAACAAGGCCAATCCCAACGGCCAGATCACCGGGACGACCTTCCAGAACGACGCCTTCAAGACGAAGATCAAGACGGCGATCGGCGCCGGCCAGGCGCCCACCATCATCTGGGGCTGGGGCGGCGGCGGCCTGCGCAGCTACGTACAGGCCGGCCAGGTCGAGGACCTCACCTCGTGGTTCGGGCAGAACGCCGCGGTCAAGGACCGGCTGTTCCCGTCCTCGTTCGGGGCCGCGACGGTGGACGGCAAGATCTACGCGATGCCGTGCGAGACCGTGCAGCCGATCGTCCTGTACTACAACAAGAAGCTCTTCGAGCAGATCGGCGCCCAGCCGCCCCAGTCCTGGGGCGACATCATGGACCTGGTGCCCAAGTTCAACGCCAAGGGCATCGCGCCGTTCTCCCTCGGCGGGCAGTCCCGCTGGACGAACATGATGTGGCTGGAGTTCCTCTTCGACCGCATCGGCGGCTCCGAGGTGTTCCAGGCCGTGTTCGACGGTCAGAAGGACGCCTGGTCCAACCCGGCCGCCATCGACGCCCTGACCAAGATGCAGGCCCTGATCAAGGCCAACGGGTTCATCAAGGGCTTCTCCTCGATCACCGCGGACTCCAACGCCGACCAGGCGCTGCTGTACACCGGCAAGGCCGCGATGATGCTCCACGGCGGCTGGACGTACGGCAGCATGTCCGCCGACGGCGGCGACTTCGTCTCCGGCGGCAGCCTCGGCTACATGAACTTCCCGCCGGTCGACGGCGGTAAGGGTGACCCCAGCGACACGGTCGGCAACCCCGGCCAGTACATGTCGATCTCCGCCAAGGCGACCCCGGAGCAGAAGGAGATCGCCAAGAAGTTCTTCGCCTCGTTGCTCTCGGACGATGAGGTCAAGGCGTGGGTCGGGGCCGGCTCGGTGCCGATCGTCAAGGGCGCCGACAGCGCGTTCACCTCCTCCAAGGACGCGGAGTGGCTGAAGTTCGTCTACGGCATCGCCAGCAATGCCAAGACGTTCGCCCAGTCCTGGGACCAGGCGCTCAGCCCCACGGCGGCGGAGGTGCTGCTCGACAACATCGCCAAGCTGTTCCAGCTGTCGATCTCACCGCAGCAGTTCACCACCAACATGAACGCGGTCATCGGCAAGTGACCACGATTCCGACCTCCGCCGGAGCAGGTCAGTCATCGGCCCGGGCGCGAGGGGGACGCGACCTTCCCCTCGCGTGGCTGACCGTTCCGGCGCTGGTGTTCTTCGTGGGCTTCGGGGTGATCCCGCTGATCGGGGTCCTCGCGCTCAGCTTCACCACCTGGGACGGCATCGGCGACATCCACTTCTCGGGCTTCACGAGCTGGCACGCCGTCCTCACCGACCCCGGCCTGCCGCACGCGCTGTGGGTGACGTTCCTGATCATGGCGCTGTCCTGGCTGGTGCAGACGCCGGCGAGCATCCTGCTCGGGGTGTTCCTGGCCGGGGCCCAGCGCTACCGCGCGGTGCTGTCGGTGCTGTACTTCATCCCGCTCCTGCTCAGCTCGGCGGCCATCGCCATCACCTACAAGGCGCTGCTCGACCCGAACTTCGGCCTCGGCGCCGGACTGAAGATCGAGCTGCTCAGCCAGGACTGGCTCGGCCGGCCCGGCCTCGCCCTCGGCGTCGTGGTCTTCGTGGTGTCCTGGCAGTTCATCCCGTTCCACTCGCTGATCTACCAAGGCGGCGTACGGCAGATCCCGCAGTCGATGTACGAGGCCGCGGAGCTGGACGGCGCCGGGCGGGTCCGCAAGTTCTTCAGCATCACCCTGCCACAGCTGAAGTACACGATGATCACGTCCACGACCCTCGTGCTCGTCGGCTCGCTGACCTTCTTCGACCTGATCTTCGTGCTGACCGCCGGCGGTCCGGGCGACGCCACCCGGGTGCTCGCCCTGGACATGTACAAGCGGGGCTTCCAGGCCAACCTCATGGGCCCGGCCAGCGCGATCGCCCTCATCCTCGTCCTCGTGGGCCTCGCCCTGTCGCTGTTGCTGCGCCGCCTCGGCGGCGGCAAGGCCGACCACAGCCAGATGGAAGGGGCCTGACATGGGGACGACCCTGACAACACGCCCTGAGCGGACCAACGCCCAGCGGCCCCGGCACGAACGCGACGCGCCCGCCCGTCACTGGAACTGGCTGGGCGGCGCGACCGGGTGGCTCTGGCTGGTCGTCGTGGTGGTGCCCATCTACTGGATCGTCATCACCAGCTTCAAGACGCAGAGCAACTACTACGCGATGAACCCGCTGGCGCCGCCGACCGAGCCGACCCTGGCCAACTACCGCATGGTCATCGAGTCCGACTTCATCCAGTACTTCGTCAACAGCCTCATCGTCACCGTCGGCGCGGTGATCCCCGCGGTCGGCGTCTCCTTCATGGCGGCCTACGCGATCGTACGGGGCTCCTCCTCCCGCCGGTTCATCCGGTCGGTCAACTCCCTGTTCCTCATGGGCCTGGCCATCCCGCTGCAGGCGACGGTCATCCCGATCTACCTGATCATCATCCGGCTGCACCTCTACGACACCCTGCTGGCGATGATCCTGCCGTCGATCGCCTTCGCGATCCCGCTGTCGGTGCTGGTCCTGTCCAACTTCATCCGCGACGTCCCGAAAGAGTTGTTCGAGTCGATGCGGATGGACGGCGCCACCGAGTGGGGGACGCTCTGGCGCCTGGCCTTCCCCCTGTCCCGCCCGGCCGTGGTGACGGTGACGATCTACAACGCGCTGACGATCTGGAACAACTTCCTGCTGCCGCTGATCCTCACGCAGAGCCCGGACAAACGGACCCTGCCGCTGGCGCTGTGGACCTTCCAGGGCCAGTACAGCATCAACGTGCCGGCGGTGCTCGCCTCGGTCGTCCTGACCACGCTGCCGATCCTGACCCTGTACGTGGTGGGCCGGCGTCAACTCCTCAGCGGCCTGATGGCGGGCTTCAGTAAATAATCGCGTGAAATATCCCTTTTTAGTTAATAAATCCCCCAATGCACTATTCCGAATGATGGCCAGGGAAATGCGATAAACTCATCCCACCGAGGATATTTCGTGCGTTGGCACTCAGGTCGGCGTCGCCCACGGCGATCGACCGCTCACGGGCTTCTCCAGAGGCCTGGACAGGGCACGCTGAGCGCGGACCTCGATGGGGGATCATCATGACCATCACGCACGCCATACCGCTTCCTAGGGCCCGCGGAACATCCGCGCCGACCACGATCCAGGTGAGCGGTGAGATCGACATCTTCACCAGCAAGGAGCTCCGTCAGGGGCTGGTGACGGCTCTGACGACGTGCGGCAGCACGCTCATCATCGACCTGTCGGGGGTGTCGTTCTGCGACGCCACCGGCCTGGGCATCCTGGTCGGCATCCAGCACCGCGCCCGCGCGCAGGGCATCACGCTCGCGCTGGCCGGGCCCCGCCCGTTCATGGTCAGTCTCCTGCACATGTCCGGGCTGGACCGCAGCCTGCCGATCGTGATGTGACCCCGTCCCGCGTCCTGAGGTTCTCGGAAATCGGAAACGGTCAGTCGGCGATGTAGCCGATCGACTGGACGTCGTACCCACGGGTGACCGAGCCCTTGAGGTGCATCAGCAGCGCGCCGCCTTCGTAGGAGTAGGCGCAGCTGTAGCCCTTCGGCTCCTTGGTGCAGCCCTGGAAGTAATAGGTGACGCCCTTGGGGTCGTACTTGACGCGGAAGAGTCTGGCGACCGCCGGTTGAGTGGCCACCTCGAGGCCGAGATCACGGTCGCCCTGATGCCACGCCGTGAGCAGTTGCTTGGCGGCCACCGCCGGTTTGGTCACGTGGCGCGACTGGTAGACCCGGGTGACCTTCGAGCCTGAGACGATCATGAGCAGCCCGTTGAGCCCGCCCGGCACCCGCACGCTGGTGTGGACGAACCGGCACGCGTTGCCCGTGCATCCCGCGAACTCGTCGGGCGCGCGATAGACGTAGGAGAAGATCGAACGGACCGCCGCGGGGGTGGCCACCTTCGCGGCCGCCGCGCGGTCGCGGCGCAGCCACGCGTGGAACAGCTTGCTGGACACCTTCGCCGGAGTGGCCGCCGGTGCCGCCGCGTTCGGGGCGGCGGTGTCGGCCGCCGCCGGAGAGGATGTGAGCAGCAGCGCGGCGACCGCGGTCGCCGCGCCGGCACCGAATAACCATCGTCGTGACATACCGGCGACGCTAACGACACCCGCTTGCACGGAGATTGACACCGGCTTGGCTTCAGAACCAGGCGGGGCGCCGCCGGTCGGTCACGACTGCGGCTACAGGGTGGCGGACTCCTCCGTCACCAGGGCCCCGCTGGAGGTGTCGACCCGCATGCGCACCGCGCCGCTGATGAGCGAAGGGTCGACGTGCAGCGTCCGCAGCGCGGCGTAGTCGAGCCCCCGATCCCTGGCCAGCGCGAGCGCCCGCTCGGCGACCACGCTCTCCGGCGTCTCCGCCACGCCCTCCATGTCCACGACGTGATGGACATGCTGGATCACGCCGTCGGCGTCATACAGGACGCAGCCCTTGACGTAGGCGACACGGCCGTCGCCCGTTGACCTGAATTCCATGTCTCACCCCCAGAAGTCGAGCCGCGCGAGCAGCCAGCCGGCCTGATCCGTGCCCGTGGCGATCGCCAGGGTGATGCCGCTGATGCGGTCGAAGACCAGCGGCGGCCACGAGGGCCACTCGCCGAAGTCCACGTCCTGATCGGCGCCGGAGTCGAGCCTGCGCCGGAAGTGCCTGATCCCCGCGTACTGCGTCCCGCCCCCGGTCGCGCCGTACAGCGAGACCGACGTGCCGACCAGCGCCGGGGGAAGGTTGATATCGACCGTGTGGTAGCCGTTTCCCCCGGCGGAGAACCAATGCCAGTCGATTCGCGTGACAGCCATCGCGCCCCCTCTCTCTTGGTTGTGCCTTTCAGCCAAGAGTGAGAGGGGAATGGGGGCCGCACATGAGTAGTCCCCTACCCATTCGGGCGTCAGGAGTGGACGGCGCGAATCTCCGTGACGATGAATTCGTCGACGATGTGCTGGTTCTGCAGCAGGAACCCGACCATGCCCGCCACCGCCTCCGCGCCCAGTTCGGCGCGTATCTGCCCGCTCAGCAGGTAGACCAGGGGAGTCGACGGCTGGTCCAGCGCGAAGCGGCGGCCGTGGCGGTGCACGTCGTGCAGGGTCCTGATCGGGATCGGCCGCGCCGAGGTGAACCACACCGCTACCTCCCACAACGGCAACGCCGGATCGGCGTCGGCCGAGACCTCGTAGCAGGTGACGCAGCCGTGCCCGGCGTGCTGCCCGTGCGGGCAGGTCCACTGGGCGATGTCGGCCCGGCTCTGGTCGTGGCTGCTGAGGATCGCCGCCTCGGTCACGCGCCGGCGCCCCGGTCGTCGCGGGCCCTCGGACGAGGGAAAGTAGTCGTTGACGATGATCGGATCCTTTCTCTCCCACATTTCCGATCTATTGAGCCTAGCTCCCACGCGACGCTGCGCGACGGCCCCGCGCCCGACGGTCGCCCGTCGCCCGTTATGCACCCAAGGCGCCCTGGAAGGACGTCCGAGGGCCATTTCAAGGAGGTTGCCTTAATAAAGCACGCGACTTAAGGTGAGTTCGATCAGGTTCCCGATCTGGAGGGCACGATGACTGCTGAGGCGATCCCCGATTATCCCTTCGACCGGGCCACGGCTCTGGAGCCGCCCGCGAAGCTGGCGGAGCTGCGCGAGCAGTGCCCTGTCGCGCACGTCCGGCTGCCCAGCGGAGACGTCGCCGGGCTGGTGACGCGGTACGACGACGCCCGTGCGGTGATCTCGGACCCGCGGTTCAGCCGCAACCTCGCCCGCGAGGGCGCCGCCCGGATGTCCACCACGAAGGACGGCGGCCTGTTCAGCCGGCGCAGGATGGGCAGCGAGAACATCAGCGAGGGCGAAGGGCACCTGCGGTGGCGGCGGCTGCTCAGCCGCTGGTTCACGGTCCGGCGGATGGAGGTGTGGCGCCCCAGGATCCAGGCGATGACCGACGACCTGGTGGACGGCCTCGTGGCCAAGGGCTCCCCGGCGAACCTGTCGGCCGGGCTGGGACTGCCGCTTCCGGTGCGCGTCATCTGCGCGCTGGTCGGCGCGCCCAGCGAGGACCAGGACAAGTTCGCCCACTGGTCGAGCACCATGCTGACCCTGACGCGTAACACCCAGGAGGAGGTCGACCAGGCGTACGAGGACTTCAACGCCTACGTCTCCGGCCTGATCGACCGCAACCGCGCGAACCCGGGTGACGACCTGCTCAGCGAGCTGACGCAGATCACCGACAGCGAGGACGGCCGCCTCAGCCACGCCGAGCTGATCGCCACCGTACGCGGGCTGCTGCTGGCCGGGCACGAGACCACCTCGAACATGATCGCGATCATGACGGCGATGGTGCTCGCCGAGCGGGAGCGCTTCGAGGCGGTGATCGACGACCCCGAGCTGATCCAGGGCACGGTCGAAGAGGTTCTCCGCATGGACAGCACGCTCTCGGCGATCGGCGTGCCCAGGTTCATCACCGAGGACGTCGAGCTGAGCGGCGTGACGGTGCCGGCGGGGACGACGCTGATCCCCAGCGCGCCCTCCGCCAACCGGGACCCGCGCAAGTTCCCCGAGCCCGAGCGGTTCGACCCGCGCCGGCAGGCCAACCAGCACCTCACCTTCGGCGCCGGGCCGCACTTCTGCATCGGCCAGCCCCTGGCCAGGATGGAGCTTCAGGTCGTGCTGGGCACGCTGGCCCAGCGGCTGCCGAGCCTGCGGTTGCGGGACGCGCCCGACGACCTCAAGCTCCGTACCGGGGGGATCTCCGGCGGGCTGCAGGACGTCTGGGTCACGTGGTAACCGGAGGACTCGTCATGAAGGTCATCGCCGACCAGGACCTGTGTTGCGGCAGCGGGATGTGCGTGATGACGGCCGACCAGGTCTTCGACCAGCGCGAGGAGGACGGCATCGTCGTCGTGGTGGACGAGGCTCCCCCGCCGGAGTGGCATGAGGCGGTGCGCGTCGCGGCCGCGGGGTGCCCCGCCTCGGCCATCCGGCTCGTGGAGTGACATCCGCCCATCACCGTGAGATCACGTCACCGTGAGATCAGGGCACCGTGAGATCAGGGAGCGCCGCTGACCGGGGCCAGCCACAGGCCGGTGATCGCGTCGATCATCCCCGTCGCGGCGGCGTCCCAGGTCGCGTGCGGGGTGGCCGTGTCCTCGTGCAGCGCGCGTTCCCGCTCGGCGCACATGTGCACCAGCAGGTGCCGGATCATGTCCTTGCGCTCCTGCCGTACCTGCTCGTGCAGGTCGGGGACGAGCCGGGAGATCCCGTCGAGGGTCTGCCGCAGCGACGAGGACGTGACCGTCTCGTCGGTGACGAGCTTGCGGAAGGCGGGGTCGGTGGTGACCTGGGCGGCGAACCGGGCGTACCAGGTCGGAGTGCCCAGGTCGGCGAGGTGTTCGGTGACGGGGCGTACGAGGCAGGCGATCCACTCGTGCAGGCCGGCCGCATCCGTGACGGTCGTGAGCATCTCGGCGCGTCGGCGCTCCATCGGCACGGCGTGCCGGCGGACGATCGCGAGCACGAGATCGGCCTTCGTGCCGATGTGGTAGCCCACCGCGGAGTTGTTGGCCTGCCCCGCCGCCTCGCTGACCTGGCGGTTGGACACCGCCGCCACCCCGTGCTCGGCGAACAGCCGCTCGGCCGTCGTCACGAGCAGCTCACGGGTCTCGCCGCCACGCTCGGGCTTGGTCGTGGTCACCCTTACCTCCGCACGGTCGTGGGAGCACCGTAGAGGGACCGCCTTGATTAAGTCAACTGCTTGACTCTATTGAGGCGATCGCCTTACGGTTATGACGGCCGCCGCGTGATCTTCGCGTACCCGAAAAAGGACGCAGGCGTGAGCGCGGCGCACAAGGGGGACTGGTCATAGAGCCCCATTTCGCAACGATCGAGACAGGACGTCGATGACGACGCTGGTCCCTGGGACCGAGGTGCGGGCGCCACGCGGCGGCCTGACGGTGGCGGTGCTGGCGTTCGCCGGCATCGTGGTCGCGCTCATGCAGACCTTGGTCATCCCGCTGGTCCCGCAGCTGCCGGCCCTGCTGCACGCCACCCCGTCGAACACCTCCTGGGCCATCACCGCCACCCTGCTGGCCGGTGCCGTGGCCACCCCGGTGTTCGGGGGCCTGGGGGACATGTACGGCAAGCGGCTGATCCTCGTGCTCTGCCTCGGGCTGCTGGTGGCCGGGTCGGTCATCTGCGCGCTCAGCGACTCGCTGCCTCCGATGATCGTGGGCCGGGCCCTTCAGGGCGCGGCCGCCGGCGTCATCCCGCTGGGCATCAGCATCATGCGTGACGAGCTGCCCCCCGAGAAGCTCGGCTCGGCGATCGGGCTGATGAGCTCCTCGCTGGGCGTGGGCGGCGCGCTGGGTCTGCCGAGCGCCGCGCTGCTCGCCGAGCACATCGGCTGGCACGTGCTGTTCTGGGTCTCGGCGGCGCTCGGCACCGTGGTGGCCGGGCTGGTGCTGGCCGTCGTACCGGAGTCGCCGCTGCGCACCGGTGGCCGCTTCGACGTGCTGGGCGCGGTCGGGTTGACGGCCGGGCTGGTGTGCCTGCTGCTGGCGATCTCCAAGGGCGGCGACTGGGGCTGGACGAGCGGCACCGTTCTGGGACTGGTCGCCGCGGCCGTGGTCATCCTGCTGCTGTGGGGTGTGTGGGAGCTGCGCGCGCGGCGGCCGCTGGTGGACCTGCGGATCACCGCCCGCCGCAGGGTGCTGGTGACGAATCTGGCCTCCATCATGGTCGGCTTCTCGATGTTCGCGATGTCGCTGGTGCTGCCGCAGGTGCTGGGGATCCCGGCGGCCACGGGATACGGCCTCGGCCAGTCGCTGCTGGTGATCGGCCTGTGCATGGCGCCGGGCGGCCTGGTGATGATGGCCACCTCGCCGCTCGCGGCGCGCCTGTCGGCCGCGCGGGGCCCGAAGGTGTCGCTGATGACGGGCGCGCTGGTGATCGCCGTCGGCTACTTCCTGGGCATCGTGCTCATGGGCGGGGTCTGGCAGATCGTCGTGTTCACCTGCGTCATCAGCGCCGGGGTCGGCATCGCGTACGCCGCGATGCCCGCGCTGATCATGTCGGCCGTCCCGGCGTCGGAGACCGGGGCGGCCAACGGGCTCAACGCCCTCATGCGTTCGATCGGCACCTCCACCTCCAGCGCGGTGATCTCGGTCGTGCTGGCCAACATGGTCACCCGCTTTGGCCCCGCCGAACTGCCGTCCCTCGCCGGCTTCCGGGTCGCCATCCTCATCGGCGGCGGCGCGGCGCTGGCCGCGTTCCTGATCGCCGTGTTCATCCCGAGCGGCCGCGATGCGGGTAACCTGGCCCCGGTGGAAGCAGGGACCGCGACCAGCGCGCGGTGAACCAGAGCGAGGTCGGGCAACGGTCATGAAGGTCAGTGCGACGTGACGCTCTCCGAGACGGCCGCCTCGATCTCGCCCCGCTCCGCAGTCGCCAGGGACAAACTGATGCACACCGCGGAGCGGCTCTACGCGGAGCACGGGTTCGCGAACGTGTCGATCAGGAAGATCGGCGAGGCGGCGGGCCAGCGCAACAAGTCGGTGGTGCAATATCACTTCAGCACCCGTGACGAGCTCATCCACGCGATCCTGGCCCGGCACATGGCCGCGATCGAGAAGCACCGCGTCGCGATGGTGGCCGCGCTGGGCGAGTCAGGTGAGATGTCCCTGCGGGACTGGGCCACCTGCCTCGTCCTGCCGAGCATCGAGCATCACATCGACGTGGGCACGCCGTCCTGGTACGCCCGGTTCCTGGCGCAGGCCGTCGTGGAGCCCAGCCTGCGCGAATACACGATCCAGGCGCATCTGAACATGCCGTCGTTCCGCCGCCTGGAAGAGCTCGGCCAGCCGCACGGGCGGACCGCCGAGCCTGAGCTCTCCGCGCAGCGCGGGGCGATGATCCGGCAGCTCATCGTGCACATGAGCGCCGAGCTGGAAGCCGACCTGGCCGACCGCCGGGCCGACGCCGCCACCGCCGAGCGGTCCTGGCGGTGGCTGGGGACCAACCTGATCACGGCCATCACCGGGCTCACCTCCGCTCTGCGGGAGTAGGCGCTAGCTGTGGTGGCCGACCGCGCGGCGTACGCCTGACGCCACCCAGATCGTGGCCAGCCCGGCGTACACGCTCAGCAGTACCACGCCCGTCGAGCCCAGCGTCGTCGCCGTGACGATGGCCAGGACGAGCAGGAGCGTCCAGCCGTACAGGATCGCCCGGCCGCGCGCCGAGCCGGTGTGCACGGCTTCCTGTACCGCGGTGACCAGGGCCATGACGGCCACGCCCGCGGTGCCGATCGCGTCCTGCCCGAGCGCCACGCCCAGCACGAGCACCGCCGCGCCCACGGCCACCAGGCCGCAGCACAGCACGGCCACGCGGGCCTCGGCGCCCTCGAAGAGCAGTCGGGTGGCCTTGGCCCGGGCCAGCCGCAGCGTGGTCCACGCCTCGGCGACCCACGCCGCCCAGTGCAGGACCGCGATGATGATGAAGACCACGATGAGCGGCGGGACGGCGGGCAGCAGGAACACCAGCCGGCCGCCACGGAACCCGCCCCGCAGCCGCGCGAGCCGCCGGTAGAGCGGATTGCGCTGCTTCAGCGCCGTCACCAGGAGTTCCCTGGCCTGGTCGAAACCGGGGTTGAGGCGGAGCACCTCGCGGAAGGCGTCCGCCGCCCGCCGGGGATCGCCGAAGGCCAGCGCCGCCCGGCCGTACGCCAGGTGCGCGATGGCGCTCTCCGGGTCCAGCCCCACGGCGTGCGCGGCGGCGGCCGTGGCCTGCTCCGCCTCCCCGAGTTCGGTGAGCGCCACCGCCAGCAGGCTCACCAGGTCGGACTCCTGCGGGTCGATGGCCAGCCCGCGCCGCGCCGCCTCGGCCGCCTGAACCCACTCGCCCTTGGACACGTGGACGCGGGCCAGCAGCTCCCAGATCGGGGCGTACTCGGGCTCGAGTTCGAGGGCCACGTGGAGGGCGGCCATCGCCTCGTCGGGCCGGCGGGCGAGCTGATGCACCTGTCCGGCCACGTAGTGCGTGAGCCATTGGTCGGGCGCCAGGCGGATCGCCTCATGCGCCTCCGCGACCGCCTCGTCCACGACGCCCTGCTGGGCGAGGGCGAGCGCCAGGAAGGAGTGCGCCGTGATGTGCTGCGGGTCCTGGGCGAGGGCGCCGCGCAGCTCCCGCTCGGCCTCGGCCGGCCGGCGCATCCCCAGCAGTGTCCGCGCCCGCTGTACCGGGTCGGCGGCGGTCACCACTTGGCTTTGACCCACGGCATCAGCTCGTCCCAGGCGCCGGAGTCGTTGGAGTGCATCACGTAGTTGCGCGCGGTGGCCATCCATTCGCGGACCGCGGTCGGCCGTACGCTCTGCGCCGCGGCCAGCAGGTCGGGCGTCGAGAGCGGAATGGGACGCCCCGCGCTGATCGACTGCTGGAGCTTGACCTCCACCGCCCGGTCCACCACGCCCTTCAGGTCGGCGCCGACGAAATGGTCGGTGACCCGCGCGACCGCGTCGAAGTCCATCTCGGCCAGGGGCTTGTCGCGGCACAGCAGGCGCAGGATGGCCGCGCGGGCCGCCGGGTCGGGCGGCGGTACGAACACCGGCTGGTCCAACCGGCCGGGCCGGCGGAAGGCCACGTCCACGTACCAGGGGGCGTTCGTGGCGGCCAGCACCAGGACCCCCTCGTTGGCGTTCTGGTCCACGCCGTCGAGCTCGGCCAGGAACTGGTTGACCAGCTGCCGCGTGTGCGCCTGGCGCATGTCCGAGCGGCGGGCGGCCAGCGCGTCGACCTCGTCGAAGAACAGCACACACGGCCGGTTGCGCCGGGCCAGCTCGAAGGTGGCTCGCAGGTTGCGCTCGCTGGAGCCGATGTACATGTCCAGGATGTCGGCCAGGCCCACATTGACGAACGACGCGCCGAGCTCTCCGGCGGCGGCCCTGGCCAGGTGCGTCTTGCCCGCTCCCGGCGGGCCGTACAGCAGCACCCCGCCACCGGCGCGCTTGCCGTACGCGGCGAACAGGTCCGGCTGCTGGATCGGCAGCAGGAGCTTGACCCGCAGCGACTCCTTGACCGCCTCCATGCCGGCCACGTCGGCGAAGTTGAGCCGGGAGCGCTCGATCTCGGCCGTGGCTCCGTCCACCGGCGTGGGCGCCGACGGGTGCGCCGGTGCGCCGTAGGCCTGCCCGGCGGGAGGCGTCGCTGCGGCGTAGGGCTGTCCGGGAAGTGCCGGTGCCCCGTACGTCGGGGTCGGCGGGGCCGACAGCCGGGCGGCCAGGTCGGCGTCCCCCACGGACGGGTCGCGGGAGATCGCCTCGTGGTAGCGGTAGCCCGCCCGCGCCGTGTCCCCCTCGCCGAGCAGCGCCCGAGCCGCCAGCACGCCCACCTTGGGCGGGTAGCCGGGCGCGGCCAGCAACGGCTCGAGCGCGGCCAGCGCCGCGCCGTAGGCGCTCTGCCGGACGAACGCCTCCGCCAGCCCGGTCATGATGCCCGCGTCCTTGGGCGCGAGCACGAGCGCGGCGCGGTATTCGGCCTCGGCCTCGCCGAGATACCCCTTGGCCAGGAGCTGCCCGGCCAGGTGCTGCCGCAGGGGAAGGTTGTCCGGGGATAGGCGGGCCGCCTCGCGGAGCGCCTGGAGACCGGCATCGTCGAGCACGTGCCGTCCCTTCTGTAGCGGGTGGTTTCGGTCGGTCCTGAACTACGCAAGATACCGAAATCAGCTCAGACGGGGGCGCATGGGGCGTGGGCCGGGTAGCTCCGGCGCCAAGCCCTTCGACGACGTCTCAGGCGAGGGGAGGGGTGCCGTGCGTGTGGAAGGACTCGATGGTCTTCAGCCCCCATGCCTGTCCCTTGGCACGCTCCGCCTCCGTCCAGGTGATCAGCGGCCAGTCCGGGGCCAGCACCAGGCGGGTGAGCGGGTTGCACAGTTCGATCCGGTTGCCGCCCGGCTCGTAGACGTACAGGAAGAACGTCTGCTGGATCGCGTGCTTGTGCGGTCCCGTCTCGATGTGGACGCCGTTGTCGAGGCACAGGTCGGCGGCGCGCAGGATGTCCTCGCGGCTGTCGGTGGCGAACGCGACGTGGTGCAGGCGCCCCTGCGAGCCCGACCAGTCCTCGGTGTAGACCAGGTCGTACGACTTGTTGGTGAAGGTCAGCCACTGCGCGCTGAGCCTGCCGGAATTGAGGACGATCTGCTCGGTGGGCCTGGCCCCGAGCAGCCGGTGGGTGAAGTCGGCGTTGGGGACGACGTCGGCGGCCAGGAAGTTGACGTGGTCGAGCCGCCGTACGCCGACACCCTGGCAGGGCTTGGCCTGCGGCTGGTTCTTGAGTCCTGGACGCAGCTCAGGAGGTGCCTGGTACCACTCGCTCTCCCAGTAGAGGGCGATCTCGTGCCCGTCGGGGTCGTGGGTGACGTACAGGGGTCCGATCCCGGGCTCGTCCTCCACCCATGAGCCGGTCAGGCCGGCGTTCTCCAGAGCCTTGACCCGCGCGTTCAGGGCCTCCTCGCTCGAGGTCCGCAGCGCCGTACGGCTGATGCCGGAGGTGGAGTGGGCGGTGAGCGTCAGGCTGTGGTGCTCGTAGTCGTCCCAGGTACGCAGGTGGACGGAGTCGCCGGAGCGGCCGCTCTCGGTCATGCCGAGCATCTGGGTGAAGAACCACAGGCTGCGGTCGGGGTCGGGGGTGCGGAGCCGGACATGGCCGAGATGGGCGATGTCCCCCAGCGGCGGGGCCATGGCTGAGCCTCTCTAGGAGTCGGACGGGCGTGGGTGGACCGTGCCGTCGAAGATCTTGCGGGCGGTGCGCACGACGGCCGTACGGACCGCGTAGGGGGAGCCGGACGGCCCCCGCTCGACGACGGTCTCGACATCGAGGAACCCCGTCGGATGCTCGACGCGCAGCCGGTCCCCTTCGCCGGGCAGTACGGCCAGGTCGTGGCCGACGCCGCCGGCGACCAGCAGCCCGGCGGCGACGCTCGCCGCGCCCAGCACGCCGATGGCGGCGTGGCAGCGGACCGGGATGAACGTCCGGGTGCAGACGGCGCCGCCGTCGCGGGGCGGCGCGAGCAGGGTCACTTTGGGCACGGTCGTGTCGCGGACGTCGCCGAGGCCCATCAGCTTTCCCGCCGCGAGGTGTATCTCGCGCACTTGGGCGGCGAGCGCGGCGTCGCCCTCGAGCTCGGCCGGGCTCTCGTACCCCGTGACGCCGAGGTCGGCCGCCCGCGCGAGGACCACCGGCATGCCGTTGTCCACGCACGTCACCTCCACGCCGGCCACCTCGTCGCGGACGCGGCCGGTCGGCAGCAGCGGCCGGCCGCCCGTGCCGCCGGCGAACTCGATCACGATGGCGGCGGCGGTGCCCGGCACACCGGAGATCTCCGTCGAACCCTCGTAGCTCACCACCCGGCCCGGCGTCGGGAAGGTCGCCGCGGCCAGCTCGCCGGTGTTGAGCATCCGGATCCGCACGGTGGTCTCGCCGTCGCCGGCCGGGACCAGGCCGCGCTCGACGGCGAACGGGCCCACCCCGGCGAGGAGGTTGCCGCAGTTCTGCCGGTCGGAGACCTCGGCGGTCTCGACGCCCGTCTGCAGGAAGAGGTAGTCGACGTCCGCGGCGTCGTCGCCGGAGCGAGAGACGACGGCCACCTTGCTGGTCAGCGGGTGCGCGCCGCCCAGGCCGTCGATCTGGCGCGGGTCGGGGCCGCCCATGACGCGCAGCAGCAGGTCGTCACGGGCCGCCCGGTCCCCGGGCAGGTCCTCGGCGAGGAAATAGGCGCCCTTGGAGGTGCCTCCGCGCATCAGCGCGCAGCGCAGGCCGCGGTCGCGGTCGCCGGATGTCACGCAGCCACCCCCTCGCGCTCGTACGTCTCGGCCGTCATGCGGCCGCGCCCCGCGCGCTGCTCGGCCGTCATGGGGCCGTCTCCTCGCGCTGCTCGGCCGTCATGGGGCCGTCTCCTCGCGTCCGTACTCCTCGGCCGTCACGTAGCGCACGCCCAGGCGCGACAGCGTCTCGCGCAGGCCGTACCGGTCGAGGCCGAGCTCGCCCTCGGCGAAGGCCGCCCGCGTGGCCTCCTCCTTCGCGGCCCGCGCCGCCGCCGCCTTCACAGCCGTGGCGACGAGGTCACGGGGGACGCGCAGCACCCCGTCATCGTCGGCGAGTATCGCGTCGCCGGGCCTGATCACCTGGCCGCCGACCGCCACGGGCACGTTGACCGACCCCGCGCTGGCCTTGACCGTGCCCTGCGCGCAGACGGCCGCCGACCAGACGGGGAACCCCATCGCGCGCAGCTCCGCGGTGTCCCGTACGCCGGCGTCGATCACCAGCCCGCGCACGCCGCGCCACCGCAGCGCCGTGGCGAACAGCTCGCCGAACAGCCCGTCGGTGGACGGCGAGGTCGTCGTGACCACCAGCAGGTCGCCCTCGCGGCACTGCTCGACCGCCGCGTGGATCATGAGGTTGTCGCCGGGCCAGCACAGGACGGTGACCGCCGTGCCGCCGACGCGGACACCCTGCTGGATGGGCCGCAGCCCGGGACCGAGGCTCCCCGTACGGCCCAGGGCCTCGTGCACGGTGGCCACGCCGAAGCGCGCCAGCGCGGCCACGTCGGCGGCGTCGGCCCTGGGCGGGTCGGTGACGATCACTCCGGTCATGCCAGGACCCCCGTCACCTGGGGGAAGGGGCGCATGTACGCCTCGCCGTACGTGGTGTGAGGCAGTCCCAGATTCGGACCGGCGTTGCGCTTGAGCTGCACGCCCCGGCGCGTGGCCAGGTCGGTGTAGTAGTCCCACAGATGCCGCTGAGCGGGAAGGCACTCCATCGCCTTGCGCTTGGTGTCGAAGACCTCGGTGATGTCGAGCAGCACCTGCGGGGTGAAACCGCACATCTCCGGCTGATGGGGCTCGAAGAAGAACACCGGCGGCGCGCCGAGCGGCTCACCCGGCCCCGGGTAGCCGATCGCCTGCGCCAGGATCCGGGCCTGCAGCGCCATCCGGGCGGCCGCGGGGTGGTCGCCGTTGTACGGATCCTCCAGCGGGTGTGTGAGCACCACGGTCGGCGTCACCTCCCGGTAGAGGCGGACGAGCTCGTCCGTGAGCTCGGGCGTCTCGCGCAGCGGGTAGTCACCGGCGTCCAGGAACCGGATGTCCGCCCCCAGGGTCGCGGCGGCCCGCTCTGCCTCGGTACGCCGCAGCCGCTTGATCTCTTCGAGGGATCTGCCCTCGCGCCAGGCCTTCGCGGACTCGCCGCGTTCGCCGAAGGACAGGCACACGATGGTCACCTTCTCGCCCCGCGCGGCGGCCAGGGCGATCGCCCCGCCCGCCCGCCAGACGAAGTCGCCGGCATGCGCGCTGACCACCAGGGTGGACTGGCCCGCGGCCGCCGGGCTCGCGTCGTCGGTCATGATCGCTCTCCTCGGTGTAGGGGTCGGCCGCGGGCCCGCCGGCCGGCGGGTTTCGCGCCGCCGGCCGGCGCTATTCGCGCAGGGCCGCGATGACGCTGGCCAGGTGGGCGTGCGCGGCCTCCTGGGCCGCCGCCGGGTCGTGGGCGCGGATCGCCTCGATCAGCGCCAGGTGCTCGCTGAGCGACTTCTGCGGCCGGCCGGGACGCAGGGCCAGCTGGAAGCGGTGCCGGACCAGCTGCGCGTTGAGCCGTTCCAGCAGCTCGACCGCCACCTGCTGCCCGGAGATGTCGCGGATGTAGGTGTGCAGCTCGTGGTTGAGCGCCGAGTACGTCAGCGGCTCGCCGTCGGCGACCGCCTTGGCCATCGCCTCGCCCATGGCCGCGAGCTCGGCCAGCTGCTCGTCGGTGGCCTGGGCCGCCGCCTTGGCCGCGCACAGCCCTTCGAGGACCATCCGGCACTCGGTGATGGCGACCGCCTCCTCGAGGGTGACCACCCGGACCCGGGCACCCCGGTTGGGGATGCGCTCGACCAGTCCCTCGGCGGTCAGGTCGATCAACGCGGCCCGGATTCCGCCTCGGGTCACCCCGAACCGCTCCGCGAGCTCGTGCTCGACCAGACGCTGGTCGGGCGCCATGTCCCCCCGCGTGATGGCCTCGCGCAACGCCGCCAGAGCGCGCAGTTTCGCCTGTTCGCCGCTGATCGGGCCGTCTTCGTACGGCATCGCTCACCCTTCTTCTGTGAGTGCTTGATGAGGCTAAATCTAGGGCGACAAAATTGTCAACAATCTTGTTAGCCATATTGCCAACAGGATTGCCGCGAGTTACGGTCGGCGGCACGCTCCTGCCCCCCCAGGAACCCCTCTGCGAGAGGAACCAGGATGTCCTCAACACCACCGGCCGTCGCCTCGGGGCGGCCCACCAGGCTCGTCGCCCTGGTGATCGGCCTGTGCTGGATGGTCGTGCTCTTCGACGGGCTCGACATGTTCATGTACGGCGCCGTACTGCCCAAGATGCTCGACGACCCCACCCTGGGACTGACCCCCGCCAGGGGCGGCGAGATCGGCAGCTACGCCACCTTCGGCATGCTCGTCGGCGCGCTCGCGGCGGGCACCGTCACCGACTGGGCGGGCCGCAAGAAGGTCATCGCCGGATGCTGCGCGCTGTTCTCGATCGCGTCAGGCGTCTGCGCCGTCGCGCCGTCACTTGGCGTCTTCGGCTTCGGCCGGCTCCTGGCCGGTCTCGGCCTCGGCGGCCTGCTGCCGATCGCGATCGCGATGGTCGTCGAGTACGCCCCGCGTGGCCGCGGCAATCTCATGATCGGCCTGCTCATGACCGCCCACCATGTGGGCGGCATCCTCGCCTCCGCGCTGAGCCTGTGGCTGGTGGCCCCCTTCGGCTGGCGCTCGCTGTACTGGGTGGGCGTCGTGCCGCTGATCATCGCGGTGCCGCTCGTGGCGCGCTTCCTGCCCGAGTCGCTGGGCTTCCTGGTGGCCCGGGGGCGCCGCGACGAAGCCGAGGCGCTGGCCCACCGGCACGGCGTCGACCTGGCCGAGTTCCCCGCGAGCGGGCAAGGATCGGTCACCCGCGCCGACCGGTGGGCCGCCCTGCGCAGCCTGTTCCAGAACTCCCTGTGGCTGCCGACCCTGCTGTTCTGGCTCGCCTCCTTCGGCGGCCTGCTGCTGGTCTACGGCGTGAACACCTGGCTGCCGACCATGATGCGCGCCAACGGCTACGAACTGGGCTCCGCGCTCGGCTTCCTGCTCGTCATCAACCTCGGCGGCATCGTGGGCATGCTCGTCGCGGGCCGGATCGCCGACCGCTTCGGTGCCACCCGCGTCTCCGCCCTCTGGTTCGCGCTCACCGCCGTCGGCACCTTCCTGCTGGGCGCGCGCATGCCGTTGCCGCTCACCTACATCGTCGTCTTCCTCACCGGGGTGTGGCTGTTCAGCGCCCAGACGATGGTGTACGCGGCGGTCGCCGGGCGCTTCCCCACGGAGAGCCGGGCCACCGCCCTGGGCTGGACCGCCGGGATGGGCCGCTTCGGCGCGGTCTTCGGTCCCTGGCTCGGCGGTGTCCTGCTGGCCAACCACGCCCAGAGCTGGGGCTTCACCGTGTTCGCCATCACGGCGGTGTTCGGCTCGATCATGATCACGTTGAGCGGCCGGGGCGGCAGGCCGTCCACTCCCGCCACCCCCTCCGTACCGTCCAGCCGGCCGGGTGACGCCGCGGCGACCTGACGCGCCGACGGGCGCGGCTTCCGGGGAGCCGTTTCCGGGGAGCCGCGCCCGCCTGAACAGCCGGAGCTCAGTCAGCCGGCCGACCAGCCGCCGTCCACCGGGACGATCGCGCCGTTGATGAACGAGGCGGCGTCGGAGGCGAGGAAGAGGGCGGCGTCGGCCATCTGCTCCGGCTGGGCCATGCTCTCGCCGAGGGCGAGCACGGGGGCGAGGCGGGCGGCGCCGGCCGGGTCAAAGGTGGTGTTCGTGGCGATGCCGGTCATGGTGGGGCCGGGCAGGATGGCGTTGCAGCGAATGCCGTCCTTGGCGTACGCCCAGGCCACGCTCTTGGTCAGGCCGACCACGCCATGCTTGGAGGCGGTGTAGGCGGCCCCGGCCGTGCCACCCCGGATGCCCGCCTCGGAGGCGGTGTTGACGATCGCGCCGCCGCTCTGGCTCAGCATGTACGGCAGCACCGCGTGCGTGACCAGGAACGTGCCGGTCAGGTTGACCCTCAGCACCCGCTCCCACAGAGAGAGCGGGATGTCGGCGGGCAACGCCATGGTGTCCATGATCCCGGCGTTGTTGCACAGCACGTCGATGCGCCCGTACGCGCTGATCGCGGTCTCGACCAGCGCGGCCACCGAGGCCTCGTCGGAGATGTCGGCCGCCACGCCGATCGCCGCGTCACCGAGGTCGGCGGCGGTCCGCTCGGCGCTGCCGGAGTCGATGTCGCAGGCCACGACGCGGGCGCCGGCCTTGGCGAAGGCGGCCGCCATGGCCTGGCCGATCCCGGAGCCCGCTCCGGTGACCAGGGCGACCTTGTTGTCAAAGGTGCTCAAAGAGATGGTCCTTTCGATCGGGCGGGATTGAACCGGACAGCTATGTCCGGTGAAACCGTAACCGTTGGAGCTGATATGTGTCGAGTGGTGGGGAGCGCCGAGCTCGAACAATCGGACTTTGATGTCCGGTTGCTATCGTTGCCCTTATGCCTGACGTACGCCGGATGAACAGAGGGCCCGGTGCCGCGGCCGAGAACCGCGCGGCGCTGATCGCGGCGGCCCGCGACGTGTTCGCCACCGCGGGCTACGACGCGCCGCTCAGCATGGTCGCCCGCACGGCCGGCGTCGGCCAGGGCAGTCTCTACCGGCACTTCCCCGACCGGGTCAGCCTCGCGCTCGCCGTGTTCGAGGAAGGAGTGACCGCGCTGGAGGCGCTGGCCGCCGAACCGGGTGCCACGCTCGACGACGTACTGGCCCTGATCACCGAGCAGGCCATCGCCTCGACCGCGTTCATCGACATGGTGCGCGTGCCCCCCGCGGACCCCCGCCTCATCGCGGTGCGCGATCGCGTGGCGGACCTGCTGACGGACAAGCTCGCCGAGGCCCAGCGCGCCGGGCGGATCCGGCCGGACCTCACCCCCGAGGACCTGGTCATGGCCGTCGGCATGCTCGCGGCGGCCCTCGTCCAGCGGCCGGCACCAGCCCGGCGAGTGGCCGCCGCACGGGCGTGGGCGCTGTTACGCCAGGGGATGGACGCCTGACCGCCCGCTCTCCAGGCCCGCCGGATACTCCACGGCCTCCTCTGATGACTATCAGTAGTCAGTAGATTACTCTTTGCATGGGCAAAGTCGATGGACATCAGGAGACGGCGTGCGACCACGGCTGCGGGACGACGTCCGCTACGTGCCCTCCGACGAGGGCGCGTACGTCCATGCCGACCACGGGGCATGCACCCTGAAAGGCGCACAGGCGCACGAACTGCTCAAGAAGCTCGCCCCCTACCTGACCGGCGAGCACAGCCTGACCGAGCTGACCGCCGCGCTCCCCGCCGACCGCCGCCTGATGGTCGTGCGGCTGGTCGAGATGCTGGCCGGTCAGGGATTCGTCGTCGACGCCACAGATGAGGAGCCGCACGGCCTGAGCGAGTGCGAACGACGGATCTACGCCGCCGAGATCGCCTTCGTCCGCTACCGTCTGGGCTCGGCCGAACGACGCTTCGAGCGGCTGCGCCAGGCGCGGGTCACCCTGGCCGGGCACGGCCCGGTGCTGCGCGCCCTGCTGGAAGCCGGCCTGGTCTCCGGCTGGCGACAGGTCCGCGTGGCGGCCCCCGCCGAGGAGGTCGCGAAGCTGGAGCAGGCCGCGGCACGGGCTCGGCGGGACGAGGCGCAGCGGGTACACGTGGACACCGCCCAACCGCTGTGGGCCGACGCCGACGTGGTCTTCCAGGTCGGCACGGAGGCGGCCGACCTGCTCACGACGGCCCAGGCGTGCCCGGCGGACGTCTCACTGGGCCAGATCCTGCTCTGTCCCACGGAGGCATGGATCGTCGGCCCCGGCCCAGCGGCCTCGGCCGTCTCATGCTGGCTCCGTCTGGGCGGGCTGCCGTACCACGATGAGCATGACGACGGCACAGACCTGCTCACCGGCCCGGTCCCGGCGGTGCTGGCCGCACAGCCTGCCCTGTCGTGCTTCGCACACCTCACGGGTCTGGCGGAGGGGCAGGCAACGGCGACCCGGGTGGACTCGCACACGCTGGAGACGCGCCGCCACCGCGTGGTGCCATGGACATCCGCTGTCCCGTACCGCGAGGTCAGGGTGGGTCCGACGCTCGGTGCAGGGGGCGGCGAGGCCAGGCTGGGTCCGGTGCCTGACACGCGGGACGGTGCAGCCCGGCCGGTGCACGATGTACTGGACGGCCCTGATGGGTTGTTCGCGACGGTCGAGCGGCTCCAGGCGGCCGAGCCGATTTCGCCGGAGGAGTTGCTCGAACGGGCGACGCGGTATGTGGACCCCCGCACCGGGCTGCTGGGGACCTTGGATGAGGAAGACCTGGTCCAGTTCCCGCTGTCGGTGTGCCGGGCCGTCGTCTCCGACCCGCTCCGGACCTTGCCCAGCTGGGCACCCGTGCCGCAGGTTGTCGGCTGGGGCCGGGATCGGCGAACCGCGCGGGTGCGCGCCCTGCTGGCCGCCTGCGCGACGTACGGCGTCCTGACTGCCGAGAATGCCGAGATGTGGGGCCTTGAGCTGCTCACCGGCCGCCCGCGCCGGGTGCCCGCGCCCTCCTTCACCGCCGCCGGGCGGCAATCCGACCGGCCACCGATCGGGGTGGGCGCGGGACTGTCGTGGGCGTCCGCACTGGCGTCCGCGCTGCGTTCGCATGCCGAGGTGCTGCTGCGTACCCGGGCCATTGTCGGGCCGTGCTCGCATGCCGAGACACTGCCGCTAGGCACGGACGCCACGCCTGGGCAGTGCTCGCGTACCGAGGCGATGCCGAGTACCCACGCCACGCCCGGGCAGTGCTCGCGTACCGAGGCGATGCCGAGTACCCACGCCACGGCCGGTGCTCGCGTATCGCCGGAGGACGTCGCGGATGCCGAGGCCGCCCACCTGATCGCACTGCTGCGGACCGCGGGGGAGCGGCTCGAGATCCGTGACCTCACCGGCGTGCTCCAGATCCCCGCCTACGCGGTGGCCGACGGATCCGCGATCTCGGTGGCCTGCGCCACCACACCGGCGCCGGCGATGCGGGACGCGGTCGAGCGCGCTCTGCTGGCCTGGCAGGCGCGTACCGCGCGCCAACCGGCCTACGCCGATCCGGTGCCGCAGTGGTGGGCGGACGAGGAGCCGCCGGAGTGGAAGCTCCTGGCGGAGGCGCTGCAGGCGGCGGGGCACGTGCCGGTGGTGGTGCCGATGCACCACGACGCGGCCGTGGTCGAACTGCTGCCGTACGTGGTGCGAGTGGTGCTGTGTGATGACTGACGCTCTTGCCGATCCGGTGCCGGCCGGTGAGCCGCACCCCGTACTGGCTGGCCATGTGCCGAATGGCGATCACAGCCCTGTACCGGCCAGCCTCCTGCCGACCGGGGAGCGCCGCCCTGCGCCGCTACGAGTGGCTCTGCTGGGGTCCGGCCGCCTGCGCGACGCCATCGCGTCCGCGCTGCCGCAGCCGCCCATCCCAGACCACGCCCCACTCACGGGTAGCACCCGGCTGACGCATGCCCTACTCACAGACGCCCCGCTAACGGCCGCCCTATCGACGGATGCCCGGCTGACGGACGTCTCACCGCCTGACATCTCACTGCCGGACGTTCCATGGGCAGATGAGGCCACCCACGGCATCGGCACGTCGGACGTGCTCGTGACGGCCTACGACGCCGACGACACACGCCACTACCAGCACGCCTACCGGCACGCGACCGCCGCGCGGATTCCCTGGCTGCCCGTACGGACCGACACCGGCTGGGTGCTGATCGGTCCGGCGGCCCGGCCGCCGCGACCAGGCTGCCCCCTCTGTGCCGAGCGCCGCCGCGCGAGCAACCGGGCGGACGCGCGGGCCCGGCGCGCGCTGCGCGAGCAGTACGGTCAGGAGCTGGCCACCCGGCCCTGCGCCTTGGTGACGCCCCTGCTGGCCGCCGCCGTAGGGGCGCTGGTGGCGGCCGAAGCCGACCGGCTGCACCGCGATCCGGCCTCCGCGCGTACCGATCGGGCGCTGTTGCGGATCTCCATCGAGACCGGATTGCTCACCCGGCATCCCGTCCTGCCCGACCCGCTCTGTCCGGACTGCGCCGACCTGCCGGCGGATCGCCCTCGCGTCCCGCCCCTCGGCCCGTCACCCAAATCCGACCCGGACATCTTCCGGCGACGGAGCCTGGCCGGGTGTCATGCGGAGCTGGAGCGCCTGTACGTGGACGCCGAGACCGGCCTGATCCAATCCCTGGCCACAGGGACGGCACGTGGCAGCGCCACGGCGGTCGCCCACCTGCGCCCGGCCATCGCCCGCCACGACAGCAATCACGGCTACGGCCGATCCCGCGACTTCGCCTCGGCGCGGCTCACCGCGGTGGCCGAGGCCCTCGAACGTCACGCGGGCCTGCGTCCCCGGGGCCGCCGCACCGCCGTCCACGCCCCATACGCGGAAGTGGCCGATCGCGCTCTGGACCCGCGCACGCTGGGCCTGTACCCGGACGAGTGGTATGGCCGGCCGGACTTCCCCTTCACCCGCTTCGACCCGGTACGGCCGACCGCCTGGGTATGGGGCTACTCCTTCGCCCGTGCCGAGCCACTCCTCGTGGCGGAGAGCTACGCCTACTACGGCGCACGGCCCGAGGGCGATCCCGGATTCGCCTACGAGTGTTCCAACGGATGCGCGATCGGCGGCTGCCTGGTCGAGGCGATCTTCCACGGCCTGCTGGAGATCGCCGAACGTGACGCGTTCCTGACCACCTGGTACACCCGCCTCCCCGCCCCACGAGTGGACCTGGACTCGGCCGCGGACCGGCGCGTCCCGATGACCGCCGCCCGGATCCGCCACGACCTCGGCTACGAGGTGATGGCCTTCGACATCACCCTGGAACAGGGCGTACCGGCCTTCTGGACGATGGCCGTCGACCGGGCCGGCGGCCCCGGCCGGCCGTACACGATGTGCGGAGCCGCCGCCCACCCTTACCCCGACCATGCCCTGGCTTCGGCACTGGCCGAACTCGGACCCGGCATCGAGGGCTTGACGCGCCGCTACGACGCCGAGCAGGCCGCATGCCTGCTGGCCGACCCCGACCGAGTACGCGAGATGGACGACCACGCCCTGCTCTACGGGCATCCCGACGCCTTCCGGCGGCTGGCGTTCCTGCCCGTCGACGGGCCGCGCTTGCCAATCGCCGGAGAGACCTGGCCCGCCCGCGACGACCTGGCCGGTGACCTGGCCGAGCTGGTCGGCCGCTATCTGGCGACCGGGCTGGACGTGATCGCCGTGGACACCACCGGTCCCGAGCAGCGCGCGGGCGGCTTCGCCTGCGCGAAGGTGCTGGTGCCCGGCACCGCGTCGATGACCTTCGGCCACCGCTTCCGCCGTACGCACGGCCTGCCCCGTCTGCTGTCGCTGCCGCGCCTGCTCGGCCACCGGGACCGCGACCTGTGCCCCGGCGAGCTCAACCCCGACCCCCACCCGTTCCCATGACCACCGCCATGGACGAGGCGGGTGCGGCGATCCGCGCCTATCTGGAGGCCCTGCGGGGTCGCCCGCCAGGGCCGGCCGACTGGAGCACCGCCCCGGCACGGTACAAGCGCTACTTCGGTGCCACCCGCCTCCCGCTGCCCTCCAGCCCGGTCGGCGAACTGCTGCGTGACCTGCTCGGCTTGGTACGCGTCGACTGGGTTCATCCGGTCGACGAGCAGGGACGGCCGGTCGAGGGGGCGCCGAGGATCAACGTGGGTCGTCCGGCGCCCTCTGGCGGAGGGCTCTATCCGATCGAGGGCTACCTCGCCGCGGGCGGTTCCGGGCTGTCCGCCGGATTGTTCCACTACGACCCGGTGCATCACGCCCTGGAGACGCTGCGGCCCGGCGACCACCGCCAGGCACTCACCGGCCTGCTCGCCGCGCCCCCACCCGAGCCGCCCGATCTGGTGCTCGTGCTGTCCGCCGTCTTCTGGCGTTCTGGCTTCAAGTACGGCGATTTCGCCTATCGCCTGCAATGCCAGGAGATCGGGGTCCTGGCCGCCCAGGCCCTCGCGCTGGCCGAGAAGCTCAGCCTGGGGGCATCGGTCCACCTGCTGTTCGACGACGCAGCGGCTGACCGGTTGCTCGGTCTGGACCCTGCCGCGGAGAGCGTGCTGGCCGTACTCACCCTCACAGGCGTCCCCCATGAGCTGGTACGGCAGGCCGACGCCGCCTATCTCCCGCATTGGTCCCCAGCCGATGATCTCGCCTCCCGACCCGCCCATCCACCGCGTCGGCCCACGGCCGGCGATCTCGCCCCCCGGCCCGTGGACCCGCCGCCGATCAACGACCGGCTGCCCTACCTGACCGCTCTACACGCCGCCACTCGTACCACCGCCTCGGCGCGAGATGGTTGCCCCGCCAACCCCGAGCCCAGCGCGACGCCAGGTGGAGCAGAACAGTTCCCGCTGCCGGACATCACCCCCATACGACTCGCCGACGGCATTCCCCACCGGGCCTCGCCCATCGTCGGATACCGGCCCGAGCCGATCAGCCTGTCGGCGCTCGCCCGGATCCTCGCCGCCGCTTCCACCGGCTACCCCGGTGATCTGTCCAGCATCTCGCCGACGATCACGCTGTACGTGCTCGCGCTGCGCGTCCAGGGCCTGCCGGTGGGGGCGTACCACTACGACGCCGAACGGCGGGCCCTGCTACGGATCGAAGCCCAGCCCGTCGCACGGATCACCGGTGGACCGCTGGCGCCCAACACCCGCGTCGGTCTGCGGGGTGCGGCGGCGGTGCTCGTTCCGGTGGGCGACCCGCTGGACGGTGTCCGGTGGTTCGGCGATCGCTGGTACCGCCTCCAGCAGGCCGAGACGGGTCTGGCCATTCACCGCGCCACGCTGGCCGCCGCCGCGCTCGGGCTCACCTCACGTATCCACTCCGACGGCACCACCCCCGCCACTGAGGCGGTACTCGGCCTGACGGGCAGTCGCAGGCAGGCGTTGAGCTTCCTGCTGCTCGGCAGACCCCCCACAGGCCCGTCGCTCATCCGGCGTCTCCCCGCCACGGCGGTGGACGACGTCGGCTCAGGCGACGGCACCACACCTACGACAAGCGTGGGTGCCATCCATCCCCCATATGAAGGGAGAAGGGAAAATCATGTCCGACAAACTCCAGCTCGACCTTGACGGTCTGGTGGTGGACAGCATCGAGGTGCTGCCCGCCGACTCCATCGAGTTCCTCACCACTGGCCACGGCATGACCGAGAACGCCGCCTCATTCGGCTGTTTCTGCGGCGGCGGTAGCTGCCTGGCCCTCCCGTCCGACGAGATCTGACCGAGATCACGTCCTGATCAGGTGTGCCCGAGCCCACGGCCCGGGCACACCGCTCTGCCTTCTCGAAAGCCGGGAGAGCTTGGAAGGCGCGAAGGCGCGAAAGGTGATGCGCATGCCCCAGAGCAGCCACGCGGAGCAAGCTGAGGCTCGCTCGGTCCTCGCGCCCGTGTTCGGGGTTCGGGTGGCGGGGATGGCGGTCGGCGACCTGGAAGACCTGCGCTTCACCCGTACCTGGTCGCTCCTCGACGAACTGCTGGAGACCTCGGCCACGGTGGCGAGCGAGGGCGCGGCCCTGTCCGAGGCGCTGCACGAGGTGATCGGCGGCAACGCTCGGCCCGACCGCAAACCGCTGCTGGTCGCGCTGCGCCGGGCGCTGTTCTGTACGCGTGTCCCGCAGGCTCGTACGCGATCGGAGGAGGTGCTCCGCGCGCTGCCGAACGGCCTTGACCGGCGGATCACGGCGTGGCTGGGCCACCTGGAGCGGCGCGACGCGCTGGAGGGCGCACTGCCCGGCGTACTGGCGGCGGAGCGGCGCGAGAAGACGACGCGGCTGCGCGAGGTGGTCGCCGCCGACGCCTTCCGCCGCGGCCTGGCACAGAGCAGCCCGGTGCTGTCGGCCGAGCTGGACAAGTGGCTGGCCGGCCAGGCGGACGCCGTACCCGGGCGGCAGACGCTCCTGCGGCTGACC
Organism: Nonomuraea sp. NPDC049158; assembly: GCF_040648335.1. Lineage (NCBI taxonomy): Bacteria > Bacillati > Actinomycetota > Actinomycetes > Streptosporangiales > Streptosporangiaceae > Nonomuraea > Nonomuraea sp. NPDC049158. The sequence continues at coordinate 46,319 of NZ_JBEZDM010000043.1, forward strand.
CGCTATGTCGCCCGGGTGGCGGCCAAGACCAGCCCGTACGCGACCTTCACCGCCGCCGGGTTCGGCCATTGGACGGAGCACGGACCGGCGGTGGTTCCCGCGCAACGTCTGGTACGGCGGAGCGTGGCCGAGCTGCACCCGTTCGTCGTCGAACGGATCTGGCAGGCGCTCGCCGACCGACCCGAGCTGATCGACCGCGTACGGCTGCGGGTCAATCCCTCGGCGACAGAGGAGGAGGGCCGGATCTGGTTCCTCGGCGCCGGTCCGAGCGAGCCGATCAGGAGCGCGCCGGCCGTCGACGCCGTACGCGCTGTGCTGGACGCGGTCCGCACGGCGACGTACCCGACCGAGCAGGCGCTGCGTGCTCGCTTCGGACACGAAGGGCAGGCGGCACGGGTCGTGACGGTCTTGCTGGAGGCGGGGCTGCTGGAGCGGCGGCGTCCCTACGCCGACCAGTCCGGCGACTCTCTCGGCGAGCTGATCGCCTGGCTGCCCGCCGACCACCCCGCCGCCGGAGCGCTGCGACGGCTCGACGAGGCGGTGGCCACCTACCCCGCTCTGACCAGTGCGGCCGAACGCGCCCACCGGGCCCAGCAGATCGACGAGCAGGCGCGGATCCTGAGCCTGGGGGAGGTGCCGGTGGGACTCTCCCCCCTGAGCCTGGGGGAGGAGTCAGTGCGGATCGTCACCCCGAGTCCGGAGACGACCCTGCTGATCGGCGGCGTGACCCGATGCGGCAAGGAGCAGTGGCGGCCGGTCTTCGACGATCTGGACGCCGTACGCGAGCTGCTGGGGCTGCTGGACATGGACCTGCCCGTCAAGCTGGCGGCCGCCGCTCTGTTCCGGGAGAGATACGGGCCGTCCGCCTCGGTACCGTTCCTGAGGTTCTACCGGCACGCCCACCAGACCGCCGAGCTGCGAGCCCTGCTGCACCCGCCGCCGGGCGGGAACCCCGGGGACGGTCCGTCCGACCTCGCCGAGCTGCGCCGCCAGACGTGGCGGACGCTACGGGCCGCGGGCGAGGACCCGGCGGGGGTGATCCGGGTCGATCCCGCGCTGGTACGCAAGCTCGCCGCCAGTTGGCCGCGCCACGTCCGCGCGCCCCGCTCCATCTGCTGTTACGGCCAGGCGCTGACCACGCCGCAGGGGCCGGGCCTGGTGGTCAACACCATCGCCTGCGGGTACGGCCGGGGGCTGGGCCGCCTGCACCACCTGCTGGCCCGGGTCACCGACGGGATTCCCGCGTTGGACCGCCACGGGATTCCCGCGTTGGACCGTCACGGGTTCTCCGTGCCGGATCGCCACGAGATCTCCGCGCTCGACCGCCACGAGGTGGCCGAGTGCCTGGGGGCGTTCGGCACCAGCCTCAATCTGCGGCCGCCGGTGGGGCGGCCGATCGACTATCCCTTCACCACGGACGACAGCCCAGACGCCCTGGCACCGGCGGAGCTGCGGGTCGGCTACGAGCCCGAGCGTCAGCTGGTCGTGCTGCGCGATGCGGGCGGTTCCGAGGTACGTCCGATGCATCTGGGGCTACTCGCGCCCTATCTGCTGCCTCCCGCGTACTCGTTTCTGGTGCGCGTTTTCGGCGAGCCGCCGGTGGCCCTGCCGCCCGGCCGGCGCCTAGGCGGCGGCCGGGAGAGCGGCGGCCGGGAGAGCGGCGGCCGGGAGAGCGGCGGCCGGGAGAGTGGCGGACGGGGGAGCGGTGCGTGGCGGTGGCCACGGTTGGAGGTCGGGCGGGTTACGCTGGCCCGCGCCTGCTGGCGGCTGCCCGCTGGGGAGCTGCCCACCCCCGGCAAGGGTGAGGGCGAGGCGGCCTACTTGGTGCGATTCGCGCGTTGGCTGGCCGAGCACGGCATCCCGCGTCGGTTCTTCGCCCGGGTCATTCCCGCGGACAGGGCGAAGGGCTTTTTCACCAAGGCACGCAAGCCGCTGTACGTGGACGCGGCCAACTGCTTCCTGCTGTTCGACCTGGCCCGTGCCGCCGGTAATCCCGGCGACCTGGTGGTGCTGGAGGAGGTGCTGCCCGACCTCGCGGACAACCCCCGCTACGGCGACGACGGGACGCGCGTCACCGAGTACATGTTCCAGCTCACCGCCACGGGAGAGCGCGCATGACCGCTCCCGTGGAACCTGGGGTGGTGCCGGGCTGGATCAGCGCCCACCTCTTTCATGCGGGGTCGCTCGACAGCCTGATCGCGCAGATGATCGCGCCTCTGGAAGGGGAGCTGCGGGAGGAGCTGGCCGGGTTCTTCTTCCTGCGCTATTGGGAGGGCGGCCCCCACGTGCGGCTCAGGGTGAAACCGCAGGGCGGCGCCGATACCGGGCGGATCCGCCGACTGATCCGGCAGCGGGCCGACACCTACTTCGCCGAGCATCCGTCGGTACGCGGCTTCGCTTCAGCCGACTACCAGGCGCTGGCGGCCCGCCTCGCCCACGCTGAACGCCGGGCCGATCACGACGACCGCCTGTACCCCAACGACGCGGTGGAGTTCATCGGCTACCTGCCCGAGCACCACGTCTACGGCGAGGGAGCCTGTATCGCGGCCGTGGAGGAGCACTTCACCGACTCCAGCCGCCTTGCCTGCGAGATCCTCGCCGCCGGTCCCGATCAGGGGCGGCGGGCGGCGATCGGCCTGGCCGCCTACACCCTCACCTTGGCCGCCTGCCTCCCCGATCCGCAGGCCGCGGCACAGGCCTTCGCACTCCGGCTCCGGGCCACTCCTGTTCCACCTGGCGTGGAAGAGGTCTTTCGGCGCGAGGCCGACGGCCTGCTGCGGCAGACCCGACAGCTGTGGAGTCGGCCGGTCTCAGGGCCGCTGGCAGCCTGGGCGTCCTCGATCCGCACCCTGCGCGACCGCCTGACCGGCCTCGGCGTCGCCCCGCCCGACCCGGCCGACCTGGGATCACCGGCGGCCTTCCTGGCCAGCGCACTGGAGCCACCCGCCAATGCCAGCTCCGTGGAGCCCTCAGCCCCCGCCATCGCCGGGGTTCTGGAGCCCCCAGCCCTCGGAGCCTTCGCGGTCCCTGCCGTCCCGTACATCCTGCTGCGCTGCACGCATCTCCTGCACAACCGGCTGGGAGTCACCCCCGCCGCCGAAAACCGCCTGGCCCTGTTGATCCTGCGCACTGTGGCCGCACTCCACGAGAGGTGAATCCGCCATGACCCCCCTCCAGCCGTCCCGCTGGCACAGCGTCCACATCGCCTACCACGACGTGCCCGGCCAGGACGACCTGCTGCTGGACGCCGTCGGCCCGCTGCTGCGTCGCGTGAGCGGCATCGTCGAGGCCGCCCACGTGCTACGGCACTGGCGCCGGGGGCCCCATCTGCGGCTCAATGTCAAAACCGACCCCGCCACCTGGGCGGACGCCGTACGGCAAGCCATCGACGAGGTCATCGGCTCCTACCTGCGCGTCCATCCCTCCACCGTCGTCCTCGACCAGCGGGGGCTGCTTGCCCAGCACCGGGTGCTCGCCGAACAGGAGAAGGACCCCGGCCCGCTCACTCCCTGGTATCCCGACAACTCCCTCCACTACGCCCCCTACGACCCCCGTCACCAGGCCTTGGACGAGGACGCCGCTGATCTGCTGGCCGACTTCTACACCGACAGCACCCCACTGCTGCTCGACATGTTGCGACATGTTCGCTTGGGTCACGACACCAAGGACGGCCTGGCCATGGCGCTGATGCTGGCCACCTCTCACACCGCCCTGGGGCCGATCACCCGCAGTTTCGTCTCCTACCGCTCCCACGCCGAAGGCTTCCTGGCCCGCTGCGCCGACCCCAACGCCATGCGGGCCCGCTTCGAACGGGACTACCAAGCTCAGCGAGACGAACTGACCGGCAGGGTGCGCGCGGTCATCGCGACCCTTGACGGCACCACCAGCACCGATTGCACCACCGGCACCGACAGCACCGCCGCTGGCACCGATCGCACCGACAGCACTGCTGGCACCGGTCACACCACCACTGGCACCGACGCCACGGCTTGCACCGCTGGCATCACGGGCATCACGGGCATACCTGTCCTCTTCGTCCGTGAATGGGCCGCCCTGGTCGCCGAGTACGGTCGCCGCGCCGAACCGCTGATCGCCCGTGGCCGGCTCATCCGCCCCGGCTCCCACCAGGAGGCACTCGCCATTCCGAGGCTCAGTGACTTCCACCGGCTGATGTTCTCCAGCCGGACCTACCACGACCGCGTCTTCGCCGATCCGGACTTCCTGCGCTACCGCGTCCTGATCAACTACACCTACCTGCAGAACACCCGGCTCGGCATCACGCCGCCGGCCCGCTTCCGCATCTGCCACCTGGCGGCCAATGCGGTGGAGGAGGTCTACGACCTGTCGGCGCTCGGCCTGATCCGCGCGTTCGTCGAGGCACACCCGTGAAATTCCGCGCGTTCGTCGAGGCCCATCCGGGAAATCTCGACCCGCTGTCGTCCCCGGGATGAGGCATGGGACATCCTCACATTGTGCCGATCGTGAGGGAGACCATGGAAAACGCGGACGATGTCACGGCCTCGCCCGAGACGATGCTCGACGTGCTGGAGCGCCGCGCGGCTGTTGTGCCGGAGGCGGAGCTCGTACGGTTCGAGGATGGTACGTCGCTCCGCGTCGAGGAGTGCCGGGCGCGTGCTACCGCCGTCGCGCGCGGGCTCGCGGGTCTGGTTTCCCCTGGTGATCGGGTCGTCACGTGCCTGCGTCCTGGTCCGCGGTTGGTCGAGGTGATGTTCGCTCTGGCAAGACTCGGTGCCGTCGAGGTGCCGCTGGCTCTGGACGCCCGGCTTCCCGGGGCTCGGCACCTCACCGGGGCCACCGGGGCGCGCGTGCTCATCGCCGGGACGGACGCCGTACGTGACAATCCCGATCTCGTCGCCCTGGCCGCGGAGATGGAGCGCGTGGTGCTCGTGACCGAGTGGACTCAGGCCGAGCTGGCGGGGTCGGTGGACATGGACGACCTGCTCGCCGCGCCGCGCCGCCTGCCGGAGTGGCGTCCGGGACCGGCTGATCCGGCCGTGGTCATGGCTACTTCGGGCACCACCGGCCGGGCCAAGGGAGCGCTGCTGCCGCACTTCGCCGGCGTCCGGCAGGCCCGGCGGGTGGCCCGGGCCATGGGGTACGAGGCGGGGGACGTGCTGTTCAACGTGTTCCCCTGGAACCACATCAACGTCAGACACGCGGGGTTGCTGCCCGCGTTGATCTCCGGCGCCACGCTGGTGGCCCACTCGCGCTTCTCCGCCTCCCGGTTCTGGGAGATCTGCCGGCGGGAGGGGGTCACGGCGTTCAACTTCATGGGCGCTGTGGCGGCCATCCTCGAACGGGCTCCGGCTACCGAGTCCGACCGTCTGCACCAAGTGCGCCGCGCTTATGGGGGACCGGCGCCGGAAGCTTTGACAAGGCGTTTCCAGGATCGGTTCGGCGTGTTGCTGCTGGAGGCGTACGCGTGCACCGAGCTCGCCGACGTTGCGGCGAGCACGGCTGACGTCCGGCGGCCGGGCTCGGCCGGCCGGCCCGTCCCGGAGTACGAGGTGGTGATCAGGGATGAGGACGGCCGACCGGTTCCGGCGGGACAGGTCGGGCAGATCACCGCGCGGCCCAGGGCGGGGTCGATCATCTTCAGCGGGTACGCCGGCGACGACGCCGCCACCGGGAAGGTCCTGCGCGATGGCTGGTTCACGACCGGCGACCGGGGCCGGCTCGATGACGACGGCTTCCTCCATTTCGCCGGTCGCCGCGCCGACGTCATCAGGCGGCGCGGCGAGAACATCGCGACCTGGGACGTGGAGCAGGTGGTGGCCGCGATGCCGGGTGTCCTCGACGTGGCCGCGGTGGGGGTGCCCTCCGAGCTGACCGAGGAGGAGGTGCTGGTGGCGGTGAGCGCAGTGCCCGGAGCCGTCGTCCGCGCGCCGGAGGTGTACGCCTGGTGCCTCGACCGGCTTCCGCGCCACGCCGTCCCGCGCTATGTGCGCGTACTGGACGACCTGCCGCGCAACGCCGCCACGAAGGTGGTCAAGGGTGAGCTGCGTGGCCAAGGAGTGCCGCCGGACGCATGGGACGCCGGCGCGGGGATCTCCTGACCCCACAGAACACCGGAGAGGTGATCGGCCTGGCCGCGCGGACCGCTGGACAGACCGGGATGGTCGCGTCGCGGCGATCCCGCCCTCTACGTTCGAGCCGTCAATACGTGCCACCAGAAGGAGCGGCTATGCCGGACAGGTTGCGGATTCTGGACCTCACCGACGAGCTGGCCTTCCACGGGGCGCGGCTGCTGGTGGGGCTCGGAGCCGATGTCGTACGCGTCGAACGCCCGGCCGCGCCGCTGCTGTCGCGCGCGGAGACCCTGCACTGGCACGCGGGCAAGCGGGTCGTGGGCGTACCCGAGAGCGCCGAAGCGCTCGACGAGCTCGTGGAGCAGGCGGACGTGGTGATCGAGAGCGGCCCGCTCGAAGAGCTCGCGGGCGTGCGCGCGGGATCCGGCGCCGTGTCGTCGCGCTGGCCGCAGGCCGTCCACGTCGTGGTCACGCCGTTCGGTACGAGCGGCCCCCGCAGCGCCTGGCGAGCCGACGACCTCGTGGCCGCGGCCGCCGGCGGCATGGCCTGGCTGGGCGGGCAGCCCGGCGGGCAGCCCAAGCCGCCGCCCCGCGAGCAGGCCACCCAGCTCGCGGGAGCGCACGCCGCCATCGCGGCGCTGCTCGGCGTGATCGCCCGTGACCGTACCGGGCGGGGGCAGCTCATCGACGTCTCCGTGCAGGAGGCGGTGGCCGCCACGCTGGAGACGGCCGCCATCTCCTGGATCCACGCCGGCCGCTACCCCTCCCGCAACGGCGGGGTGTACGAGCACGTGGCGCACCGCGTCTTCCGCACCGCGGACGGTCATGTCGCGGGCGGATACTCCGGCAGTGACCGCATGTGGACGGATCTGCTCGCCTGGATGGCGGAGTCGGGCGAGGCGGCGGACCTGACGGAGGAGAAGTGGTCCGATCCCGTCTTCCGCTGGCGGGGTCGTGAGCACGTGGACGAGATCGTGGCCAGGTTCGTGGCGAAACGTTCCGCCGTGTCGATGGCCGAGGAAGGACGCGCCCGGGCGCTGCCGTGGGCGGAGGTCGCCACGGCCGCGCGTCTGTCGGCCAACCCCCAGCTCGCCGCGCGCGGCTTCTTCACCCGCATCCTGGGCGAGGGACTACCGCCGGACGGTGTCACGGACGTGGGCTTCCCCTTCCCCGCCCCGGAGCCCCCGCGCCCGGTACGCCTCACCGAGCCGCTTCCCGCCCCCATCGAGGCCCCCTGGCAGACCGCGCAGCCTCGAGGCCACCGAGCGGCGACGGGCACCGGACGTCCGCTGGCGGGAGTTCGTGTCCTGGATCTGACCTGGGTGCTCGCCGGTCCGTACGCGACCAAGACCCTGGCGGAGCACGGCGCGGACATCATCAAGATCGAATCTCGGCACCGGCAGGACCCCACGCGCTTCGCCCCGTCGATGAGGCTGCGCCCCGGCGCGGGCTTCGACGACAGCGGCTACTTCATCAACTTCAACCGGGGCAAGCGCGGCGTCGCGCTCAACCTGCGTACCGAGCCGGGCCGCGAGGTGCTGCGGCGGCTCGTCGCCGAGTGCGACGTGGTCATCGAGAACTTCAGCCCCGGCGTGCTCGCCAGGTGGGGGCTGTCCTACGAGCAGATGGCGGAGCTGAATCCCGGCGTCATCCTGGTGTCCATGGCCGGGGTCGGGCAGAGCGGGCCCTGGCGGGACGCGGTGACCTTCGCCGACACGCTCGCCGCCATGTCCGGGCTCACCAGCGAGACCGCCGATCCCGGAGAAGCTCCGCAAGGGCTGACCTTCGGGCTGGGGGACATGGTGGCCGCCAACTCGGCCGTTCTGGCCGTGCTCGACATGATCGCGGCCGGTCGCGCGGGCCATGTGGATCTCTCCCAGCTGGAGGCGATGGCCGCGTCGATGGGACCGGCCGTCCTCGAAGCCGAGCTCGGTGATTCGCGTGTCGAAGGCGAGCCCGGCGGCTTGCGTGTCGAAGGCGGGCTCAAGGACCCGCGGGCCGAGTCCGGGGATCCGCGTGCCGTGGTGCGGCCCAACCGGCATCCGCGGATGGTGCCGCACGGTGTCTATCCGACCAGCGGCGACGATCGCTGGATCGCGCTGGCCGTACGCGGAGACGAGGAATGGCGGCGTCTCGCTGAGCACGCCGGAGTGCCGGAGCTGGCCACGCTGGCGTCTGCCGGGCTGGCGGAGCGGCGCGGGCGCGAGGACGAGATCGACGACGCTCTGGCGGCCTGGTGCTCGCGACACGACGGCCAATCGCTGGCGGCCACGCTGCAAGGGCTGGGCATCGCCGCCGCCGTCGTCGCCACCGGGCGGGACCTGGTGGAGGCCGACGAGCACCTGGCCGCGCGCGGCTTCTACCCCGTGCTGGAGCACCCGATCGCGGGTCCGGTTCGGCACGAGGGCATCGTGGTCCGCATGTCCGACACCCCCGGAGCGCTCACGGCACCGGCGCCGCTGCTGGGCGAGCACACCGACGTGGTGCTGAAGGAGCTGCTCGGCATGGACGAGGAAGAGCTCGCCCAGCTACGCGACGCCGGCGTCCTGGAATGACCCCGGCTACGCGACTGCGGCGTCCTGGAATGACACCCGCCCCCCTTGACCATGACCTCCTCTCCGTGGCTGAAGCCCGGGGTCTCGACACTCAGGAGTCTCGATGAACCAGGCGAACCGGCCGGTCCTGGACGTACGGCGCGACGGGGGGACGGCCACGATCGTCATCGACCGGCCGCCCGCCAACGCCGTCGACCCCGCGATGATCGAGGAGTTCTTGGAGATCGTCCCGGAACTGGCCAAGGACGTCACGGTCCGCTGCCTGGTCATCCGTGGCACCGGCCGCTTCTTCGTGGCGGGGGCGGACATCGCCGTGATGCGGGACCTCTCGACGGCCAACCATGTGAAGATGCGCCGCTGGATCGAGGTGCAGCGCCTGCTCGAGCTGGCGCCCAAGCCGGTGATCGCGGCGATGAACGGTCATGCCCTGGGCGGTGGCGCCGAGCTGTCTCTTGCCTGTGACCTGCGCATCCTGGCGGCCTCGGCGACCTTCGGCTTCCCCGAGATGAACCTGGGGCTGTTCCCGGGTGCGGGTGGCAGCCAGCGGCTGCCGCGTCTGCTCGGCCCGCATCGGGCCAGACGGCTGATGATCGACGGTACGCGCCTGTCGGCCGGTGAAGCGCTCGACCTGGGGCTGGTCGACGTGGTGGCCGACGACCAGGACTTCGACCGGGTGGTGGCCGAGCACGCCGAGAGCCTGGCGGCCAAGCCGACCGGGACGATCGGCCTGCTCAAGCACGTCGTGGACGCCGGGTACGGCCTGCCGATCGAAGAGGCGCTCGAAGTGGAGCGCGAGGCGGTCATGGAGCTGATCCACACCGACGACGCCGCCGAAGGACTCCAGGCGTTCCTGGACAAGCGCCCGCCCCGGTTCACCGGACGCTGACGAGCGCGGAGCATCCGGGCTGACGCCGGATGCCGATGGTCGCGCCTGTCCGGATCTCGGACAGGCGCGCGTCCCGGTTCACCGACCGCCCGGACAAGCGCGCCAAAACCCGGACAAGTCCGCCAAAAGAGGTTCACCGACCGCGGATGTCCGAAGTGCTCACCCCGGACATCCGCGGTGCTCAGCCGTCGTAGCCGGTCACCAGCGCGGTGTCGGTGTTGAGGTCGCCGACCTTGCGGGCGCCTCCCGGGTTGCCGAGCGGCTCGTCGCGGCCGGCCAGTACCTCGGTGAAGAAGTCCTTGGCGTCCTGGAGGAAGAGCGTCCGGGTCTCGTCGCCGCGCGCCGTCCGGTCGACGAAGATCGCCTCAACCGGGCACTCCGGCTCGCAGGCCCCGCAGTCGATGCACTCGGCGGCGTTGATGTAGCTCTTGCGGTCGCCGACGTAGATGCAGTCGACGGGGCACACGTCCACGCACGCGCGATCGTTGACGTCGATGCAGGCGGGGCCGATGACATAGCTCATGGATCTCTCCTGTCTTCTGGGTGGGGTACGGGGTCAGGCGGCGTCCGTGGAGTGGCCGGGGAAGAGGCCCAGTTCGGGGTCGAGTTCGACGGCGGCGTTGTTCACCGCGGTGGCCACCTCGCCGAAGCCCACCGACATCAGGCGGACCTTGCCCTCGTGCTCGGTGAGGTCGCCGGCCGCGTACACGCGGGGCAGGTTGGTCCGCATGCGCTGGTCCACCAGGACGGACCTGCCGCGCAGCTCGAGGTCCCAGTCCGCGAGCGGGCCGAGGTCGCTGATGAAGCCGAGGGCCGCGATGACGGAGTCCGCGGGCAGGGCCCGGTCCCCCTCGCCCCGCGTACGCAGGTGCGCCTTCTCGACCCGCTCGCCGCCCGACAGGGAGACCACCTGGCTGTCGACCACGATGCGCACCCCCGCGACCCGGGCGGCCTCGACGCCTGCGGCGTGCGCGCGGAACGCGGCCCGGCGATGCACCAGGGTGACCGACCTGGCCAGGGGCGCCAGGGCGAGCGACCAGTCGACCGCGCTGTCCCCGCCGCCCACGACGACGACATCGCGGCCGGCGTGTTCCGACGGGTCGGGCACGAAGTACGTGAGCCCCCGGCCGAGCCACTCCTCGCCGGCCGGCAGCGGGCGCGGGGTGAACGTCCCGATGCCCGAGGTGAGGATGACGGCCTGCGCCTGGACGGCAGTGCCGTCGGACAGCACCACCACGGGCCGTTCGCTCTCGTCGCGGCGCAGTTCGACGGCCTGCCTGCCCAGCAGGTAGACCGGATCGTAGGCCGCCGCCTGGGCCGTCAGCGCGTCCACCAGCGAGCGCCCGAGTATGCCGGGGATGCCGGCCACGTCCCGTACTTCCTTCTCCGGGTACAACGCCGAAATCTGCCCGCCGACCTGAGGCAACGCGTCCACGACCACGGACCGCAAGCCGCGGAAGCCCGCGCAGTAGGCCCCGTAGAGCCCGGTCGGTCCCGCTCCGATGATCACGATGTCGGTCTGGATCATGCTGATTCCACCTGGGTCCTCCCGGTAGTCGCCTGTCAAGCCACGGAAGCTACACACCCCGGCGACGGGAACCCGCAGGTCGCGGACCGCTGACCGGAACGCGGCTCGCTCAGCGGGACACGGTCCGCTGGGCGGGATGATCCGCTGGGCCGCCCGGCCGCGCCGGTGGTGAACTGCGTGTCGTGGTCGAGCGGCGCATCGAGGCGCCCCAACCGGCCACCCGACAAGCCATGGGAAGCGGAGGCGAGAATGAGTGCAGAGGCGGGTGCGCCGGCTGCGAGCGGGGGTGTCGCCAGACGCCGGCCGTCACGACGGGGCAAGCTGCCCGGCCGCCAGGACTGGTCGAGCTGGCCCCATTACCAGGGTGCCGACAGCGGGTTTCGCGGCTACTGGTATCCGGTGGCGTTCTCCTCGCACATCACGGGAAAGCCCAAGGCGATCACCCTGCTCGGCGAGCGCATCGTCGTCATCCGTGACGGCGGCAAGGCGTACGCGCTCAAGGACCGGTGCCCGCACCGGGGCGTGCCGCTGAGCTACGGCAACCAGCAGTTCCCCGGCACGATCTCGTGCGCGTACCACGGCTGGACCTTCGACCTGGAGACCGGCGATCTGAAGGCGGCGATCACCGACGGTCCGCAGTCGCCGATCTGCGGGAAGGTGACCCAGCCCACCTACGAGGTCGAGGAACGCCTCGGCATGGTGTGGATTTTTGTGGGGGACGGCGAGGACGCGCCGCCCATCGACGACCAGCTGCCCGAGGAGCTGCGCGACAACCCCGCCGTGATCGGCGCGCGCATCCAGGCGCGCGAGGGGAACTGGCGCTTCGCCTGCGAGAACGGCTATGACGAGGGGCACGCGAAATACCTGCACCGCACCGCGCTGTGGCGGCTGTTCAAGGCCATGCCGGTGTGGAACGAGACGCGGATCGAACGCCGCGGCCGCTGGATCTACCGGGTGCAGGAGGCCCAGCACTGGGACGCCGACTTCCCGGGCCTCGGCCGGTGGAACAACCAGGCGTGGTTCAAGCTCAAGCCGCCGAAGCAGATCGCCAACATCGGCAACACGGGCAGCCACCGCAAGGTGAACCCGGCCATCGCCGCCGAGGACTTCCCCGGGTTCGCCTCGGTCAGCATGCCGGGCGTGCTGCGCATCGTCTACCCGACCTTCATCCACTACGAGTTCTACGTGCCCGTCGACGCCGACAACCATCTCTACGTCGGCGCGATGGCCAACTTCGAGAAGGGCGTCAAGACGCTGCCCTTCTACGCCAAGTATCTCGGCGCCGTCCGCTGGCTCTTCCACGGCCAGTTCTCCGGCCAGGACAAATGGATGGTCGAGGTGACCGACGCGCCGCCGGAACGGCTCTATCGTCCCGACGACTCGCTCCTGCAGTGGCGCAAGCTCGCCGAGGACGTCACAGAGGAGCGCATCGAACGGCTGCGCGCCTCCGGGCTCGCCGTCGACGACCCCCGGACTCCGAAGCAGGCCGGCTGATGGCCAGGATCGTCCTGGGCGTGGGCGCGTCCCACTCGACGCTCATGAACACGCACTGGGACCAGGTCGAGCACAAAGACGACGCCGAACGCTTCCGCGACGCGCTCGGCGCGGCCCGCGACGCCCTCGCCGCGGCCCGTCCCGACGTGGCGATCATCATCGGCTCGAACCACTTCCGGGGCTTCTGGCTGGACCTGATCCCCGCCTTCACCCTCGGGGTGGACCAGGTCGTCTCCTCCGGAGAGTCGGGGACGCCTTCGGGACCCCAGCGCACCAGCCCCGCCGTCGCCCAGGCCGTCGCCGAATCCCTGGTGGCGGCGGGCACCGAGGTGGCGATCTCGGCGAAGCTGCAGATCGACCACGGCCAGAGCCACGCGATCCAGTACCTCCTGCGTGACCTCGACGTGCCGGTGATCCCGCTGGTGGTGAACGTGTTCGCCACGCCGCTGCCGCTCATGCGGCGCTGCGTCGAGCTGGGGCGCAACATCGCCGCCGCGGTGGCGGCGCTGCCGGACGAGCTGCGGGTCGCCGTCATCGCCTCGGGCGGCCTGTCGCACCGGCTCCCGTGGCCGAGCCGCTGGCAGGACCCCGAAGGAGCGGACGAGGAGTTCCTGGTCGAGGCCTGGCGCGAGGGCCGGGGCGACTGGCAGCGGTACGACGCGCGCAGGCGGCAGATCATCACCGCCGCCCGGCCCACGATCTTCCCCGAGTTCGACGAGGAGTTCCTCGCCGCGCTGGAGAAGGGCGAGCTGGCGCGCTACGCGGACCTGTCCACGGCGGAGATCGAGGCGGTGGCCGGCAACGGCGGCCAGGAGCTGCGTACCTGGCTGACCATGGCGGCGGCGCTGGGCTTCGCACCCGGCCGGACGCTGGCCTACGCGCCGATGCCGGAATGGCTGACCGGCATGGGGGTGGCCATCATCGAGCCCGCCGGATCGATATGAACAAGGACGAGCGCGAGCGGATGGTGGCCCAGGCCCTCGCCACGATCACCGAGGCCAGACTGCGCAAGGCCGCGGTGGAGGTCACCTCCATCGCCAGCCCCACCGGCGGGGAGGAGCCGCTGGCCCGGCGGCTGGCCGAACGGCTCGCCGCCGCGGGCCTGGAGTCGCACCTGCAGCGCATCGACGAGGGCCAGGCCAACGCGGTCGGCCGGCTGAAGGGCGACGGTACGGGCGCCGACCTCATGCTGTACGCCCCGATCGACACCCTGACCACCGGCGACCCCGACGAGGACGTGCCGTGGATCGGCCCCGGGCTGCGCCCCGACATGCGGGCCGAGGCACAGTGCGACGGCCCCTATGTCAGCGGCCTCGGCGCGAGCAACCCCAAGGGCCACGCGGCCTGCGTCCTCATGGTGGGCGAGGCCCTGGCCTCGGTGGGCGCGCGGCTCTCCGGAGACCTGCTGGTCGCCTTCGGGGCGGGCGGCATGCCGACCAACGCCATCGACGGCACCGGCCGCCTGAACACCGGGCAGGGCGCCGGATGCTCCTTCCTGCTCGAACGCGGCTGGCAGCCCGACTATGCCGTGATCGCCAAACCGGGGGACTTCGTCGCGCACGAAGAGGTCGGTCTGTGCTGGTTCGAGATCGTCGTACCGGGGATCCACACCTACGCCGGCAGCCGGCACCGCCTGCCCTACCAGAACCCGATCGTGACCGCCGCCAAGGTGGTGACGCGGCTGGAAGGGTGGCTGGCGGCCTATCCCGAGCGGCACCGCACCGCGACGGCCGCGCCTCAGGGGATCATCGGCTCGATCGCCGGCGGCTGGGAGCGCATGCCGGCCGTCACACCCGCGGCCTGCCGCATCCGCCTCGACCTGCGGATCGCGCCCGGCACGACGCCGCTGGCGGCCAAGCGGGAGCTGGCGGAGTACGTCCGCGGGCTGTCGGCCGAGCTGGGCGTCGAGCTGACGGTCGAGATGGTGCTGGCCATCCCGGGCACGCGCACGCCACCGGAGGACTGGGTCGTCCGCAGCGCCGTTCGCGCCTGGGAGAGCGTGGCCGGGCGCCCGCACGAGCCCATCGACGGCAACAGCGGCGCGACCGACGCCAACATCCTGCGGGCCCGGGGGATCCCGACCGCCCGGGTGGGCATGCCGAAGGTCGTCTCCGCCGACTTCGACGTCGACTTCGCCCGTGGGATGAACACCGTCGACGTCAGAGCCATGCGCCGCCTGTGCGAGCTGCTCCTACGGGTGGCCGTCGACACCACCACGCGGACCCGGGCCGAGATCGACGAGATCAATGACTAAAGGAGGCGAAATGGAACCCCCCGCCGGTTCGTACGCCGACGCCGACGGCGTCAAATACCACTACCTCGACCTGGGCTCGGGGGCGGACACGATCTTCCTGCACGGCGGCGGCCCCGGCTGCACCGGGTGGAGCGACTTCGGCCCGGTGGCGCCGCTGTTCGCCGCCGATCGCCGGTGCCTGATCGTCGACATCCTGCAGTACGGCAAGTCGGAGAAGTGTCTCATCACCGGCCCGATGTGGGACTTCCACGCGGCCAAGACCGTCGCGCTCATGGACTCGCTGGGCGTGGAGCAGGCCGACTTCGTCTGCAACTCCTGGGGCGGCACCATCGCGCTGTGCCTGGCCGCCCGCTACCCCGAAAGGGTGCGTTCCCTGGTCATCACCGGCAGCATGCCGGTGTTCTACGGCCCGCTCGCGCCCCTGCCGGAGAACGGCCGCCGCGGCCGCGCCGCCCGGGACGCCTACTACGGCGGCGAGGGGCCGACGCGGCAGAAGATGCGCGACCTCATCACCCGGCTGGAGTGGTACGACGGCGACAAATTGCCCGAGACCACCCTGGACCTGCGCTACGAGCAGAGCCTGGACCCCGGCGAGCGGGAGCTGGCCGCCATGTCGGACTCGCCTCGCGGCGAATGGCAGGACCTCACCGCCGAACTGGGCCAGGTCCAGGCGCCCGCGCTGTTCATCTGGGGCATGCAGGACGCCTTCCTCACGCCCGACTATCCGCTCATGCTCGCCCGCATGGTGCCACGCGGGAACCTGCACGTCATGGACCACGCCTCGCACCACCTGCAGGAGGAACGACCGGGCGCCTACCACGCGGTGGTCACCGGGTTCCTGAACTCCCTCAAGGACCCATGGAGATGAGCATGTCCAGATCGAAGAAGCTACTGGTCGCCGTGCCGGTCGTCGCGCTGGCCGCGATCGTGGGCCGCCTGCTCGCGGCCCGCAGCAACACCCAGGTGCACCGCATCAACCAAGACAAGCCCGCTCTCGACCGCTGAAGGTGACGATGAGTATCTGGACCGAACTGAGCCCCCTGAGCCTGAGCGTCTCGTACGTGGACGCCGCAGGAGTGCGCACCCGCAGCCTCCGGGCCGGGTCGGGCGAGCCCGTGGTGTTCCTGCACGGGACCAGCGGCCACCTCGAGGCGTTCACCCGCAACCTGCCCGCGCACGCGGCGGACTACGAGTGCCACGCCATCGACATGCTGGGCCACGGCTACACCGGCAAGCCCGACTACGCCTATGAGATCCCGCGCTATGTCGACCACCTGCTGGCCTACTTCGACGCGGTGGGCATCGAGCGCGCCCACATCGTGGGGGAGTCGCTGGGCGGCTGGGTCGGCGGGCGTACCGCGATCGACCACCCCGACCGCGTGGCCAGCCTGCAGCTGCTCTGCGCGGGCGGGACCGTGGCCAACCCCGAGGTCATGAAGCGGATCCGGACGAGCACCCGCGAGGCCGTGGTCAGCGATGACGTGGAGCTGACCCGCAAGCGGCTGCGGCTGCTGATGGCCGACCCTGCCGACGCCACCGAAGAGCTGGTGGAGGTGCGCCACGCCATCTACCACGAGCCCGAGTTCGTGGCCAACCTCGACAATCTGCTATGCCTGCAGGACATGGACACCCGCCTGCGCAACATCCTTCGCCGCGACGATCTGGCGAAGATCACCCAGCCCACGCTGATCGTCTGGGGCCGCAAGAACCCCTTCGGCGACGTGCCGGAGGCCACCGCCATGCACGAGGCCATCGCGGGCTCGGAGCTGGAGCTGTTCGAGGAGTGCGGCCACTGGCCGCAGCACGAGCAGGCCGCCCGCTACAACCCGCTCAGCCTGGCCTTCCTGGCCAAGAGCTCGGCGGCGAGCTTCTCCGGCAAGGGACGCGGCTGATGCGCGCGGCCCGCTTCCACGAGTGGGGCGCCGCGCCGATCGTGGAGGAGCTGCCCGAGCCCGTACGCAAGCCCGGAGAGGTACTGGTAGAGGTACGGGCGGCGGCGCTGGGGCATCTGGACCTGACCGTCGCCGGCGGATCTTTCGGCATGAAGCCCCCGCTTCCGTACGTGGGCGGTGTCGAGGCCGCCGGCGTGGTCCTGGACTCCGACACCCTGGCTCCGGGCACGCAGGTGCTCCTTCGCGGCGGCGCGCTCGGCCTGCTGCGCGACGGCTGCTGGCGCGAACGCCTCAGCGTCTCTCCCAAGGCCGTCACCCCGCTGGCGTCGCCGCTTCCTCCCGAGGTCGCGGCGTCGTTCTTCGTGCCGACCACCACGGCGTACGTCGCCCTGAACGACGTCGCCCGCCTGGAGCCGGGCGAGGAGGTCATCGTGACCGGCGCGGCCGGCGCGGTCGGCGCCATGGTGGCCCAGCAGGCCCGCCTGGCCGGAGCCACGGTGACCGGGGTGGTCGGCCGGGCCGACCAGCTCGGACAGGTGCCCGAGGGGATCCGCGGCGTGGTCACCGACGACGCCGAGGCGGTCGCGGAGCTGGCGGCGGCACGCTCGGCGTCCCTGCTGGTCGACACGCTCGGTGGGAGCGGACTGGTCGAGCGCTCGCGGTGGGTCCGTCCCGGCGGCCGGGCCGTCGTGATCGGCTACGTGCTGGGGGCGTCCGTCACGGTCGATCTGCCGTCCTGGCTGCTCGACGACGTGGCGCTGCTCCCGGTCAACATGGTCCGGCACGAGCGGCGGGCTCGCGAGGTGGCCCCGGCGCTGATCGAGCACCTGGCCGCGGGGGAGCTCAGCGTGGAGGTCGAGCGGTTCGACCTGTCCGAGATCGCGAAGGCCCTCGAACTGCTGCGCGACGGCAGGTTGCGCGGCCGTGCGGTGGTCGAGTTCGGCGCGGAGGCTTAGCGCGGTCCATGGATGGCGTGTCATGCGGTGCCATGGCCGCCGTCCGTACGGAAAAGAATCACGCGGGGCCGTCTCGCTCAGCGGAACGGGCCCGTTGAACGAAACCGGACATTGGCCTGATTATCACCCAATGTCCCTTATCTACCCGTCGTCGTCCAGCCTCCCCGCCCCCGATGCCGATGGTGAACCCCAGCCGGTGGCGATCGCCTACCCGGCCGAGCCCGACGGCTCGGCGAACAGCGTGCTGGGCAAGGTACGGCTGATCCTCGAGGCGTTCGGGCCGGATGACGAGAGCCTCGGGCTGTCCGAGATCGTCCGCCGCACCGGCGTCGCCAAGGCGTCGGTCCACCGGCTGGCCCAGGAGCTGCTGCAATGGGGCCTGCTGGAGCGGCGCGGATCCGAGTACTGGCTGGGCATGCGCCTGTTCGAGATCGGGCAGCGCGTGCCGCGCCAGCGGATCCTGCGCGACGCGGCGCGGCCCTTCATGGAGGACCTCTACCAGGCGACGGGCGAGACCATCCATCTGGCGGTGCTGGACGGGCTGGAAGTGATCTACCTGGAGAAGGTGTCCGGCCACGGTCAGGTGTCCAGACCGTCGCGCATCGCCGGACGCATGCCGCTGCACTGCACGGCGACCGGCAAGGCCCTGATCGCCTTCGGCCCGGGGGCGCTCTTCGGCGACGTCGTGGCCACCTCGCTGGCGCGCGTGACGCCCCGTACGATCACCGCGCCCAAGCTGCTGGCCCAAGAGATCCAGCAGGCGCGCAAGGTCGGGTACGCCATCGAGCGGGAGCAGACCCGCGTCGGCTATCTCAGCGTCGCCATCCCGCTCACCGGCGCCACCGGCACGGTGGTCGCGGCGCTGTCGGTGACGGCGCCGACCTTCCGTGCCGACGTCAACAAGTACGTGGGGCTGTTGAGCATGGTGAGCAGACGCATCACGAAGTCGATCATGGTCGCCGACGGCGGCAGGAGCTGACGCCGGCGACGAGGCGCCCTCGACCGGCCGGCCCATCGGGGACGGCGTCTACGACGCGGCCTGCCGGTCGGGGACGGCGGCCACGAGCGGCCTGCCCGTGGGGAACGTTGGCTACGAGGCGTCCTCGACCGGTGTGCCTGTCAGGAACGTCGTCACGATCCCGGCCACCTCAGCGGCCTTGTGCTCCATGAGCGGGATCATGCCCCCCTCGACCACGGCCGACGTCACGCTCAGCGCTCCGGTGAGGTTCTCCCGGAGCGGGGCCATGGCCGGCAGCGCGAACGGGTCCGCCGCGGCGCCCAGCAGCAGCACGGACGTCTTGACCGAGCCGATCTTGTCCTCCATGTAGTACCGCGCGCACGCCCGATGCCCCTCGGCGGGATCGACTCCGGGCGCCAGGGCGTCGTGGACGAACCGGTCGAGCAGGCCCGTGGCCGGGTCGGGATAGTACGGCTGCCGCAGCCGCCACAGCGTGAGCAGGTGGTCGCCGCCGGGGGAGTGCACGGCCTCGTCCACCCCGGGACCGTCCGCGTGGGACCGGCGGAATCGGGAGTCGGTCCACGGAGTCGACGACAGGACGAGCAGCCCGACCCGCTCCGGCGCGGACGCCGCCAGCTCGACGGCCACCACGCCGCCGGTGTGGTGGCCCAGGACGTCGGCGCACTCGATGCCCAGGGCGTCCAGCAGCGCCAGCGCGCCGGCCGCGAAGAGCTCGATCGTGTGGGGCGGCGGGGCCTTCGCGCTGGCCCCGAAACCGACCATGTCCATGGCGATGACGCGCCGGTGCGGCGCCAAAAGGGGGATCAGCTCCCGGAACTCGTCCCAGGATCTGGGGGTCTGATGCAGAAGCAGCAGAGGGCGGCCCGCGCCCTGCTCGGCGTAGTGCAGCTGGCCGAACGGCGAGTCGGCGTACCCGAATCGAAGGGGCGGCGTAATGTCCAAAACGTCCTCTTATGTCGGCCGGAGGTAGGGTTGGCTTTCCCATCCGGAGTCTTGCCGGGCGCATCGGCGATCACTACCGGAGGGGACCGGTGACCGGACCGGCGTGAAGGAGTCCCGATGTCGTCACAGATGTTCGCTGAGGCGTCCGGCTCCGGCGATGACGCGGACTATCCCAACTCGGTGCTCGGCAAGGCCCAGCTCCTGCTGGGCGCCTTCGAGTCGGGGGCCTTCGAGCTCCGGCTCAGCGAGCTCAGCCGGCGCTCAGGGGTGCCGAAGGCATCGGCGTACCGGCTCGCGCAGGAGCTGGTGCAATGGGGGCTGCTCGAGCGCAAGGGGGACATCTACCAGCTCGGCATGCGGGTGTTCGAGCTGGGGCAGCGGGTGCCGGTGGCGGCGGTGCTGCGCCGCGTGGCCCGGCCCCTGCTCACCGATCTGTTCGCCGCCACCCGGGCGACCATTCACCTGGCGGTCCTCGACGGCGGCCATGTGCTGTACGTGGAGAAGGTCGCGGGGGAGGCGAACGTCCACACGCACTCCCTGGTGGGCGGGCGGCTGCCCGCGTCGTGCACGGCGACGGGGAAGGTCCTGCTCGCCACGTGCCCCGACAGGGAGGAGCGGCTCCGCCGCCTCGCGCTGACCGGCTGGCCGTCCCTGACGCCACGGACGGTCGGGTCCGTCGAAGATCTGCGGCGGCAGCTCGAGGTGATCCGGGAACGCGGTTACGCCGTCGAGACGGAGGAGATCCTGCTGGGGTTCGGCAGCATGGCGGTGCCCGTCGCGCTCGCCGACGGAACGGTCGTCGCGTCGGTGTCGGCCGCGGCACCGCTTGCGCGCCTGGTGACCAGGCGGCTGCTGCCCGAACTCCGCGCGACCGCCGCGGGCATCTCCCTGGCCATCGACCGCCGGACATGACCTGGCCGAGGCCGAGGACCGCCTCGGCCTCGGAGGCGTCAGGCGACGCGGTCCCGGCCCGGCTCCGCTTCAGAAGAGCTCAGGCGACGCGGTCCCGGTCGGCGGCGAGTTGGAGGGCCACGTCGATGATCATGTCCTCCTGCCCGCCGACGTACCCCGCCTCGCCGACCCGCTGCAGGATCTCGTGCGCGGGCACGCCGTACCTCAGCGCGGCCCGTTCGGCGTGCAGCAGGAAGCTGGAGTACACCCCGGCGTACCCCTGGGTGATCGCGGAGCGGTCGGCGAACGGCAGGCGCGGCAGGAACGGCTTGACCACGTCCTCAGCGGCGGCGAGCGCGCCTTGGACGTCCACGCCGGTGGGGACGCCGAGCCGTTCGAAGGTGGCGACCAGCACCTCGGTGGGCGCGTTGCCCGCCCCCGCGCCGAGCGCGCACAGCGCGCCGTCGATCTGGCGGGCGCCGTTCTGGGCGGCCAGCACCGAATTGGCCACGCCGAGGGACAGGTTCTGGTGGCCGTGGAAGCCGACCTGCGCCTCGTGGCCGATCTCGGCGACCAGCGCGCTGACGCGCGCCTGCGCCTCGCCGAGCACGAGGGCGCCGGCCGAGTCCACCACGTAGACGCACTGGGCGCCGCCGTCCACCATGATCCGCGCCTGCCCGGCCAGCTCGGCCGGGCCGATGCGGTGCGACAGCATGAGGAAGCCGACGGTCTCCATGCCCAGCTCGCGGGCGGCGGCGAAGTGCTGGAGGGAGACGTCCGCCTCGGTGCAGTGGGTGGCGATCCTGGCCACCGACGCGCCCGCGCCGTGCGCCTGCTTGAGGTCCTCCACCGTGCCGAGGCCGGGCAGCAGCAGGACGGCGATCTCGGCGGAGACCGCCTCGTCCACCGCGGCGGCGACCAGTTTGATGTCGTCCTCGAGAGAGAACCCGTAGTTGAAGGACGAGCCGCCGAGACCGTCACCGTGCGTGACCTCGATCACCTCCACCCCGGCCTGGTCCAGGGCGTGGACGACGCCACGCACCTGCTCCTCGGTGAAGCGGTGGGCCATGGCGTGGCTGCCGTCACGCAGCGTCGAGTCGGTGAGCCTGATCTTGTCGGTCACGCGGAGACCTTTCCGAGCGCGAGCTGCTCGCCCACGCGGGCGGCCGCGGCGGTCATGATGTCGAGGTTGCCGGCCCACGGCGGCAGGTAGTCGCCGTTGCCGCGGACCTCCAGGAACACGGCCACGCGGGCGTGACCGTTCCAGACCTCGCGCGGGTCGTCGAACTGGGGGTCGGCACGTAGGGCGTACCCGGGCACGTACGTGGCGACGTCGGCCACCATCGCGTGGATCGAGGCGGCGATGGCGTCGGTGTCGGCGTCGGCGGGGATCGCGCAGAACACGGTGTCCCGCATGATCATCGGCGGGTCGACCGGGTTGAGGATGATGATCGCCTTACCGCGTTCCGCGCCGCCGACCCTTTCGATGGCGCGGGCGGTGGTCTGGGTGAACTCGTCGATGTTGGCCCGGGTGCCCGGCCCGGCCGAGCGCGAGGCGATCGAGGCGACGATCTCGGCGTACGGCACCGGCACGACGCTGGAGACCGCGTGCACGATCGGGATCGTGGCCTGCCCGCCACACGTGATCATGTTGAGGTTGGGCACGTCCGCGAGGCCGGCCAGGTTCACCGGAGGGCACACGAACGGCCCGGCGGCGGCGGGCGTCAGGTCGATGGCCTTGATCCCGGCCTCGGCGTAGCGCGGGGCGTTGGCCAGGTGCGCCTTGGCCGAGGTGGCCTCGAAGACCAGGTCCGGCAGCCGGTCCTGGGCCAGGAGCCAGTCCACGCCGCCCGCCGACGCCTCGACGCCGAGAGAGCGGGCGCGGGCCAGGCCGTCGGAGGCCGGGTCCACCCCGACCATGGAGTGCACGTCGATCGCTTCGCTGCGCAGCAGCTTGACCAGCAGGTCGGTGCCGATGTTCCCGGGGCCGACGATGGCGGCGCTCAGCCTGGTCAAGCGATCTCCTCCTGGAAACGGGCGGTCACGGTGCCGATCCCGGCGAAGGTGGCGGTGACGATGTCCCCAGCGGCGACCGGGATGGCCACGGTGACCGAGCCGGGCAGGACGACGTGTCCCGCCTCCAGGGCGACGCCCTGCTCGCCGAGGGTGTTGGCCAGCCAGACCAGCGCGTTGAGCGGGGAACCGAGCACGGCGCCGCCCGCCCCCGTCTGGACCAGGTCGCCGTTGCGGTGCAGCAGGCAGCCGGCCAGCGCCAGGTCCACGGTCTCCAGCCGGATCGGACGGGTGCCGAGCACCACGCCGCCGCTGGAGGCGTTGTCGGCGATGGTGTCGGCCAGGGTGATCCGCCAGTCCGCGATCCGGGAGTCGATGATCTCCAGAGCGGGCAGCAGGAAGTCCACCGCCGCGACGGCCTCGGCCGTGGTCACTCCGGGCCCGGACAGGGGGCGCTTGAGCACGAAGGCGATCTCCGGCTCGATGCGCGGCTGCAGGAAGCGGCCGGTGTCGATCGGGGCGCCGTCCAGGTGGAACATGGAGTCCAGCAGGTGTCCGTAGTCGGGCTGGTCCACGCCGAGCTGGCGGCGCATCGCCGCCGAGGTCAGGCCGACCTTGTGACCTTTGACGACCGCGCCGTCCGCGACCAGGGCGTCGATCTGGTGGCGCTGGATGGCGTACGCGTCCGCCACCGACAGCTCTGGATACGTGGTGGTAAGTGGCTGGATCGGGTCGCCGGTACGGTACGCCGCCAGCAGATCGGCGGCGGCCTTCTCCGCGGAGCCTGGCTCCACAATCGCTCCTATCGCAGTTCTTGGCATGGGTCCTTGGCAGGGCCGGCGCGGCCGGAAGGGCGCCGCGCCGGCGGCGGGCGTCAGCCCTGGGCCCGCGAGGGGAACGTGCTGTGCATCCAGCGGGCCGACACCTGCGCGCTCTCGTACGGGTCGGCGATGTCGGGGCGGTCCACCTCGACCATCAGCCACCCGTCGAAGTCGCTGGGCAGGTTGCCGATGATGCCGGGCAGGTCCAGCTCACCCCGGCCGGGTTCGACCCAGAGCCCGGCGAGGACGGTCTGCTGGTAACCCCAGTCCTTCTCGCGCCCTTCGGCGGCGACGCTGAGGCGGCAGTCCTTCACGTGCACGAACGGGATCCGGTCGGCGTAGTCCTTCACGAACCGGCCGACGTCGGCGCCGGCCCACGCCAGGTGCCCCGTGTCGGGCAGGAAGCCGAGCCGGGAGGCCGGAATGGCGTCGAGCACCGCCCGGCCCTCCTCCTCGGTCTCGATCCAGGTGCCGACGTGCGGGTGCAGCGACGGCCGGACGCCCTCGGCGACCATGGCGTCGGCGATCCGCCCGATCAGCGCCGTCACGGCCTCCACGCGGGAGTCGTCGGCGTCGTACGCCTGCGCGGGGTGCGCCACCCGCGGCTTGTCCTTGCCCATGCCCATGCCCAGACCGATCTCGGTCAGGCCGAGCCGGGCATGCTGCCGCGCGGTCTCGGCGGCGCCGGCCACGACGTCGGCCTCGGTGCCGTCCCTGCCGTCCGAGCGGCAGACGAAGTAACCGGGCGCGAGCGTCAGGCCGGTCTCCTCCAGGAGCGCCTGGTACTGCTCCACGGTCCAGCCGGCCGGGACCTCCGCCATGACGACGTCGAATCCGGCCTGCTTGATCAGGGACAGCCGCTGCTTCGGCTCGGGCGCGAGGGACGGGTCCAGCCATCCGTCGGCGCTGGCCATCCATTGGATCGGGTTGAGCGCGATCTTCGGTGTGCCGGACATATGGCTTCCTTTCAATAGATGGGGGGTCAGGATTGGGGGGCGAGCTCGCCGGCGAAGTGGCAGGCGGCCCGCTGGCCGGTGGCCGTGAGGGTGAGCTGGGGGTCGACCTCGGTACAGATCGTCCGGTCCGGGTTCGCCAGCGGGCCGATCGGGCACCTGGTGCGGAACCGGCAGCCGGAAGGCGGGTTCGCGGGGCTGGGCAGATCACCGGGCAGCACGATGCGCTCGCGCGAGCGCGCCGAGACCGAGGGGACGGGCGACGACGACAGCAGGGCCGCGGTGTAGGGGTGCTGCGGGTTGCCGTAGACGTCGGCGGCGTCGCCGTGCTCCACGATCCGGCCGAGGTACATCACCGCGACGGTGTCGCTGAGGTGACGGACGACCGACAGGTCGTGGGCGATGAACAGGTAGCCGAGCCCGAGTTCGTTCTGCAGCTTCTCCAGCAGGTTGATGATCTGCGCCTGGATCGACATGTCCAGCGCGGAGACCGGCTCGTCGAGGATGAGCGCCCGTGGTTGGCGGGCCAGCGCGCGGGCGATGCCGATCCGCTGCCGCTGGCCGCCGGAGAACGCGTGGGGGTAGCGGTCGAGGTACTCGGGGCGGAGCCCGACCTGCGTCATCAGGGATCGCGCCTCGTCCTCGCGGCCCCGCCGGCCGATGCCTCTGAACGCGAGCGCCTCGTCCAGCGACTGCCGGATGGTGCGGCGCGGGTTCAGTGACGCGTACGGATCCTGGAAGAGGTACTGCACCGAGGAGCGGACCCGGCCCAGATTCTCCTCGCCCAGCGCGCTCACGTCGGCGCCGTCGATGAGGATCGACCCGTCCGCGACCCGGTTGATGCCGACGATGCTGCGCGACAGCGTCGACTTGCCGCAGCCGCTCTCGCCCACGAGCCCGAGCGTGCGGCCCTGGTGCACGGTCAGGCTCACCGAGTCGACCGCGTACACGGGTGGCTCGCGGTGGAACAGCCCGCGCCGCCGGGATCCGACGTCGACCTTCAGATCCCGGACCTCCAGCACGGCCGTGGCCGCGGGGGGAGCGGCCTGCTCGTTCTGTACGGTGACAGTGGGGGTGGCGGGGCCGGGATCGTGGACCGAGATGTCCACGGCCCGCTGGGCGACGAAGCAGGCCGCCGCCTGACCGGCGTCACCGATCTGGAGCAACGCCGGCGGCTCCTGCTCGCAGGCTTCCTCGGTGAAACGGCAACGAGGGGCGAACGGGCAGCCGGGAGGCGGTGCGGCGGGGTCCGGCGGCGCTCCTGGGATCGCGGGCAGCGGCTGGCCGATCCGGTCGTCGTCGAGGCGGGGCATGGCCGCCAGCAACGCCGCGGTGTAGGGATGGCGCGGACGCTCGAAGACCTGCTCGACGGTGCCCTTCTCGACCGTGCGGCCGCCGTACATGACCACGACGTCCGTGCAGAGCTCGGCCACCACGCCCATGTCGTGGGTGATGATCGCGATGGCGATGCCCAGTTCGGTGCGGAGCCTGGCCAGCAGGCGCAGGATCTGCGCCTGGATGGTGACGTCGAGCGCCGTGGTCGGCTCGTCGGCGACCAGCAGCGCGGGGTCGTTGGCCAGGGCGATCGCGATGACGACGCGCTGGCGCATGCCGCCGGAGAACTGGTGCGGATAGTGGTCGATCTTCGTCTGGACGTCGGGGATGCCGACCTGCTCCAGGAGCTCGATCGCGCGCTCGCGCGCCGCCCGCTTGTCGACGCCGTGCACCGTCATGGCCTCGACGATCTGGTCGCCCACCTTCATGACGGGGTTGAGCGCGGACTGCGGGTCCTGGAAGACCATCGCCACCTTGCTGCCGCGCCGCCGCCGCATCTCGCGTTCGGGCAGCGTGAGCAGGTCCTCGCCGTCGAAGCGGATGGAGCCGGCGACGACCTCGCCCGGCGGGCGGAGCATGCGCATGATCGATCGGGCCGTCACCGACTTGCCCGAGCCGGACTCGCCGACGATGCCCAGCACGTCGCCCGGGTAGATGTCGAAGCTGACGTCGTTGACGGCCTTGACGCCGCCCTTCTTCAGGCGGAACTCCGTACGTAGGCCCTCGACCCGCAGGAGCGGCACGCCCTTGCCCGTCATCGGCAGCGGTGACTCGGTGGTGTTGGGGGAGGTCATCGGCGGTTCACCGCCTCGTTGAGGGCGTCGGACAGCAGGCTGAAGCCGATCGCGAGCAGGAGAAGGAGCAGGGCGGGGCCGATGATGTACGTCGGCGCCTGGGTGACGAAGCGCAGGCCGTTGTTCAGCAGCACGCCGAGCGAGGGCGTCGGCGGCTGCACGCCGAGGCCGACGATGCTCAGTCCGGCCTCGATGTAGACGCCGACGACCATCCAGACGGCGCCGTTGACGACGATCGCGTCCATCGCGTTCGGCAGGACGTGGCGCACGAGCAGCTGCCATCGCGAGACGCCGATCACCCGGGCGGCCAGGACGTACTCCCTGCTCTGCTGGCTCAGCCACGCGCTGCGGGCCAGGCGCCCGGCGGTGGGCAGGCCGCTGATCAGGATCGTCAGGAAGAGCGCCGGCCAGCCCGGCTGGAGGATGGCGACCAGGCAGATCCCCAGGATCAGGCCGGGGAAGCCGATGATCACGTCGAGCAGCCGCTGCACGGCGGCGCCCAGGCGTTCGGAGATCGCGCCGGTCAGACCGAGCAGCGTGCCGATCGCCATGCTGAGGGGGACCGCGGTCAGGATGAGGCTCAGGTCGATGCGCAGGCCGTAGACGCTGCGGACGAAGATGTCCCGGCCGAACTCGTCGACGCCGAAGATGTGCGCGCCCGACATCCCGGTCAGTGACTGCGGGCCCTGCTCGTCGTAGCCCCCCGGGAACAGCACGGGCGCGAACAGCGCGGCCAGTCCCAGGAGGAGGAGGATCGACAGCCCGACCACGCCCTTCGGCGTACGGAAGGCGGACAGGTAGCGAGCCAGGGTCGGGTTCAGACGTCGGCGGGCCTGTGGCGGCGCCGCGTCGGAGGTTGCCAAGGGGCCAGATATCAGGGGAAGGTCTGCCATCCCTACTCTCCCAGTTTGATGCGCGGGTCGAGGGCCGCCAGGACGACCTCGGTGAGGATCTGACAGATCACCGCCACGAAGACGATGGCGAGGATCAGTACCTGCAGCACGGTGAAGTCGCGCGTCTGCACGCTGGAGACGGCCAGCTGGCCGAGGCCGTTGCGGTTGAAGATCGCCTCGATGATGACCGCGCCGGCCAGCAGGTTGCCCACCTGGAGACCGACGGCGACGACCGCCGTGCCCACGCTGTTGCGCAGCACGTGCCGGACGGTGATCCGCGCGGCCGACGCGCCCTTGCTCAGCGCCAGGTCGACGTAGTCCTCGTTCTTGGCGGCGAGCATCTCCGCCTGCAACAGGCGGGCGACGACCGCCGCCGAGGGCAGGGCCAGCGCGATCGCCGGCAGGACCAGGAACTGGAAGCCGATCACCGGATCGTCGACGAAGCTGACCTCGCCGCTGACGGGCAGCCAGCGGTTCAGTACGCCGAAGACGAGGATCAGCGCCAGCCCGGTGAGGAACGACGGGATGGCGACGAAGAAACTGTTGATCAGGTCGAGGCCGGCCCGCGCCCAGCGGCGTCTGGCCGAGCCGACCGCGACCCCCAGGAGCGTTCCAGCCACGATGACCAGCAGCGTCGCGAACACCGACAGCTCGACGGTGCTCTTGAGCCGGTCGCCGATCAGGCTCGCGACGCTGCGGTGCAGGAGGTAGGACTCTCCGAGGTTGCCCTGGAGGAGCCCGGCGATCCAGTCCCAGTACTGAAGCACCAGGGGCCGGTCCAGCCCCAGCTGCTCCCGGATCGCGGCGATGGTGGCCGCGGTCGGATCCGTGCCGGCGAGGGTGACGGCGACATCCCCCGGTGCCAGGCGCGGCAGGGCGAAGGCGACGATCGAGCTCGCGAAGAGCACGAACACCAGCGATGGGATCTTGCGTATCAGGAACCGGACCATCGTCTCGATACCGCCAGTCGGTCTATAGGTCGATTACTTGGACAGCCAGGCCCTGCTGATGTCGAGGAAGCCCATCTGGGTCGGCGCGAGGCCGTTCAGGGCGTTGGAGCGCACCGTGAGGGTGGGGCGGGTGATCAGCGGGAGCACGAACGCCTGGTCGGCGAAGTAGGCGCTGTAGTCGTGGAGCGCCTTCTGCTGGTCAGGCGTGGTGCTGGCGGTGGTGACCGCCTTCACGAGCTTGGTGTACTCGGGGCTCTTGAAGTGCGAGACGTTCTCGTCGGCCAGCAGCTCCGGGCGGCTCACGACGGCGCTGGCCGGGGAGAGGCCGTTGCTGTTCATCATCAGGAAGGCGGGTGTGCCCATGTCCTTGGCCGCGACCTTGGCGTCATAGTCGGCCGCGGCGATGACCGGCTTGGCCTCCAGCCCGACGGCGGCCAGATTGTTCTTGACGATCTGGAAGACTCCGGTGGCCTCGGGCGTGTTCAGCATGGTCACCTCGAACGAGGTGCCCGCCTTCACGCCCGCCGCGGCCAGCATCTGCTTGGCCTTGTCCGGCTGGTAGGTGTACTGCTTGGTCTGCGTGGCGTCATAGCCGATCGTGGAGGGCCGCCACGGCAGGTTGGTCGCCTGGGCCTGCCCGCCTTCGACCTGCTGCACGATGCGGTCGCGGTCGATCGCGAAGTGGATCGCCTGGCGCACGGCCTTGTTGTCGAACGGCGGCTTGGTCACGTCGAACCCGAGCGGGATCGCCGCGCCGCCGGAGGACACGAGGGAGAAGCCCGGCTGCTGGCTCAGGCTTCTGGCGTCCAGCCCCGCCAGGCCGACGCCGTACTGGACCCGGCCGCTGCGGATGGCCGCGACCATCGCCGTCGGGTCCTTGATGAGGTTGACCTCGATGCTGTCCAGGCGGGTGTTCTGGACATCGCGGTACTTGGCGTACTTGCTGAGCTGGAGCTTGCCGCCCGGGGTCCACGACTTCCACTCGAAGCGCCCGGTGCCGTCCACCTTCGTCCCGGCCGCGTAGTCGGCGTAGGCGTCCTTGTTCGGGATCGGCATCGTCTCGAAGAGGTCGAAGATGTTCGGCAGCGGCTGCTTGAAGGTGAGCGTCAGCTCGTAGTCGCCCTTCGCCTTCATCTCGGAGATCTGCGCGGCGATCGACTGGTTGGCCGCCCCGGTCTTCGGGTCCTGGACCTTCTCGATGGCGAAGGTGACGTCGGCCGCGGTGAGCTTGTGGCCGCTGTGGAAGGTCACGTCGTCACGGAGCTTGATGTCCATGCTCTTGCCGTCGGGAGCCAGGGTCCACGACTTGGCCAGGACGCCGTTGGGCTGCCCGGTCTTGGTATCGATGAGGGTCAGCGTCTCGAAGACGGCGTACTCCCACAGGATGTTGCCGAACGAGGTCTTGAGGAAGGAGCCCGGCTCGGCTTCGGTCGTCTGCCCGACGACCAGGTTGCCGCCCTGGCTCACCGGGCCGGCGGACGCGGAGTTCCCCGGGGCGCCCTGGGTGGCGGCGCTGCATGCGGCGGACGCGAGCATCGCCGCGCCGGCGGCGCTTGCTGTGAGCCGGCGGCGCCAATTCGTCACTGACATCGATACTCCTCGAGACGTTCTGGGGGGTGTGTATGCCGGGGTGTCGGGAATTGTACAGTCGGCCCGATTTGTCCCCTGGCGAGGAGCATGGTTCGCGACTCAGACAGGCACAACCCGCCGCTTTTAGTTTTGTTCCCGTCATAAAGGGAGCGTTTTCGGTACTGCCACGCCATCCGTAGCCGAGGACGGCCGAGATGATCACCAGGTGCCGAACGGGTTCGGCAGCGTGATCGCCAGGCACTCGCACCGTCGCGTCACCGTCCTTCAGGTGGTGGCCTCACACCCTAGGACCGGAGGATTCGGACAGCCCCCCGTGCCGGTTCGCTCACCGGAACAGCCCATGCGTGGTCCCCGGCCCGGCGTGCCGGTTCGCTGACCGAAACGGGGCGCCACGCCGGCCGGCCGTAGCCGGGTAGCCTGCGGGATCATGCCTCTGACATACGCGTTCATCGAGTACGGCGGTCCGGACGTCCAGCGTTTCCTGGACGTTCCCGCGCCCGAGCCCGGGGAGGGCGAGGTGCTCGTCGAGGTGCGCGCGGCCGGCGTCAACCCGGTGGACTGGAAGGTCCGTGAGGGCATGCACCGTGCCTTCCTGCCGCTGCGGCTGCCCGCGACCCTCGGCCGCGAGGTCGCGGGAACGGTGGTGCGGACCGGCCCGGGAGTGGTAGGCCTCGCCGCCGGGGACCGGGTCTTCGGCAGTACGGTCGGCGGCAGCGGCGGGTACGCCGAGCTGGCGCTACTGCCTGCGGCAAAGGCTGCGCGCATGCCGGACGGACTGTCGTTCACGGACGCGGCGGCGCTGCCGATCGCGGCGGGCACCGCTTATGAGAGTCTCGCCGAGCTCGGCCTGGCTCCGGGGCAGAGGCTGCTGATCCTGGGCGCCGGTGGGGGAGTGGGCACGATCGCGGTCCAGCTCGCGGCCATGGACGGAGTCGCCGTCGTGGGCACCGCGAGCGCGGCGAAGCGCGCCTTTCTCCAGTCCCTCGGCGCCACGGCGATGGCCTACGACCGCGACGACGTCGCCGACCGGCTCCGGGACCTGCTTCCGGCGGGCGCCGACGCTGTGCTCGACCTGGTCGGTGGTGACGCGCTGTCCGGCGTGGCAGGCGTGATCACCGAGCGGACGCGGGTGACCACCGTGGCCGACGAGGAGATCGCCGCCCGCTTCGGCGCGCGCTCGCTGAAGCGGACGGGTGGTACAGGGACGCTGCCGGCCTTGGCCGAGCTCGTGGCCGCCGGGAAGCTGGATCCGTGCGTCGGCCGGGTGTTTCCGCTGGCCGAGGCGGCTGAGGCGCTGGCGCTGGTGGAGTCCGGTCACGTGTCCGGCAAGGTCGTGCTCGACGTCGCCGGGCGTCGCTGAGACTCACTCCTGGTGGCTCGCGGTGACCCGCTTTGAGCTGCTTTGAGACGCTTTGAGGTGTGGCTCACCACTCCGCGCAGAGCCGTTCGGTCGCACGGAAGGCGAGGGCCATGATCGTCAGGACCGGGTTGACGCCGCCGTTGGTGACGTGCACCGAGGCGTCCACGACGTAGAGGTTGTCATGGCCGTGGACCCGGCCCCACCGGTCGACGACCGACATCCGCTCGTCGTCGCCCATCCGGCACGTACCCGACTGGTGCTGCCCGCCGTGCAACGCCAAGGGAACCGGCCCGCCCCACGTCCGGCGCGCGCCCGCGGCTACGAGCCATTCGCGGGCCCGTTCCCCGAGGTGGGCGGCGGTCCGCAGGGTCTCAGGGTGAGTCGTGCCGGACAGGCGGGCGACCGGGATGCCCCAGCGGTCGCGTACGTGGCGGTCGAGCCGGGTCCGCGCGTGCGGGCTGGGGATCTCCTGGACAGGTCCTCCCACGCGCATGACGCGCCGGTAGTTGTCGCGCATGTACCGCTTGTTGAGCGCGCCCCAGCGGGGCAGGTCCGGCGGCAGGTTCCGCGCCCAGAAGGCGAAGGGCAGCACCGTGAACTCGTCCGC
This sequence comes from Nonomuraea sp. NPDC049158, assembly GCF_040648335.1. Lineage (NCBI taxonomy): Bacteria > Bacillati > Actinomycetota > Actinomycetes > Streptosporangiales > Streptosporangiaceae > Nonomuraea > Nonomuraea sp. NPDC049158. The sequence continues at coordinate 78,062 of NZ_JBEZDM010000043.1, forward strand.
GAGCATCGCACCGCCGATGACGCCGTCGTTGTGATGCGCGAAGTCGAGCGTCGCGACCGAGACTCCCGGGCCGCGTCCGTCCTGCACGGGCTCGTCCATCTCGGCCAGCGCCCACACGTAGGCATGGCCCTGCAGATGCCGTCCCACCTGATCGTGGTTGTTGCCCAGCCCGTACGGCTCGCGCCGGGTCGGTGAGTTCTGCAGCAGCCGGGCGGTCTCGATCGCGCCCGCGGCGCAGACCACCACCTCGGCCTCGACGACGTGGCGCGCCCCCGAGCGGTCCACCCACCGGACGCCGGTGACACGGCCGGCGGCATCGCACATGACGCGTTCGGCGACGGCCTTCGGCAGCAGCCGGGCGTGGCCGGTGGCGAGCGCGCGGCGCAGGACGGTGTTGTGCGAGCCGTTCTTCGCCTCCACCGGGCAGGCGAAGCCGACGCAGTGCTGGCAGCGGGTGCAGGCGGGGCGCTCGGCGTACGGCACCGAGTTGATCAGCAGGGGCACCGGCAGCACGTCCCAGCCGAGGGCGGCCGCGCCGCGCCGCAGCGCCCTGGCCTGCTGGCCTTCGGGAAGCGGGGGCATCGGGTACGCCTTCGCGCGCCTCCAGTGACGGCTGCTCGCCGCGTGGTCGCCGCACACCCCGATCTCCCATTCGGCGCGCTCGTAGTGGGGTGCCAGGTCGTCGTAGCCGATGGGCCAGTCGGCGAGGCTGCTGCCCGCGGGCACGCCGTACGTGCCGGCCATCGTGAAGTCGGCGGGCAGGAAGCGCCACGCCTGGGCCCCGTAGAGCCGGGTGCCGCCGCCGACCAGCGTGGCGTTGCCGTGGAAGCCCGGCTCGTGTGCTCGTACCAGACGCTCGCGGCCCGTCATGTCGACGGCGACGCGTGGGTTCCCCTCGAGGTCTGGCCCGGATCGGTGCGGATACTGGGCGATCCGGTGGTTGCGCAGGTGGTCGCGGCCGATCTGCTCGTAGGTGAGGTCGCGACCGCGCTCCAGGACGAGGACCCGCTTGCCGGCCTGAGCGAGGACCGCGGCGGCCACCCCGCCCCCGGCGCCCGAGCCGATCACCACCGCGTCCACCCGCATCAGTCGCTCACCTCGAAGCCGATCATCCGCCAGGAGACGGCGTCGCGGTTGCCGCCGTTGCCCGGATCGCCGTAGAAGCCCTCCATGACATGCTCCACCACCGTGCTCACGAACGCCGGCGCGTCGAACGGCCATGGCGTGCGCGTCTCCCCGGCTTCGACGGCGCGCAGCAGAGCCTCCCGCCGGCCGGGCTCGAGCAGGCCGAACCGCACGCCGTACCTCTCACCGGCCTCGGCGTCGATGGCGTCGAGGCCGGCGCCGTAGTACGCGCGCAGACCCGCCAGGTCGCGCCCGAACTGCCCCTCGAGATAGTCGAGGACACCGGCCTCGACGCCGCCCGGATGCTCGTCGGCGGGGACGATCGTGTCGACGACCGCGCTCAGGGTCGCGACCTGTAAAGCGGTCAGGTCCGCCATCACGGTCAGCTCTCGAAGCGGCCCGCCGGACGCTCACATGTGCTCTCCAAGGTGACGACCTGCGCGGGTCCGTCGATCGCGGAGAGCGCCTCGAGCACGTGGAAGGCGAACGCGGCGTTGGCGCGGTGCGGGCCGCCCTCGATCGCGTCGGCCAGATCCCGTACGCCGAGCCCGCGGCGCGCCTGCTCCTTGGTGCCGACCGCGCCGAACAACTCCACGACGGGCGCCAGGACCGTCCAGTCCGCCTCGCCGTGCCGCCGCACCCGGACGTCGCCGTCGAAGTGGTTGGGGTTGGGCACCGAGAGCGTCCCTTCGGTGCCGTAGATCTCGATGGCGGGCAGATCGCTGTCCCAGACGTCGAAGCTCATCAGCGTCGTGCCGATGACCCCGGAATCGAAGACGAGGACGCCTGAGGCGTGGGTCGCCACCTCGACGTCGATGCTGTCCACGGCCCGGTCCGGCGCGGTCACCGTGCGTACCGGGGCGCCGATGCGGGCGGCCCCCGCCACGGACCTGACGGGGCCGAGCAGGTTCACCAGGATCGCGAGGTAGTACGGGCCCATGTCCAGCACCGGGCCGCCGCCGGCCTGGAAGAGGAAGCGCGGGTCCGGATGCCAGGTCTCGGCCTTGCTGTGCCGGATGAACGCCGACGCGCCGATGGGCTCGCCGATCAGCCCGTCGTCGAGCGCCTTGCGCGCGGTCTGGCTGGCGCTGCCGAGGAAGGTGTCCGGGGCCGAGCCCAGGACGCGCCCGCTGGCCGTGGCCGCCGCCAGCACCGTCTTCGCGTCGGCGACGGTCGTGGCGAGCGGCTTCTCCACGTAGACGTGCTTGCCGGCGTCGAGCGCCCGCATGATGGTGCTCGCGTGGTGCGCCGGCGGGGTCAGGTTCACCACGATGTCGATCGAGTCGTCGCCGTAGAGCTCGTCGGCGTCCCCCCACCCCGGGATGCCGTGCTCGGCGGCGGCCCGCTTGGCCCGGTCGACGTCGATGTCGCCGACGCGGACGATCTCGAGCTCCGGATACCGGGCCATGCCGGTGACGTACCGGCTGAAGATGTTGCCGCTACCGAGGATGCCGATGCGGTGGTGCTGCGGCTGGGTCGCCATGTCTTCGCTGTCCTTCCTTAAGGGATTAAAGGTGCCTGATCGTGAGGGCCTGCCTCACATGCGCGCTGGGGCCCGCTCGACCACGGTCCAGGCCAGGCTGTCGTCGGCCCGCAGCACCGCGTCGACCAGGTGCGCCGAGCGGACACCGTCCGCGGCCGTCGGCAGTCCCTCCACCTGGTGGCCGGCCATGGCCGAGTAGGCGTCGTCGACGAACGCGCGGAAGCAGTCGCCGTACCCCTGGGTGTGTCCCGGCGGCAGGGTGGCCAGGCGGCGCTGCTCGGCCGAGCCCCGGCCCGGATCCCGTACGAGCAGCCGGGCGCCCTCGGCGTCGCCGAGCCACACCGACTCCGGGTTCTCCTGGTCGAACACGGCGCTGCCGTCCGCGCCGTCGAGCTCGAACCAGAGCCGGTTCTTGCGTCCGGCCGAGACCTGCGACACCGTCAGCGAGCCCAGGACCCCGTCGGCCGTCCGCAGCAGGACGGCGGCGACGTCCTCGGTCGAGACCGGCCGCAGTCCGTCCGGCGCCGCCCCGTTCGTCCCGCTCTCCGGACCGTTCGGACCGTTCGGCTCACTGCTCGTTCCACTGTTCGGACTGAAGGTGTCACCGCTGCCCGCCGGGCGCGCCGGTATGGTGACGCCGAGCCGGGCCGTGACCTCGTGGAACCGTACCCCCGCCACCCACTCGACGAGGTCGCACCAGTGCGACCCGATGTCGGCGAAGGCGCGGGAGGGACCGCCCCGCGCGGCGTCGACGCGCCAGTTCGTGGTGCCGGTGTCGAGCATCCAGTCCTGGAGGTAGCTGCCGTGCAGGAGTTGCCAGGCGCCGAAGTCGCCGCTCATCCGGCGGGCCCGGATCTCGCGTACCAGCGGGTGGTAGCGGTAGACGTACGGGACGGCGAGCGTCCGGCCGGTCTCGGCGGACACCGCGGCGAGCCGCTCGGCGTCGGCGATCGACGTCGCGATCGGCTTCTCGCAGATCACGTGCTTGCCGGCCCGCATCGCCGCCACCGCCTGGTCGGCGTGCAGCGCGTTCGGCGTGCAGATGTGCACCACGTCGACCGCGTCATCGGCGAGTACGGCCGCCAGGTCCGGGTAGCGCGCCGGGACGTTCCACTCCTCGGCGAGCGCCGCCGAACGGCTCGGGGTGGAGCCGACGACGCCGCGCACGGTCGCGCCGACGCCGCGCACGGCCGCCGCGTGTACCGAACCGATGAAGCCGGCGCCGACGATCACGGCTTGAATATGCGGATGCGCCACGTTCAGACCTCCGGACAGGTGTATTGCCGTATAAGAGCATGATTGAGGCCATTGACAGCCACAAGATGCCGTCTTTAGTTTCGTCACATGCAAAAAGACGACGATCACGGACCGACACCTGTGGCCATCGCGCTGCGCAAGGTGCTCCGCATGATCGCCACCGGCGAGGCGACCAGCCGCGCGGCGATCGCGCGGCTCACGGGCCTGGCCCGTTCGACGGTGAGCCAGCAGGTGGACAGGCTGATCGAGCTCGGCATCGTCGAGGAGACCGAGTCGAGCCAGTCGGTACGCGGGCGGCCGCCCCGGGCGCTCACCATCAGCCCCCGCGCCGGTACCATCGTCGTGGCCGACGTGGACGTGGCCGCGACCCAGCTGGCGATCGCCGACCTCAGCGGCACCGTCATCGCCCGCGACACCGTCGACATGTCCGTCGACGGCGGTCCGGAGAAGCTGCTGGCCGTGGTGTCGGAGCGGTTGCGCTCGATGCTCGACGAGCACGACCATGATCCGGCCAGGGTCCGCCACGTGGTCGCCGGCCTGCCGGCACCGGTCGACTTCCAGCGCGGCTGCGCGGTACGCCCGCCGATCATGCCCGGATGGGACGGCTACCCCGTCGGCGACTACCTGCGCGGGCAGTTCGGCGCCGCGGTCACGGTCGACAACGATGTGAACCTGATGGCCCTGGGCGAGGCGACCCAGGACATGGCCGACACGCCCCTGCTGTTCATCAAGGTCGCCTCGGGCATCGGCGCCGGCATCGTGACGGCCGACGGCACGGTGCATCGCGGCGCCGACGGCGCGGCCGGCGACATCGGGCACATCCGGGCGCCCACGCGCCGCGACGTCGTCTGCAGATGCGGCAAGACCGGCTGCCTGGAGGCCGTGGCGAGCCATCGCGCGGTCCTCGCCGACCTCGGCATCGCGCCGTCCTCGTTCGACGACCGGCTGCACGCCTCACGCGAACTGGCCCGCCTGGTGGCCGACAGCGACACCAGCGCGCTGCACCGGATCCGCCAGGCGGCCACCGACATCGGCGAGGTGGTGGCGATGCTGATCCACACGCTGAATCCGCGCACGCTGGTGCTCGGCGGCCCGTTGAGCGAGCTGCAGGATGAGATCCTGTCCGGAGTCCGTGCCGCGGTGTACGAACAGGCGTTGCCCCTGGCGACGCGCAAGCTCATCATCATGCCGAGCCAGCTCGGCGCCGACGCGGGGATATTCGGCGCGATCGCGCTGGCCAGCCGGGAGGCCTTCAGCCAGGCGGGGGTGGGGCGCCTGCTCGCCGAGGCGTGACCGTTCGCGGACACCTTTGGCTACGGATCATCACTGACCGCCGTCGTGTCGAGCCGGTTCGTCGCGACGCCGCATCCCGTCGAGAACGATGCGGAGCAGGTGCCGGGCTCTGGCCTCCCACTCGGTCTCCTCGAGGCGGGTCAGATAGCCGGTGAGGAGAATGACGTCGCGGACGTCGACGTCGGAACGGATGGTTCCGTCCGCCTTGCCGGCGTCGAGGAGAGTGTTCAGCGCATCACCGATCGGGCCCAAGCTGTGCGCCGCGAGGCCCTGCCACACCGACGCTTCGACGGCGGCGAACACCCCGCGTTTGACCTGCGCGTAGTCGACGACTCGGTCGAACCAGCGAGCCAGCGCCGTGAGCGGCTCGTGCTCGCCGAGCAGTGCCGGCGCTACCGCCACCAACTCGTCGACCTCCTCCCGGTAGACCTCGATGAGCAGCGCCTCCCGGGTCGGAAAGTGGCGATAGAGGGTGCCCTGCCCGACTCCTGCGTGCTTGGCGATCGCATTGAGCTTGATCTCGTCCGCGTTCGCGATGACCGCTCGTGCGGCCTGGATGATCCGGTCGCGGTTGTCGGCGGCGTCGGCTCGGCGCCCGGTTGGGTTCATCGTTCCTCTGCTTTGCTAAGCGGACACGTGTCCGGTAGCTTGAAGTCGAGCGGACACGTGTCCACTTTACCTTGAGGAGATTCCCATGACAGCCATCGACGGCAAGGTCGTCGCCATCACCGGAGCGAGCAGTGGCATCGGTGAGGCCACGGCACGCCTGCTCGCCGAGCGCGGCGCGGCGGTGGTCCTCGGCGCGCGCCGGACAGAACGCCTCGACCAGCTCGTACGGGACATCCGCGATCGTGGCGGACGTGCCATCGCCTGCGCCACGGACGTCACCCGGCGCGGGGACCTCGAACGACTTGTCGGCCAGGCCGTGGCGGAGTTCGGCCGGCTTGACGTGCTGGTGGGCAACGCCGGCATCGCCCGGATCGGCCCCGTGAGCGACCTCGACGTCGACGGCTGGGACGCGATGATCGACGTCAACCTGCGGGGAGTGCTGTACGGCATCGCCGCCGCCCTGCCGGTGTTCCGCCGGCAGGGCCACGGCCATCTGGTGACCACGGTGTCGACGTCGGGCCTGAAGATCGTGCCTACGCAGGCGGTCTACGCGGCGACGAAGAACGCCGTACGCACTCTGTTGGAAGGCCTTCGGCAGGAGTCGACCGATGGCGTGCTGCGGACGACGGCGATCTCGCCAGGCGTCGTCCGTACCGAACTCACCAGCTCGATCGACGACACGCAGGTCCGCGAGCAGATCCGCCGCAACATGGACGGGTTCGGCATCGAGCCGGAGGCCGTCGCCCGCGTTGTCGCCTTCGCCATCGAACAGCCCCGGGATGTCGAGATCGGCGAGGTCACCATCCGCCCGACCGTCCAAGGCTAGGAACGCTCTGGCCTGCTGAGCCGGTGAGCGATAGACGGCCCGCCGAAGTGACAGCCGGCGCGCGTCCCCACTGGGCCCACCGGCCTGAGCCCCTGCGCCGCCCGCCAGCCGTTACGGGGTAGTGAGCGGTTCGGCCTGGTACGCCCGGTGCAGGGCCGCCTCGAAGGCCGGCGCGTCGGGCAGAGGCACGGAGCCGATGCGACGCACTGGAACGGCCGGCGTCCACGAGTTCATCACCACGGCCCCGGCCATTCCTGGCAGGTCGGCGGGCCGGATCTGCTGGACGCGCTGGGGGACCCCGAGCCGGTCGAGTTGCCGGCGGACGATGCCCATCGTGGTCCCGGTCAGCATCTCGGCTTCGGGCCACACCACCGCCGTCCCGTCCCAGAAGGCCAGGTTCCAGATCGACGCTTCGCTGAGCCGCCCCCGGCGGTCGACGAAGGCGGCGTCGTCGAAGCCCTCCACGACGGCCTGGCGGAGATAGTACGTCTTGGCCACCTCCCCGACGTGCTTCACCGCCGGAAGCACTCGTTCATGCTCCACCACCGCCAGCGCGAGCGGCCCCCGGGGTCCGGACGCCGCTGGACCGGTACGGACGAGCAACTCGGGCTCGGCGTCCGCCGGCGTGAACTCACCCGCGGGAGAGAACACCGTGGCCATCAGAGAGAGGTCGGCAGGTCCGGCCTGGACGGCTGCCCGCAACAGGGCTCGTACCCGGTCGTCGGGCACCGCGCGCCCGAAGAGCGTCGCTGAGGCCGTCCGCAGCCTTTCCAGGTGCAGATCCAGCCCCCGGACCTGGCCGCCGCGCACCTGCATGGCGGTGAAGTGGGCATACCCGGCGAATGCCAGCGGCGCAAGGTCCATGGCGTCGGCCACCCGGCCGTCACGTTGCACAACGAAAGAAGACATACCACGCTCCAGCTGTACGGAATGTGCGTTTCCCGGGCGACGTTAAGGCTTGACATCAATGGCAGGGTCAATCTGGGAGGGAAGCCGGCGCATGCTGATCGGTGAGTTGTCTCGGCGCACCGGGGTCAGCACGCGGCTGCTGCGGTACTACGAGGCACAGGGAGTGCTGGAGGCCGGTCGCGGCGCGAACGGCTATCGCTTCTACGACGAGGACTCCGTGGTCACGGTGCGTCAGGTGCGCGCGCTGCTCAAGGGGGGCCTGTCGACCGAGGTGATCCGCGTGGTGTTGCCGTGCGCGCGCGGCGAGCGTCCGGACTTCGAGTGGTGTGCCGAACTCTGGGAGACTCTGAACGGCGAGCTCCAGGCCATGGACAAGCGCATTGACGATCTCCAGCGCAGCCGCGGCGCCCTGGCGGGCTTCCTCACCCGGCCCTGACCGATCAGGACCACCCGCACATCGAGCCCATCGACTCGACGATCATTTTGAGGCGGGCTCTCGCTGGGTGCAGCCCTCTGTCGGGGGTGCCTGATCTGGGCGCTCTGTTGTCCAGCACCGGTCGCCAGGTCGTTACGGCTCGCCGCGAATTTCCAGAATCCCGGCGCGACGGGAGGAAAGTCCTGCACAGTGTGATCATGATAAATCGCCGGTAACGCCGGGAGCTCCCGGACCACTACCTGATGCAGAAGCACCGCCTCTGCCGCTGGACGGCACGAGGCGGTAACCGATCGTATCGGAGTACGAGATCAAGACATCACATCGCCATGGCATGGACGACCGGCGCCGCGTCCCGTTAGCGCGCTCGCTCGCCCGGAGTTGCCTCTCCGCCGCCCTCGCCCTGGCCTTCCTCGCAGCAGCCCTTTCCACGAGCGTCGTCCCGAGCGAGTTCCGCACACGCGGGGCGGAAGAGGTCGTCAGCGCCATCGACGCCCGGCCCAACGACGGCTCCGGCTACTGGCCGGACTTCTCGAACACCGGCTATGCCAACACGCCGGCCAACGCCGGAGGACTGGGCCTGGGCGCGTACCCGGGCAAGCTCACCGACTACGCGTCGGGCATGAGCGCGGACAAGCCGCTGAGGCTGGAGTTCCCGGACAACAGCGTCATCTCCTACAAGCGCTTCCTGGGCTTGAAGGTGCTGATCTACGGCGACAACCTCACGTTCGTCGGCTGTCTGTTCGAGGGCACCAACCCCAACGACAATCTCGTCCAGATCTACTCGGACAACAACATCAAGTTCCTGTACTCGACGTTCAAGCCGAACTCCTACGCGATGCCTCCCGGCAACGACGGCACCGTCTCGTCGTCCCACTCCAAGCCCGGCACGCCCTTCGACAAGTCCTGGCAGCTGGCCACGACGATGAAGGAGGCCGTGGCCGTCATGGATCACAACGACATCTGGGGCAACGCGGGCATGATCATGGTGACGGGTTTCCCGGGCCGCCCGTCGACCTGGACGAACAACTACATCCACGACATGGCCGACACATCGCATGATGTCTACCATCACGACGGCATAGGCCCGCAGAGCGAGGGCAACGGCGGTCCGATGATCGTCGACCACAACACCCTGGCCTCCGTGGGCAACACCAACGGCCTGGCCCTGCAGGGCAGCGGCGTGTACGACCACATCTCGGTCACGAACAACTATGTCTCCGGCTGGGGTTACGCGCTCTCCATCGGCGTGACCAACAACGCCACGAACATCACCGTCACCGACAACGTCTTCTCGGCCGAACTCGAGCAGCTGTACGGCTTCCTGTACGGCAACATCTGGGGCGGATCGGCGCGCGGCTCCACCTGGCGCCGCAACCTCATCCAGGCCCGTACGGGAGATGACAACCGCACCTATACGACCGCCGACCACGGCAAGTATCTGTGGCCGAGCGGCCAGACCCATGCCACCGACTACACAGGCTGACACTCTTCCCGCGTGACGCACGCCGGACGACTCGCTGCTCTTCGTGATCCACACGCCCCGAAGAGCAGCGAGGCCGCGACCGGCCACCGGTTTCCGGAGAGCCTTTTCCGGCCGGCAGCGCTACAGCCGCCGCGCCGTCGTGGACGGGCCGCCGGCCCCATGAAAGCGGCGCCACCGGGTCGCGGTAGGCGGCCCGAGAACCGCCCGCGC
>NZ_JBEZDM010000044.1:0-85104 GCF_040648335.1 Nonomuraea sp. NPDC049158
ACTAACTGTCCTTGATCAACAGCCAGTGTTACGGGGTCACGAGCTCTCGCGTGTCAGGCCACGCCGACGCCCTTCCCCCTCAAGATCGAAGAGCCGGTATGGCTCAGGGTTCTCCTGGCGGAGTTCACCTTCCGAATTAACAAGCCCGCTCGGTCAGGGGTTCATTCTGGCTAGGGCGCCCAGTCGTTCCCTGTTGGTCCATCACGTCTATCGTGTGTGGGCTCCTCTGTCAGCAGCAGAGGATTATGTCGTAGGTCGAATAGATTTCCACTGCGACAGCGGTTGCACCGGTTGGGGATCATTCCCCAACGCCGTACCGAGGGGGTATGCGATGAAAGGCCTCATCAGGGTGTGCCGGGACGTAATAAACGCCCTGGATCGAGGCCGCAGGACGAGGATCTCCAAGCGGGCGAGGCACCACGCGTCTACTGATCCACTCGCTCTGTCTGGGAATCGGCAGCTTGAGAGCTCGCGCAATCTCGGGATGGCCGTCGCGGTAGCCCAGGATTACTATTCCTTGATTGGCTAGTGCCAGTCTTGCGTCACGTACGCGTTTCGGGCCGTCCTGCTGTTGGGCTACTGTGGTCACGCTTCGCCTGTAGATGATTCTTCCCTGTACCAGACGGAAGAGTTCATTGACGCGTTCCTGCTTTGACAGCTTTCCATTGAAGATTGCCTTTAGTGTGCTCGGTGGCAGTCGTAGTAGTTGGTTCTCCGGGAGATCCCCTTTGCGTACAAGCCATCGAACTCGTGAACGGCCGGCCACGCTTATGGTCTTCTTGCCATCTTGATTCGATGATGCGTTGAGAATTTCTGGTGTTATGTGCACGAGACCGACTGAGAACTCTGCTGTCTTGTCGGACGCGTGCATAAGTAAACAGATGTGACCTACCGCTTCGCGAGGAATCGCCTGTCCGAAGAGTGAGCTCATGGAGAACTTGGCATCCACGTCATGCCCGGCGACCGAATAGTCCATCTCCTGCCCGCGGTCAAGATGAAACTCGTCCTGGCAGATGATCTCCACTTTGGTGCCGAGGTATGTCCGTTCGGTCTTCGTCACGACTTCGTCGGCATAGATGTCGAACCGCGCCGTGCGCTGTCCGTCGAGGACTTCGTCGATTGCTTGGCGGAAGATCTGTCCGAAGCGTTCCTCCATCTTCGACTGGCTGCGGAACCAAGACTCCACGGCGTCGAGGGCATGGTCGTTGGCTGAGCCGACTGTGGCTCCCCTCCTGGAAGGCGCTGGTTCCGGGAACTGGAGATCAAGAGTGTCGTCCACCGGCGGAGTCTATGCCTCTTGCGTGAGGTGATCCAAATGATGCTGATCGCCTGAAGATACGACGCTCATGGTCGCGAACGGATGATTCGGCAATTTTGGGCGGAAGGAGCTCCCTTCCTCTGGCTGAGGAGTCCAATGAATGATCGTCCCGTTCTCAACCCTTTGTGACTGCTGCAGCGTGGGCTCAGCCCAACAACCCTTCCCCGGTAGGTCGACGCTGCACGTGATGCATGAAGTGTTGTACGCCGGTTACACGTTTACTCGAGGAGAATCTCTTCGGGACGTCGGTTGGTGGTGGTGGCGGTACCTGTAAGAATGTGGTCGAGGCATGCAAAGAGGTCGCCGCCGTGGTCGTCGCGAGCTATGGCGCGGAGTTCCCTGATCAGGTCCATGCCGTTGATCAGGGCGATGGGGTACTGGTCTTCGACCATCTCCACCTGGGCGGGCTCAGAATATGACCCGGTGGTGACGTAGACGCCGATCCAGCCGCGGCGCAGTCTTGCCACCACTCTGGCAATCTGTTCCGCCGAAACCAAACTGTCTGGTTTGATGCATTTAGCCTGTCCGAGCACCACCAGGCTGGTGCCAGCAAGTCCGCTCCCCAGATCGAGGCGTCCGACGAAATCGGCGCCGCCGTCGCCGGATCGACGGGTCAGCCAGCCCTCGGTGTAGCGTCGGCCGGAACCTCGAAGCACACGAGCGGCCACGGTGGCTGCGACGGCCTCGAAATGATGCTTGTTGCCGTCGAATCGTTTGTAGACCGCCTCTAGGTCGGCCGCCTCGGGGCTGCCTGCAGCCGCTCTTTGGTCGCTGACCTTAGTGATCCGAGCCTTGGCCACACGCCGTCGTAGTCGTGGCAACGCTGAGTTGCCGTGTTTGACCCAAGCCCGCCATGCACGTGGAGCTGATGCAAGAGCCTGGGCTGGTGTCAGCGATGGATCCCGCCGCGCGTGAATCCAGTCCCAGGACACGGAATCGTCTTCGTCGGTGAGGTCGATCAGCGCGATGTCGTAGACGTAATTGGTGAATGTCGTGTGCTCCCGCCCTCCCCACTGCACCACGCGTTCTGCCCGTTCGGCCAACCCGAGCCCGCAGAACTCCACATGCCCTTTTGGTTTGCCGTTGCGTGACACAGCACGGAACAACAGCAGCGGCGTCGCCGGTGCACGTTCTGTTGGCGTCGGGGCCTGATGACCGTTGAACGCTTCCAGGAGCGCGGCGTTGCCCGTCGTCGTCCCGGGCGCCGCCTTCAACCCTGGTTTGTGATCGCCGAAGTAGCGGACATGCCCGTGATCCAGATCGAACACGTCATGCCACGGCGTCTCCGATGAGCCCGCTTTCCACGGACTGGACCGGATCAAGATCGCAGGCCTGCGCAGTCCTTCAGGTCCGGCCACTTTGGCCATCCCATTGATTCCGGCCTCCAACAACGCACGCCGTAAACCCGGCGAATGGGTCGCATGATGGAAATTGTCGTAGCCGTCCAACAGTGCAGGTACTGGGTCCTTGCCGCTGGCGTAGCGGAATACCTGTCCCACCCGCAGTTTCCCGCCGGCCATAGCGTCCTTCCATATGCATCAAGCGCGAGGCGGTCCCATGCGAGTAGGGCAATCCGCTCGAACTGCGACTCAGCTCAAGTCGTCGGTTCCAAGTGCATTGAGAAGCATGAACAATCTTCAGAAACGCGTCCGATGAGTATTAGGCGTATTCCACGTCCGCCTCGGCCGCGCGGTCGAGAGTTGCTGGCTCTGAAGCCCCTTCGGATCTCCACGTCTTGAGACTCTGCAACAGACTCTCGTCAGGACGGTTCCAACCGAATGCAGCACAAAGGATGTGCATGGCCAACCGAGGGGGGACAGCATTTCCGATCTGCTGGCCCACGTCTCGTCCCGACCACGGATAGTCGACAGGGAAAGTCTGAAGACAGCCAGCTTCTGCGAGGGAGAAGCGTTCCAATTCGGCGCCGTCCAGAGAGACAACACGGTTGCGGGAGATCTTTCCGGTTACGGTGGCTGAGGGTTCCCAAGAGGCGCGGCGACCGCGAGCTTTGGGATCCCCGCCGGTTCCGTAGTTCGAGATCACGAGAAACGGCGACCGTCGATCAAGCACGTCTGCCATGGTCCGCCATTCCAGAAGCCCCTCGTCGCCAGCCTCGCGCGGGACGCCCTTCCGGTAGGACCGGTGCGTAGGCTGAGGCAGCGGCACCTTTTCACCGCCCTTGCGAGCGATCAGTACCGCTCTCTTGCGGGTCTGCGGAACACCGTATTCCTCTGTACGCAGGATGCCGCAGTCCACGGAATAGCCTTCGTCGTCCAATGCCTCTGCGTAAGCCTCCCATACCGGGAGTACTGCGGGGACCTGCTCAAGAACGATCGCCCGATAAGCGGTGTTCCTCTCGTCGTCGATCGCTTCGAGGGCCCAGCGGAGAGGTTCCAGCACCAAGCCGGTTCGCTCGTCCTCCAGCTTGGCGAGATCCCGATCGATCTCTTCTCGGTCTTCTCGGGCGACCATGCGCTTGACGAAGCGCAGTACTTCGTCGAGTGCCTTTCGGCCAGCTCCTGTGCCAGCGACAGTGAAGGTCTGGCAGGGTGGTCCTCCCGCTAGTACATCCGCTTCAGGGAAGTCGGAAGGGCCGTAGTGGCGTACGTCGTCCTCCACCGTGGCCAGGCCAGCGGCCCGGCGCGTCGTACAAGCTGAGGCGTCCCATTCCACACCCACCGTCGCAACACCGAGCTTCTCCGCTGCCACGTCGAGCCCGCCAGGACCTGCGAACAAGTCAATAATCTTGACAGGGTGCACTTGATCTCCAGGGGTGTGTCGTTCGGGACGATGCTGCCACAGTTCCTGTGGTCGGTTGTCCCGGAGGCAGCAAGCCGGCCGACGCACACGCAGCGTACTGGCGGCCACCGACAGTATCAGGGGTCGCGGACGGCAGTTGTGTGCATGACGGGCTCGAAGGATCTGCTCTCGGTCGAGGTGACATAAGACGGGTATCTCGGTTTCTCCTGCCGACATGACGTGGTGGCGGGACGCAGGTACCAGGTGGCGTGGTCGATATCCGGTAGGAGGCCGTCGAGGAGGTCACGCGTTTGCGGGTCGATCACTGACGCGTCCCACATCCGATGTTCGACCGTAACGGTCGGCCTGATTTGTGTCGGGCACATTCTCCCGGTCAGGTCTGGGGTTCTCCTCGTGACCCAGGTTCATCTGTCCAGACGTGTAACAGTCTCGTTTGTCAACGCACGACACAGGTCCCGGACCTGCTGGTCGGAGAGGGCTCGTATGTCCAGGAACGCCAGGTACCGGCGCAGCCGGGCGGTAATGTCGCGGATCACTGCTCTCCGGGGAGCGTTTGCGCCGAGCTCGGTGACTGCCCGAGCCATCTCCCGTACGAGACGAGGATCACCGCCGATGCTGCGGCGTTCCAAAAGCTGGTTAAGGTCGCTCTCACTCAGCGCGGCCAGGATGTGGTCGTGGCCGGCGAACACCACGGCCTGCCACCACAGTCGGGCCCAGGTGTGTCGGGTGAGGTCGGTCGCGATCCATCGTTCCTTGTTGCCCGGACCGAAGCGCCACATAGTCACGTGAGGAAGGGCCACAAGAGAGAGGAAGGACCAGAGATCCCGGTTGCCGGCCTCCGCCCATGACAGATCCAGCTGGCCGCGGATCACCTTGGCCGCGTCCCGGTCGAAGGAGATCCGCGCATCGTTGCCAGCCGCCTCGGGGAAGCCATACTCCCCGGCCAACGTCGAGACCGCGTCGATTAGCTCCCGTACTCGCTTCGCCGACACACGACCTCCGACGGGGGCCCACGTCTGGTCCGGGTGGTTGTCCCGTGGTGCGGGAGGTCGTCCTGCGGCGACTTCGGCGTACACGGTTGCCCCAACGACTGCGGGGAGATGAGGCCATAGTTCGCTCACTGGAAGATCCGCCCCCTGCCGAGCTTCCTTACCGCACCTGAGATCTGAGTCCTGAGATCCGCGAGGTCCACGGCCGACGATGGCGCGACAACATGCAACGGCGACGCGGCGACAGTTCTCGCCAGGACGTCCCCGACGCTGTCTGGTGGCCATTCCTCACGTTCCGCGAGTTCGGCACGGAGGTGAAGGGCGAGCTCCAGCAGCAACGCTGCGACGCCCGCCTGAAGCTCGTCGAGCAGAGCCTGCTGCCGCCTGTCTTTGGCACCACGAGCCACTGCTGTACGCAACTCGCGGTCGCGTTTGTTGATGAGCACACGGAACGTTCCGTAGAAGGGTGCGGTCAAATCCGTGCTCGTCTCCAGATGCCAACTGGCAGTGGGGGAGAGCCGCGTATGGGAGAAGTCGATCTCGTGTACAGGGAACATGGAGGACCTGCTCTCCAGCACGACTCGCTGGATGCGCTCGGCAAGGACCGAGCCGGGGACCGTGGCCACGCCGACTCCTCGCCCGACGGAGGGGCGGACGAGGCTGATGGTGCTCCGGAGCGACAGGGTTCCGGACAGGCGTTCACCGACGAGTGTCGTGTCGACCATGGCCATGCCGCTCGGATCGAATTTCGCTGCTGGCGCGGCCTCAGTCATGTCGGTGGTCGAACTGGTCCAGGAGACGGTCAGCGCCACGTCCGCAAGGTCGAGTCCTGTTTCCTGGACGAAGCGTGCGACGTCGATCCGCACTCGTTGTGCTGCTCGCAGATCCGTGCCTGGATCCCACCCGTCGATTGTGTCCGGCAACGACCTCCACTCCTCTGCGTCCAGCAGAAACCATGGATCCCACACGACAGTGCCCGGACGCGGTATCAGGTAGGGTCGGACGTCAGTCGGCATCGGACGTCACCTGGCTCACCCGGAATCGCACAACAGCGTCGGGCACGTGTGTGGCGTAGACGAACCAGTCCAATTCCTGTCCTGCAGGTATCCGGACGGTTCTTCCTCGCTCTACGTCCCCGGCAGCTGATTGCCATTGCATGATCTGCGGCACGGCAGCACCGAGTGGGGGCTCGTTCTCGCGGCCGCCTCCTTCCACTACGACCTCGACGTCCGCGGACAGGACTCTCGTAACGTCCGCCGCAGGGACCTTGACGGTGGCGACCAGGTACGGTTGTCCCTCATTTACCTGCAACACGGGGCTTCCGTGCAACCGGGCCCTTCCTCCTCGTCGTGGTGACGAACCGCCTCCGTTGCTGCCGCCACCCCAGCCGCCGCCACCGCTGCCAAAACTGCTGCCGCCGTTGGCACCGATTCCTCCAGTTCCTCCGCTACTGTCGTCGTCGTTGTCCGGCTCACCGTCCTTTTGCTCCGCGCTCAACCGTGCGGGGACGATGCCTGCGAGCAGCGCCGACAGTTGTCCCAGCCCTTGGCCTCCTGAGCCGCCGGTCTGGGGTCCAAGTCCGAGTCGTTCGTCCAACTGCTTCTGCACGAAGGTGCGTGCTCCCTGGACGACCCCTCGTGCGGTTCCGGTGAGGCCCTTGGAGATCCAGTCGTCGTGCGTGGGCGGTTCGGCGGACGCGAACAGCGCGTCGGCGTCCTCGGACGCCTTGAACACGCCCCCATAGGCCAGGCGGCGGTCGGAGTGGGGCGGACCGGGGAGGTAGTCCACCACAAGCTCGGCGACGCGCATACGGGCGACGTGATGGGAAGGGCCCTCGAACGGCTTCCCCGCCCCGATCAGGAGGTTGGTGCCCGCACTGTCGGCAGCTCCCAGGGCCATCCCGAAGGCACCGGCGTGCTTGGGCGGGACAGTACGCGAGAAGGCGATTCCGTCACCTGCCCTGACCTCGAGCAGAGCCTCGACGAAGGGTGCCAGTTCGTCGAAGGTGCGTGGGTCGGGAACGGGAACGTCCGAACCGTTGACGCCCACAACGAAGCTCATGTGGAGCCCGTGCTCGTCCGGGACCATTTTCGGCCACAGGTTCCAGAGGACCGAGGACGCGATGAAGTTTGCGGCCTCCTCGGGAGTGCGCTCACGTGCGTCCGACTGGGACCCGATGGTTCCCAGGTCGGCGGCCAGGATGACGATGTCCGTGCCGGTGCTGCCGTCATCGAACCCCGGTAACCTCAGGGCCTTCGAGATCGTGTCGGCCTGTGTGGCGAGGAGCGGGTCCGGTACGTCGTCCGCTGCCACGAGTCCCCACCAGTGACGGCCGGTGAAACGGCGCTCGCCGAGGTACCAACTGTGTCCAAGCGCGGCACCCATCAGTCGACGGGCAGTGGGATCGCCTGCGGTGGTGTGGGTGTCCACAAGGATTGCGCCAGCTCGACTGAGCTGGTAAAAGATGCCCTTCCCGAATCCGTAGGTGCCCCCGCCGAACTGATGATCGCGGGGCTCTCCGACGTTCCGGATGAACTGCACGAAGTCCGGTGTCTCCTCGCCGTGCGCCCGCTCACCAGCGCGGAGGGGACCACCCAGCCCGCTGGTGTTCCGGTCGGAGACCACCAGCACGACGGCCTCGGGTCGCAGAGCCTTGTCGAGGTCGACGTTCGTCTCGCTCAATGGTCCGGGAAGCAGTAATTCACGCCAAGTACCGACATCGTCGCCGAGCACGCGGACATCGATGCGGAACTTCACCACGCTGTCGGGCAGGTGTGCGTCCCAGCTGTTCTGCGCCGCCTCCCGTACCAGGACGGTCAACGGATCGAGCGCGGGTCGCCCCAACTGCTTGACGATGCCTTCCGCCGCGGCGGAGCCCTCCGGCGCGAACGGCTGTGACCACCAACGAATGCTCAACGAACGGCCTCCTCTGCGATCTCGGCGAGCGATGCCCCGGAGCTGAACGGAAGCACGGCGGCGAGGTCGAGCTGGTAACTGAGGCCTCCTATACCGCTCGGAAGCGAGCCCGCGACGAGGGACGACGGGACAACGCGAGGTGTGTCCTGGCCGACCACGATCCTACGCACTTCCTCGATCGCGAACGCGTCCAGGTCGGGGCGATCCGGGTACTCCGACCATCCTGCCGCCGAGAGCCGCGCACGGAGGTCCCTGCATGAGGCCACTGCGCCACGGACCTGCTCGACGAGCTCGCTCACGGTTCGCCCGTCGGGGTCTTCCACCACGCGCAGAAGGATCAGGTCCAAAGGCCGTCCATTGTGGGTGTCCAGCTGCTCCAAGCCATGGACGACGATGCTGTCGCTTGCAGAGCTCAGTCCTTTCACCTCGATGCACCGGGCGGTGGCCTCAAAGTCATGTGGCTCGTTGAGCGGTCCCCGCCACGCGTCCACATGGAACCCGGGATCCGCCTCGACGAGGGACGAGAGCACAGTGAGCTCCGCGAAGAGACCCAGTTTGGCCTGACGCGACAGCCCGCGAAGCAGACTGCTCCGGAAAAGCCGCCGCCACCGCGCGATGGCGTCGACCGCCGTCGACGCCGGTCGCCGTGCGCCCGCCACGGCCTCCAACACGTCGGTCACGACCTCGTCGAACTCCGAGAAGAGGTCCGACTCGGCACACGACACGTTCACGTACGTGACAGCAGAACCTCCGAAGCCAAGCTTGCGGATCGATGTCCCGAGCACCGCTGGCTTGGGATCGACGGACACGGCCTCGTCACCCGCGGGGATGAGAAGGTGACGAGCACCCGTGCCGTCGATCGCCACGCGGCACGGCTCGGCATGGCACACCACCTCCAGCGGGAAGGACGCGAGCTCCTTCGCGCGCGGCCGCGTCAGGACCGCCCACGCACGCTCCAGCATCGTCGGTTCGATGTCCGTCACGCAATGCCCTCGGTGTCGACGCCGAGGGCCTCGTCGACGTTCTCGCTTTCGACATCGGTGAGGTCCACTGCGACATGGGTGGCCTGGATGCTCTTCGTCTGGACGTCCCCGGGAAAGGTGATGCCCAGGCCGACCACCGCCTGCGCTGCGCCGAGCGCGGTACGCAGCGGGCGGGCCCCGTCGGTGCTCTGCTGCGGGTTGACAGGCTCGCTCGTCGGTTCGATCAGGTAAAGGATCACCAACCCGCGGTCGTGACAGACCTGGTGGTTGTTGCGCAGCGCGACGAGTTCGCTCTCGCTTTTCGCCCTCGCCTGTGCGGCCGTCAGGCCGAGATCGAGCGCGCGGTCCTGCTTGCTCATCAGCGTCTTGATGTCAGCCCGCTCGGCATGGCCGTCGGTCAGGCGGGACCGGATCGAGTGCTTGATGTCCAGGCCGCCGAGCGTCGCGTCCCCGCCCTCACCGGTGACGACCGCGACGGACCACATCGCCAGGCTCGGCGGGTCGCTCGTGAGCTGTCGGTCGATGTACTTGACCATGAGCGCCGGTTCCAGGTCCGGCGATTCCTCGTGCACCTGGTAGCGGGAGAGGAAGGTCTTCACGAGCGACACAGGAACGTCCCGGATCAGCCGGGCACCGCCCAGGTCCTCGACCTGACCGTGCCGGACCGCCTCCTGGACTAGGCTTTCCGCGGCCTGACGGTTGCTGTCCAGCCACTCGGTATCCCGGTGCCTGAAATACCGGGTCTGCAACCGACGTCCGGCGTAGGAGATGAAAGCCGGCTGGGCGGCGCCCATCTTGGCCGTGATCCGGAGCGACGGATGTGTCCGTATCCGCACTGCTACCTGGGACGGCGTCAGGTTCTCTCGCTGATAGCGGTCGATGTCGTCCCGCATCTCATGCTCGACGGTTGCCAGGTGTCGGAACGCCGCGGAGAGACTCGGCGTCATCCAGATCCTGGGCAGATCCTCGTACCCGGTTCGATACCCGAACCAGCGGCCCATCTGGAGCAGGGTGTCGTACGCCGTCGCTCCCCGGACGAAGAAGCTGACGACGAGCCCCTCCAGCGTCAGTCCTCGGGAGAAGGTGTTCCCGCCTACAGCGATGGCGACCACGGAGGGGTCGGAGTAGTCGAGTCGGTCCTGGCTTCGGTAGTTGTCGAGGACGATCCGCGTGGTGAAGATGACCTCGCTCAGGTGCGGCAGCACGTCGTCGAACGTGTTCTGCGTCCGGCCGAAGTCCTCGGCCGGGACCCGTGACGACTCCTTCTCCCAGAGGTTTCGCCACTCGTCGAGAACCTCGGGACGGCCAGAGTCGAGTCCGTCCTTGGCTTGTCGCTGCAGCTTCTGCAAGGGCTCGCGGTAGCTCTCATGAACCGCGATCTTGACGGACGTGTGGATGAGCATCGTGCTGTGCCCGCTGTCACCACGCATCCGACGGGCGGCTGTGGCCAGCCAGAACCAGCGGACGGCCGTCACCAGCTCATCGATCATGGTGGGGGTGAATCCGTCCGCAGGCTCCTTGCTGCCAGGCCGCAGCAGGGGGACATCGTCCTCGGGGACCAGCCGGACCATGTCATAGCCATCCGGTGGACCCTGCTCGTCGGCCGCCTCCGACTCGACGGCATCGCGGCCGAAGATCTTCTCGGGGCCGAAGTAGCCGTCGGGACGCGGCAGGTTGAGGATGAACGACTTCGGATACAGATCGTCCTGAGCGGGATCCACGAAGACATTGGCGAAGGGGGTTGCGGTATAGCCGACATAGGTGCATCGCGGCATCAGGCTCAAGAGCTTCCGGATGAGTGGATTGATCCGGCCTGTGGCCACCGAGGCTTGGTCTGCCTCGTCATCGATGATCAGTACGGGCGCGGACGCGAGTGCCTTCCGACTGTTGGGCGTGTCCAACCACTTGATGAGCTTGTCCAGTACCGCAGCGTTCTTCTTAACGACCGCCAGGACCGTCTTCTCCTCACTGAGCGCGGCCGACACCTCGTGCGTCTGCACCACGAAATCGCGGGATTCTCCCGTCAGCGTCATCCAGCGGTCGGGGTTGAGGTTTTTCAGGTACTGATCCAGCCGCACCTGTGTCTGGCGGCGCAGCCCGTTGTGAATGCCGGAGAGCACGATGACGAGGCGGTACCGCACGTCTGCCAACTTCGCGATGACTGCGGTGAAGTTGGTGGTCTTCCCGCTCTGCACGTAGCCCACCACGAGACCTTTCGAATCCCATGTGGAACGTTCCGGTCGGGGGGTATGGGCGACGACGGTGCTGGACGAGAGGTCCACGGAGCCTGTGCGTTCGTCCGGCCACCCTTCGGCCTCGAACTGGTCCTTCAGGGCCAACCAGTAGCGGTCGGACTCGCCTGGGCCGCTGTACCAGTCGTCAGATCCGGCCGTGATGATCGGTGGACCGCCACTCTGTATCTTCGCCTTGTCGGCTTCGAACTGACGCTGGAACTTGTCGACGACCTCCTCGGGCAACGAGTCCGAGAAACTGGCCATGGCCGCCTTGACGCCGTGGCGCCTGGCCCAGTCCGCGAAGACGGTGTACAGGCTCAAGATTCATCACCCTTTCCTTGTCTCGGGAAAGAAATTTAGCCGAGAAAGGGAAGAAATTTAACTCGAGAAGAGCAAGAGGGCCAGAGTTCCCGATGAGAAGCGCCTTGAACGATGTGGTTTGTGTCGAAAGGTCCCATACCAGCATTCGCCCGGCTGAAGAGGTCGTACGTAACGACGGTGCGTGGGACGCCGGTATTGCACTCAGAGATCTTGGGGTCGCCGCGTCGACGGTGGTGGCTGATCTGGGCGCGGGTTTGGTGGAGGCGGCGGAAGGCTGGCCAGGCCAGGACGTGTTCGATGGCTTAATAGGTAGGCCAGACGCGGCGGATCTCGGTGAGCGAGGGTCGCAGCAGGCGGGATGGGGCGCCAGTCACGGCCGGTTAGCTTCCGTTGTCGGGGACCTTTTCCTGGTCATCGAGTTCTCGTGTTCTGGGGTAAGGCGGCTTGAAAGGTGGAGGGGAAGGCCAGGGCGAGCAGGACGGTGGTGACGTGCCGATGCTAGGGCGTCCACTTGCGGACCTGGTATTGCGTCAGACCGAGCAGGTCTTTGACGTCACGGGAGACGAAACCGGGTGCGTCGTCTGGGCTGATCTCGTCGGCGAGGGGGGTGCCGCGGGGTGAGATGTCGCTACCGAAGCCGGTATGCGATTGCTTTCTGGGGCTCGTGCGCATGGCCCCTGCGATGTCACCTGCTGTCTTCTCGGGAAGGTGAGGCGTCTCGTGAACGACCACACTTGAGAGCGGAACGCGGGCAGCGTTTGGCTGGATGCTCTCTGGGATCGACCTGAGAGCGATTCTCGAAGTGGGTCTACGGCGTCTCAGGCCAATTCTCCCGGGGTGCCACGAATGTTCCCCGGCCCTGAATCGTGACAACCCAGCCTTCCTCTCGCAGGAGCTCCATGGCGCGCCGGACCGAACCGCGAGCAACCCCGTGCTCTTGCTGCATCGAACTCTCGGAAGGCACCAGTTGCCGCTCCTCCAAGTCGCCGGCCTTGATCTTCTCCCTGATGATCCGCGCCAACTGCTCATAGATAGGCGTCGGGTCAAGCTGGTCGACTGTCACAGACAACACGTTAGAGACGAGCAGTCATGAGGCTTACGCCTGGTACGGGCTAGACGTTCTAGACGGGATGAACGAGTTGCACGTACGCTTCTGAGAAACAACGAGCCCGCCCCAGCGATGCAAGCGCCGAGGCGGGCCCTTGACCGGACACCGGAGGTCCGACCCATGGGTAACCCAACCACGGATGAGCGATTCGCACCGCACCTTGTTTCTGAGATCCAGGCCGTGCTGGAGAAGCACGGTTATCGGATGCCGCCAGGAAGCGACTACATCCACGAACTCGTCATGGCCCGCGTCGACATCGCGCTCAGGAACCTCGTCGAGGTCTTCGAGGGGAGGACGGCGTGACATGACGGAGATCCCTGACTTCCATGGCCCGCACTTCGGGCCTCCCCAGGCCGACCACGTCAAGCTGACCTGGTACGAACCGACCAGCCGGGCGCGGTGGATCCGCGTAATCTCACACTCTTGCGAGTGCAACCGGACGTTGTACGAGCTGTGCGCCGCCGGCGGCCAAGGGTTCGTACGCCGGACGGATCGCGCCGAGGGCACCACCCACGAAACCGCGTGGATGTTGACTGCGGCCGCGAGAGTTCTCTACGAACGGATCCTGCGCGGCGAGGCACGATGAGACTGGCACTGCGGACGGTGTCCCGATGTGTGTGCCGGACATGATCAACGACGCCCTCGACCTTTTAGATCACTACTGTCTGTCTCAGCCCCGGCCATGGTCGGGGTCATCCTCGCGGTAATGGGCCTTGGGTCGAGACTGCTCACCACGCGCCGCGAGCTACACAGAAACGCGTTACGTCGCGTTCGGGGTGCAGTGATGTATCTTGCCGAAGCGCGTGCGGGCGACACGAAGCAGTTCGACTGAGTCCGTGATCATGTTTCGACCCTTTGCTGCCTCGGAAAAGTCGATGCCCATCCAGGGGCGCTTGTCGCCGCATCGGAACAGCATGAAGGCGACGTGCGGACTTGTTATGGGAAGGTCGTGTGTGTATGCGATCAAGCCTTTCCCGAGATCGGCTGGTAGCTCGGCTAGCTGATGGCTGCCGAAATTCTCGCGGGCGAGCTTAAGGGCCTCGTCTCCTCCGCTGGTGGACCAGTTGAGGGAGAAGCGGATGTACTCGTTTTTGAGTATGCATCCCCCATGGGTAGTGGGGACGCCGTCGATGCTCTCCTCTAGCGGTATTGTTAGCCCGCTGATTTTGCGTATCGCCTGCTGCGGGAAGATCTTGCACCAGTATGGGCTGGTGTCGGTGATGGGGCTGGTGTCGGCGATGACCTTCGGTGTTGGCTGTGTAGGGCTACTGCTTGGGTTGGCGCAGCCGGAACTTAGCGACAGTAGGAGCAGCGTGCATAGGATGGCAGCGGAAACGCGTGTGGGCATGTCAGTAGTTCCGGTCGATGCCTAGATTGTCATGGACAGCTACGCCTGCGCTGTTATCCATGGCCTCCTGGATGGTCTGGGTATTGCTTTCCGTCTTGGTGTGAAAGCGTGCCCACTTGATGAATTGGTCGAAGGCGGCCGGGTCGTTGACGATATCGTCGAGCGGTTTGAGGGCGGGCGGGTGGCCGTCCGTGGCGAATAGCTTGCCCTTAAGGTCCTTCTGCGCCTGAGCGTTCCATTCGCCGTGCGCGATTCTTGTTCCGAGGATCATCTGGCGGACCATCCACATGGTCATCTCGCGGTCGTTGCTTGCCTGCTGCAAGGCTGAGTCCGTGGTCAGGCCGACGCCCAGCAGTCGGTCGGCCAGGACTGCCGACAGCTTTTCGAACACCATCGGCGTGAGCTTCTCGTGTGCTTTGTCACCCCAGAACCCGAACCGCGTGGCGAGCTTGCCCACGGGCCCAGTCAGCTCGCTGAGCATGTCATTGAACAGGCTCTTCATTTCTGCCTTCGCCTGTTCATCGTCCTTGGCTTGCGCCATCAGAACCAGCCGGCGGGGTTCGAGTAGGTGCCCCATGAAGCGCGCCTCCGGGATGAGCACCTCCTCCATGTTCTCCCCGTCAGCCCGCTTGTAGGACTCCTGGGTCTTGTTGAGCATCCTCTGGGTCTCCGCTCCCAGCAGCGCCTTTACCACGCCCTCGTGGCGGCCCACGAAGGTCAGCACCCGATCCATCTCGGCCCGGTCGATGTTCTTCAGCGCAGGTTCCTCGCCCTCGAAGACACTGAAAATCTCGTCGATGTGCGCGGCCATGACCGTCCCGATTGGGCCATCCAGGAAGGACAGCCGCTCCAGCTTCGCTGGATTGACTATCGTGAGTTTCCCGTCGTCCCCTCGCTTGAAGACACCGTCGAGTTCATTCTTGAGGAGGACGAGCGCGTCGTTCGTGAACTTGAGCGATTCCTCGTCCTTGCTGCTCAACGCCGTCTGCAGAAGGCCGGCGAAAGGAGCGTAGTTCTTCGTGTGGTTGAAGCCGTCCAGCCGATCCGTGAGCAAGTACTCCATGATGCTCTTGTTCCAGCCCTGTGGCGTATGGAAGAGCAGGGCCTGCGCTGCCTCCG
This sequence comes from Nonomuraea sp. NPDC049158, assembly GCF_040648335.1. Lineage (NCBI taxonomy): Bacteria > Bacillati > Actinomycetota > Actinomycetes > Streptosporangiales > Streptosporangiaceae > Nonomuraea > Nonomuraea sp. NPDC049158. The sequence continues at coordinate 15,097 of NZ_JBEZDM010000044.1, forward strand.
GCGTGTGTCTCGCCGCCTGGGACAGATCGTCGATGACGCTGGCCTTTATCGGCTTGCCCGGTTCCCCCATGTTGGGCCCGCCGGGCTGCATCGAATCGCTGAGCCCGAGCACGGTGGCCAAGTCCATGGCGTTGGCGTAAGGCGGCCCGGCGTCCGACAGCTCCTTTTGATGGACGATCGCGTCTCGGCCCACCACTTCCATGAATCGCTTGGAGAACGGTGGCTTACCGTCGCTCGCCCGCCAAATCAGGGCCTGCGCCTGATACCCGACGTAAGCCACCTCGTTGGCCTTGTGCTGTGCCCGCCCCTCCTTCACCAGTTGGGAGAGGAACGCTTCGCCCATGAAGGCCGGGTCTTTGGGATTGGTGCCCTTGGCCACCGCGGTGGCGAGCAGCTTCATGGCCTCCTTGACCTGCTGGGACACCTGGTCGCCCTTGGCGGTCCGCATCATGACGTTGGCGCGCATCTGAAGGGCCAGCGATGCCGGAACCTCGGTGACGCCCTTGGCTCCCAGTTTGGCCAGGAAGGCCTTGACGAATTCCGGGTCAGAGGCCTTGCCCGCGAACCCTCGCAGCTGCGCCAGCGCTGTGGCGTCCCCTCGGCCTGCGGCCACTGCGGCGTTCGCGGCCAGTGTTCCGTTCAGCAATCCCTCGGCGGCTGCCAGCGAATCGGGGACGGTGACCATGGTCCCGGTCGGCGTGTGCGTGCCGAAAGTGACCTTCAGTCGTTCCATCTCGCTGATCAGTCGCTGCCGCCGTCGCAGGTCCTCGACCTCCGCTCCGACCTCCTTGGCCATGTCGCGGATGCGCAGCGCCGGTCCGGTGTCCAGCCCCGCGGCCGTGAGCTCGCCGTACAGTGCCGCGGCCAGTCCCTCGAGTTGCTGGGCCGCCGTGCTGTGCCTGGAGACCAGACTGTCGAACTCGGGTTGCTTGACCCCGGTGAAGCTCACCTCGTACCTGCCAGTTTGTCGCTGGCGTCGGCGACGGCCCGGGCGAGCACCGCGCGCAGCTCCCGCTCGCGGCCATGTACGGTCTGGCCGAAGCGACCGCCGGTCGGGCCGACCCATGCTCCGGCATCCATGAGCTCGCAGGAAGGATGAAGGGCCCACCAGTGGTCGTCGGACAGCTTCTGGATGCGTTGCGCAGCTGCCCGCATCGCCTCGCGATCAAGATCAGGCATGCCGATCTCTCCTCGTACGACTCCCAAGCCCCCAAGAAACCATAACCTCCTCCGAGACGATTTCCCTGGTATCCAACAAACTCGGAATTTTTCCGGACAATTCGAGCCAAATGGCTCTTCCGTGCGTACACCTTTGAAGCAGCACGCTCGATCCGACGGACGTCTACTTTCTCTCGATCACGTGGAGTTCGTACGCTTTGTTCTGCTTGTCGGCAGCCATGAACACGGATACCCGCAGGGAACGGAGGGCCGATCGCGGTCCCCAGCGGTCGTAGTGAGTGGGAGGGGTGTCAGGCGGCTCAGCGCAGAGAAGGCGAACAACGAGCACGTGACGCCACAAGACAGGCCAAGGAGAAAAGCAAGAACGCCACCGGCTCTGACCGGCCGGGCGATCTGGTGGCCTGTCACACAACCTTGGACAGGAAACTGGTCCAGCTTCGAATGAGTGAGCTGGCGGCGAGCTCCGGGCGCACGACCTCAGCCACGTCCAGGTGGACCGTGTGTGCTCCCGGCCGGAGCCCGTCCGAACCTCCTGGGCTGCCAGCCGCCCCGCACGGATAACAAGCCTGTGAGCAGGGCAGACTCACCCCTGTCGGGTCCTCTTGCGGGGAGGAGGCCACAGATGGACCAGAACAAGGTGACGGAGTTCCTGGGCAGGGCCGTGAGCGACCTGGGGGCGACCGAGGCGGCGGGCTCCGTCGTGATCGGTCACCGGCTCGGCCTGTATCGCTCCCTCGCCGAGGGGCCCGCGACTCCCGAGGAGTTCGCCGAGCGCACCAGGTGCCACCCGCGTTACCTCACCGAATGGCTGCGTGGGCAGGCCGCCGGGGGGTACGTCGGCTACGACGCGGCGACGGGCCGGTTCTCGCTCTCGGAGGAGCAGGCGTACTGCCTGGCCGACCCGGCTGGCCCGAACATACCGGCGGCGTACCTCATCGCGCTGGGCATGCTGCGCGCCGAGCCGCGCATCACCGAGGCGTTCCGCACGGGTGCCGGCTTCGGCTGGCACGAGCACGTGGAGGATGTCTTCGTCGGGTGCGACGCGTTCTATCGGCCGGCCTACGTGGCCGCGCTGGTGTCGAGCTGGATCCCGGCGCTCGATGGGATTGAGGAGAAGCTGGAGGCGGGGACCGTGGTCGCGGACGTCGGCTGCGGCCTCGGGTCGTCCTCGATCCTCCTCGCGCAGTCGTACCCGCGTACCACGGTCGTCGGCTCGGACTACCACGCCGAGTCCATCGAGCTGGCCCGCGAGCGTGCCGCCGAGGCCGGGGTGGCCGACCGGGTCGACTTCGAGGTGGCCACCGCGCACACCTTCACCGGCACCGACTACGACCTGGTGACGATGTTTGACTGCCTGCACGACATGGGCGACCCGCTTGGGGTCGCCCGGCGGGTGCGGGGAGCGCTGGCTCCGGAGGGCGCGTGGCTGCTGGTCGAGCCGTACGCCGCCGACGCGGTGGAGGAAAACTTCACCCCTGTGGGGCGGCTGTACTACAGCGGGTCCACGTTCCTTTGCGTGCCCAACGCGCTGTCCCAGCCGGGCGGCTATGCGCTGGGCGCGCAGGCGGGCGAGGCGAGGATCCGCGAGCTGAGTCGCGAGGCGGGCTTCACCCGGTTCCGAAGGGCCGCGGAGACTCCGTTCAACCTCGTCTACGAGATCCGACCGTAGGGGGGTCAGCGCGCCGAAGGTTCAGGGAACGGTTCGACATCCTACGTGCGTGCCGTGACGGTGCCGTTGGTCGCGGACTGGTACGTGCTCAGACGCACCCAGTTATCCCGTACGTCGGCGCGAAAGCGAGGCCAGGGGGACGAACGGCACTCTTCGATCCCCCGAGCGCCCGTCAGCCGCCAGCCCTGTCACGCGAGGCGACAGGTCAGAATTCGCGATGGATGACGTTGGTCATCCTGCCGTTGAACTGCTGGCCGAAGAAGTCCACCCCGCCGACCTTGGCGTAGATGTCATCTTCACGGTTGAAGATCGAGTCGTCCTCGTTGAGGACATCGCGGGTCACGGTGGTGACCTGCCCGGTGTATTGTCCGCGGAGTTCGTCGAAGACCTCGTCCTGGCCCCACAGGGAAAAGCCCTGAGGGGTGTCCCTGCCGCACGAGACGAACACCTGGTAGTTGCCGCTGGAGTTCTTCGTGATGGTCAGCGTGCAATTGTCGGCGAACGCGGGAGGCGCGACCGCCGTGACCAGGGCCGTACCGAACACGAGCGCGAGCGCCGGAACTGAGATCCGACGAAGGAGCGAACGGTTTATTGCCATGAACCCTCCCGATGGATACGGCGCCCACTCAGGGCCGCCGTCACGGTGATGACACCTGGAGGGCGTTCCTCGGCGTTCCATTTGATGGAACGCCGAGGTAGGAATGTCGATTTTTCCCTGGTCAGAATCCGGGCGGTGGAGTCGCGCCTGCCCCTGGCTCGACGTGCAGGGTGATCGCGCCGTCGTTGTAGGTTTCGGCAGTCGCCACTTTCCAGCTCGAATCGATGCGAGAAGCGAGTACGTCCTTCTCGGAGCGGACGCCCTTGTCCCCGCCCCTGAGCGGCCAGTCGAGCTCGTAAGCCACCTTCAGGTGGTGCTCGCGCACGACCTGTACCGCCTCGGCCACCGAACGTCCCTGAAGCTTCACTCCGGCCAGCGCTTCACCTGGCCAGCTCGCATCAGCAGGGTAGGCGTACTTCTCGCCGGGCTTCGCCGGGCGGCCAAGGTGGAACTCCGCGGACCCCTTGATGTCAGCGGTGACGCCGAAGGCCGTCAGGCACCCTTCGACACGCTCGCCACAGTTGGACAGGGTGGACGACATGCGGGCGTCGGGATCGGTCTTGTCGAACCCGACGACGGGCTCGCGCTGCTGCGGCGAGACGGGGATCAGCTTGACCGTGATGTTGTCCAGCCCGACCTTTCGGAAGGCCTTCTCCAACTCGGCAGGATCGGGATCGCCGTCAGTGATGTAGAAGTTGTACTGGTCACCGTCGCGGTCGATGGTCACGGCCTGGCTGGCGTACACCTGCTCAGCCCCCTTGAAGAGGGACGGCACGACGACAATGGCTCCAGCCAGGGCAACCGCAGCGGCCAGGCCCACCAGCGCGCGCCGGGGTGACGGCGTGAGCCGCCGCCGGGCCGGCTCCTGCTCCAGCAGGACGATCTCCGCCAGCAGCGCGTCCGCCCCCGCGGTGGACGCGCGGCCGGCCAGGTCCTCGTCCAGCACCCTGGCCCGGTTCTTGAAGATCTGGTCGTTGTTCACCGTGACTCCTTCTCGATGAGGGGCCGCGCTTCGAGGCGGGGCATGGATGGGCGGGTCTTCTCCAGCGCCTTGGCGAAGCGCTTGCGGGCCCGGTGCAGGCGTATGCGGGCGGCGTTGCGTGAGCAGCCCAGCACTGCGGCGATCTCTGCGGGGTCGAGTTCCTCCCAGGCAGACAGGGCCAGCAGCTCACGATCATCGTCGGAGAGCATGTTCATGGCCTCGCCCACTTCGTCAGCCCCGGTCTGAGGAGAAGGCAGGGCGTAGAGGACTTCAACCTCGGCCGTGAGTTCGGCGTGCCGGGTGGCTCTGCGCCGTTCGCCACGACGGTGGTTGGCCAGGACCCGCCGGGCCACGCCGTAAAGCCAGAGCCTGCCGGCCTCGCCCCGCGGAAGCTCCGCTATCCGCCGCCACGCGACCACGTAGGTCTCGGCCACGACATCGGCCGCGTCCTCGGGAGAGGAACACCGCCGCATGGCGTAACCAAGGATCTGTTCATGTGTTTGCCGGTACATGGCTTCGAACCGGTGCCGGCTGCTTGTTTCATCCACGCGTCATCCTCATCCGACCCTCCGAACGCTTTTGGGTTTCGTTCTCTACGTGTCCGCGGGTGACGGCAGAATTTCAGGCCCGGCGCGGAAACCCCGAGAGATCGAGAACACGCCGGCTCTCGTGCGATTACGCAGCTTCCGCGTCCCTGAGCAGACCGTGCAGGACTTCCTCTTCGCGCCTCCTCCAGCCGGTCGGCGTGCGCCTGGATCATCGGGATGGCGGGTACGTCGGCCAGCGCGGGTCCGCGCCTTTCGGGACGCTCAAGAAACGCCCGCCCTTCGACGACCCGGCATTGCGTGAGGAGCTACGGCAGCGGCTCAATGATGCGCCAGGGCTGGTTCCAGGGCGTTGACCAACGACACTGGTATGCGGCCGCGCGCCCTTCATATGAAGCTGAAAAGCACGTTCGGGAGAAGACGTCCGTCAGGGGCGGCCGAGGCCGGCGTCGCGGGCGCGGATGATGGCTTCGGCGCGGTCGGCCACCTGGAGCTTGGTGAAGATGCTGGAGATGTGGTTGGCGACCGTTTTCGGAGCGATGGCCAGGTGGCGGGCGATCTGGCCATTGGGACGGCCGGCGGCGATGAGATCGAGGATCTCCCGCTCGCGGCCGGTGAGCTCGGGAAAGGGGTCCTGGACGGCCGGCGGGGTGGCGAAGAAGCCCAGTACCCGGCGGGCCACGCCGGGGCCGAAGATGGCCTGGCCGGCGGCGACGGCGTGGATGGCGCGGGCGATCTCGTCCTGCTGGGCGCCCTTGAGCAGATAGCCGCGGGCACCGGCACGCATCGCGGAGAACACCGAGTCGTCGTCCTCGTACATGGTGAGCATGAGCACCGCGACCTCGGGTGCCGCGCGGGCGATCTGGCGGGTGGCCTCGATGCCGTCCAGACGCGGCATCTGGATGTCCATGACCAGGACGTCGGGCTTGTGCGTCACCGCCTCGCGTACGGCGGCGTGGCCGTCGGCCGCCTCCGCCACGACGGTCAGGCCGCTGATGGAGTCCAGTAGCGCGCGCAGGCCGCTGCGCACCACTGGGTGGTCGTCGGCCAGCACAATTCTGATCATGTTGCCCCCAAGGGTAACGTGGCCGTCACCCGGCCGCCGGTGGGCTCGGGGCCCGCGATGCAGGTGCCGCCCAGTTCGGCGGCGCGCTCGCGCATCGATCGCATGCCGACTCCCGGCCGCCACGCGCCGGATCCAGCTGCGTCGTCGGCTACCTCAACATGCAGGTGGTGGGCGGCCGGCTGTCCGTCAGCGTGGATCCGTATACGTACTCGGCTGGCGCTGGAGTGCCGGACCGCGTTGGTGAGGGCCTCCACCGCGATCCGGTACGCCGCCGCCTCCACAGCCGCGGGCAGGGCGGGAAGGCCGGCGGCCTCGACGCGTACCGTCAAGCCGGGGCGTTCGAGCTGGGCGGCGCGTTGCCGGATCGCGCCGGCCAGGCCGAGGTCGTCCAGGGCCGGCGGCCGAAGATCGTAGACGAGCCGCCGGATGTCGTCGATGGCCTGAGCGGTTTCGGTGCGAAGTTCGGTTAAAAGCGCCCGGGCGGAGCCGGGGTCGGTGGCCAGGAGGTTGCCTGCGGCATCGGCCTTGAACGTCACGCCGGTCAGCACCGGGCCCAGGCCGTCGTGCAGATCGCGGCGCAGGCGCCGCCGTTCCTCCTCGCGGGCCACCACCAGGGCCTCGCGGGAACGCTGCAGCTGCTCGGAGAGGGCGACCGCGTGCACCGCCACCGACAGCGGCGCCGCCAGCAGCTCCAGGACCGCCCGGTCCGGGCCGCCGAGGCGTTTCTCACCGGCACGCAGGCCGATGACCACCTCACCCACCCGTACCCCGCCGTAGGTGAGCGGGATCGTGTGCAGCAGTTCAGGCGGTGCGCCGCAGGCCGCCACCTCGGTGTCATCGGTGCGGAGGGCGGCGAACGGCAGGCGCAGCGCCTCCCGTACGGCCTCCAGTACTCCGGGAAGACCGGTGTCCAGCCGCGCCCCGACCCGTGACACCGCCCGTACGGGATCGGCGCGGTCCCCGTACACGATCCGGTCCACGATGCGCTGGAGGCGTACGCGCACCGGGTTGAACCCCACAGCGATCAGCACGGTGACAGCCGCCGAGCTGCCCAGCCCGGCCTCACGCCGCATCACGCTGTCGAGCAGAGCCACCAGGCCGACGTACGAGGCGACGACGACGGCCGTGAGCAGCGCGTACAGCACCGTTCTCGAGAGCACCAGCCGGATGTCGAGCAGCTGGTGGCGCAGGATCGCCACGGTCATCGCGGCGGGAATGAGCGGGATCGCGAGCAGGACGTAGACCGGCGCGTTCTGCAGAACCCCCCACGGCACCAGCACGATCAGGACGAGCAGCACCGCCTGCATCAGCCACAGCAGCTGACGGCGCCGCCGCTCGTCTCCGCGCCGGTAACGCACCACCAGCGCCACCAGGCCCACCGCCATGGCGGCCAGGCCGCGCACCTCGACCGCCGTCCACAGCGGGTCAAGGTCGGCGTGGATGATCAGGTAACCGGGAAATCCGTCGACGACGGGATCCGGGCTGGTGCCCATCTCCAGCGCGAACAGCGGTGAGGTCACCACGGTGGCCCACATCAGCCGCCGAAAGACGGGACGACCATCGGGGAAGAGCTGCAGGATCAGCGGCAGGCACAACCCGATCGACCACGGCCACGCCCACGCCGCGACGGTGACGAGCGTGCGAATCAGTCCGCTGGGCCAACCGTCGCGCACACCGGTCTCGGCCAAAGGGACGATCGCGGCCGTCGTCGCGTGCCCGATCCCGGCGGCCAGTAACAGCCAGCCGACCGGGTTGCGAGGCCGGTGCCAGGCCACCAGGACACCGCCGATCGGAAACGACAGGCCCATCGCCGCGTTGGTCACGACGAAGTGGTCCCATGCCTCGATCCAGGTCATCCCGGCCATCGCACTGCCGATCACGGCGACGGCGACCTCGGCAACGGCGATGCCGAAGAGCCCGGCGGCCAGTACGACCGGCCACCGTGCCCGCGTCGGCGATGTGGCGGAATCACCCGGTGTCATGAGCACATGATGAGGTGCACAGGCCCGTCTGTCGTGGGTGTGCGCTCCTGGGACGGCCGGGAAATCCTTCGGGCCTCTCGGCGGCCATGGCCCATGCGCCTGGGAACGGCGAAGGCGGACGCTTCTGGCATCTGACCTCCACCCCTACGATCTCGGAGGCTCTCGCATGACCACCGCCATGCCGACGACCACGCGCGAGGCCGTCCCGCCGCTGCGTGCCGCGCTCGCGCTGCTCATCCCGGTCGGCCCGCTGGCCGTCGCGATCCTGCGGGCCATCCTGCCGTACTCTACGACCGACGACTCAGCCGGACTCGTCGGCAAGGTCGCCGCCCACCAGGACGCCCAGAGCGTGGTGCTGTGGCTCGCCTTCGCCGCCACCCTCACGCTGGTGCCGGGGACGATCGCGATCGGCCTGCTCGCGGTCCGGCGCGCCCCCCGGCTGGGGACGGCCGGGATGGTGCTGACCGTCGCCGGCTTCTCCTCGCTGTACGCCGTAGGGGTCAGCGACCACGTCGCGCTGTCAACGGTCCGCGTTGGCCTCGACCTCGGTTCGGCCGCACGGCTCCTCGACGATGTGCAAGGTCTGCCCGCCGTCTCGGCGGCCACCCTGCTGTTCGTCCTCGGCCACATCCTCGGCGTGGTGCTGCTCGGGGCCGCGCTGTGGCGAGGTGGAACTGTTCCCGCCTGGGCCGGGATGGCTTTGATCGTCTCCCAGCCCTTGCACGCCGTGTTCGCCGCCGTCGTGCCGAACGCCGCGCTCGACGGGCTGGCCTGGGGGCTGACCGCGGTGGGCTTCGCGGCCGCGGCGTTCGCCTTCGCCCGCCACCAGGGTGGGTCCATCCGCCCACAGGACAGGCGCGATGACGGCAGCGTCCGATGATCCGCTCGTCACGCCCGCTCTTGATCGCCTGAAGCGGCATTGCACCGATCCGTCGTGTCACCCTCGTGGCGGAGCGGTCGACTCCCGCACCACGAGCTGGGGTACCACGACGCTCGAGGTCGCGGTCATGTCGCCGTCGACGAGCTGTTCGAGCATGGTGAAGGCCCGCTCTCCGAGGTCCTCGAAGTCCTGATCGACGGTGGTGAGCGACGGCTGCCACATGGCGACCAGCGGCTGGTCGTCGAACCCGACGACAGAGATGTCACGGGGTACGTGTATCCCGCGGTCGGCCAGTGCGCGCATGAGGCCGATGGCGATCTCGTCGTTGCCGCACAGGACGGCGGTCACGTCGTCACGGCCGGCGATCCGCTCGCCCCAGCGGAATCCAGAGGTGACGTCCCACTCGGCGTTCATCACCGCGGGGACGGGAATCTTGGCGTCGGTCAGTGCGGCGCGCCAGCCGTCGGTGCGCCCGGAGTGCTTTCCCGCGGTTGGGCCCGCGATGTGGTGGACAGTCCGGTGCCCGAGCCGGAGCAGGTACTCGGTGGCCTTCCGTGCGGCCGTGCGCTCGTCGATGAGCGCGGCGGGGACGCCGCCGGGCCGGCGCGAGCCACCGCCTGCCACGATCACGGGGAGCCCGTCGGGGAGCATGTGCCGGGCGTTGATCCCGGCGCGATCGAACTCCAGGACGATCGCACCGGCGGTCGGCTGGGCGAGCGCGAGATCGATGGCGCGCTTGACGTCGTCGTCCTCGCCTGACTCCACGACGGTGATCGTCACCGACATCCCCGCCTTGCGGGCCGCGGTCTCGATGCCCTGGAGGGTGCGGGCGTAACCGTAGTTGGCCGTCGCTCCGGCGAAGACCGAGACGAGGGTGCGCCGACCGGAGCGCATCGAGCGCGCGGCGCCGTTCGGGCGGTAGCCCAGGCGCTCGATCGCCTCGTGGACGCGGCCGGCGAGCTCGGGAGCGACGTACTTGGTCCCGTTGAGGACACGCGAGACGGTCGGCACGGACACCCGGGCGGCACGGGCGACATCGGCCAGAACCGGTGCGCGGTAGCCCTTCTGCGTGGTCATGCACCGAGGATATGCGCTGCACTCGTCGGATCATCGTTTTCCCACCGGCGTACGGCAGCAGATTTCCTGGAGGTAGCGAATTTGCTACGGGCTCTTGTCAGGATGTTGGGCGTATGTAGGATAACGATATCCCAGACAGGGGCTCAGAGGTGGGTCAATTGGTGCGGGATGTCAGATCGATTCCTCGCCGGGCCCACCGGCGGGGATGTGTCCACGCGCCCGGGGGACAACGATTTCCCGTCGAGATGATTCGGGAGCGTGCACAGGCCGTCTCGAAAGAGAGCTGATGAGGATCAAGCGCACCCGCTCCGTGACGACAGGGATCGCCGCCGTGGCGACCGCGCTCGGGCGTGACCGTCGGCTCACTCAAGTGACCGCCGCCCCGTCCCCCGCCGGGCCGTGGAGTGAGTGGCGCGACGAGTGGACGATCGACCCGGTCACCGGAGCGGTCGCGTGACCGTCACGCTGCCTGGGCTGCCCGAGGAGGACGAGCAGCACCTCGAGTGGGGCAACGACGTCCTCCGGCTCGTGATCGCCCACGGGCCGGACACCGCCCCCCGGCTCGTGGCCCTCTGGCACGCCGCCGAAGGCGGGCCGGACCTGATGGCGTTGCGTCGTTCGGCACTGCCGGTGCTGGAGACGGCGGTCCTGGGCGAGGGCCGGTCCGGGACGTCCGGCAAGCGGCACGTCGACGGCGCGGCCGCCCAGCGGCTGCGCCTCACCGGCCACCGCGAGCGGCGCGACGGCGACCGCACATGCCTGGAGCTCGACCTCGCCGAGGAGGAGGCCGGGCTGCGCGCCTGCGTCACGTACGAGGTACACGACGGCGTGCCGGTGGTGCGGTCGTCGGCGACGGTCACCGCGGTCCGCCCGGCGGTCCTCGACCACGCGACCACCGGCGTACTCTCGGGCCTCGGCCATGGCGCACGCTGGGAGGAGGAGCTCGTGCTCTGGGCGGCGGCCAACCCCTGGAGCGGCGAGTTCCGCTGGTGCCGCGCCACGCTCGCCGAGCGCGGGCTGATCGACGTCGGCATGGTGCGCCACGGCCAGGTCGGATCCAAGAACCGCGTCAGCCTGACCTCCACCGGCGCCTGGTCCACGTCCGAGTACCTCGCCCAGGGCATCGTCGAGGACACCCGCACAGGACGGATGCTCGCCTGGCAGGTCGAGACCAACGGCGCCTGGCACGCCGAGCTCGGCGACCGGTACGACGACGTCTACCTGCTCGCCACCGGACCGACGACCCTGGAGCACCAATGGGCCGGCGCCGTGGGACCCGGAACGCAGGTGCGGACCGTGCCGGTCAGCCTCGCCGTCGTGCCCGGGCACCCGGACGGGCGCGAGACCACCCTCGGCGCGGTCGCCGCCGCATTGACCACGCACCGCCGTCGCGTCCGCCGCCCCCACCCCGACCACGACCGGTTGCCCGTCGTCTACAACGACTTCCTGAACGGCCTGATGTCCGACCCGACGACCGAGCGGGTCCTGCCCCTGGTCGAGGCCGCCGCCGACCTGGGCGCCGAGTACTACGTCATGGACGCCGGCTGGTACGACGACGAGCTCGGCGGGTGGTGGGACTCCGTCGGCGCCTGGGAGCCCTCCATCAACCGGTTCCCTGGCGGAGGGCTCGGGGCCGTGCTCGACCGGATCCGCGACCTGGGGATGAAGCCGGGGCTGTGGCTCGAGCCCGAGGTCGTCGGCGTGCGCAGCCCGGTCGCCCGGAGCCTGCCCGCCGAGGCCTTCTTCCAGCGGCGCGGGCACCGGGTCACCGAGTGGGGCCGCCACCAGCTCGACCTGCGCCACCCGGCGGCCCGCGGCCACCTGGACGCGGTCGTCGACCGCCTCGTGGGAGAGTTCGGCCTGGCCTACCTCAAGCTCGACTACAACGTCGACATCGGCCCGGGGACCGACGCCGGGCGCGGCGAGCCGCTGGGCAACGGGTTGCTCGGCCACGACCGCGCCCTGCTCGACTGGGTCGGCGCGGTCATGGACCGGCACCCGGGCCTGGTCGTCGAGGGCTGTGCCGCCGGAGGCTCACGCACCGACGCCGCGACCGGGGCCGTGTTCCCGATCCAGTCGCTGACCGACCAGCAGGACTTCCGGCTCACACCCCCCATCGCGGTCGCGGCGCCCCTGGCGATCCCGCCCGAGCAGGCCGGTGTGTGGGCGTCCCTCGACGGGACGATGACGCTTGAGGAGACGGCGTTCTCCCTGGTGACCGCCCTGCTCTCGCGGGTCCATCTGGCCGGGCGGATCGACACCCTGCGCCCCGGGCAGCAGGCCGCCGTCCGCGAGGCGCTGGCCGTCCACCACGCCGTCCGCCACGCCGCGGCGAGATCCGTGCCCGTATGGCCCCTCGGCCTGCCCGGCTGGCGCGACCCGTGGGTCGCACTCGGCGCGCGCGACGGCGGAGACCTGTACCTGGCGATCTGGCGCCGTGCCGACGACGAGGGCCGCGAGATCCGGGGCGGGGACAGCGTGCACCTGCGGCTACCCGGGATGGTCGCCACCGGGGGCGTGCAGGTCCTGTATCCGACGTGGGGCGGTGAGTCCGCCGCGGTCGTCGACGGCGGCACCGTGGTCGAGGTCAAGCTGCCGGCACCGCTGTCCGCCCGGCTCCTGCGGGTCCAGGTCGCCGACCGGCCGGGCCCTTCGTGATGAAGGCGACCAGGAGGCCCTCGTCCCTGAGCAGAGGTACAGCGCGGCCGGCCGGCTGCGTCCTACGAGAGAGGAGACCGACGATGATCACCACGAGGCTCGGCCGGCTACGACACTGGCGGCGCATGGCCGCAGCCAGCGTGGTCGTGGTCGCGCTGAGCACCACGCTCGCCGTACCAGCCGACGCGGCGGCCGCCGAGGTCACCGGGACGGCGTTACCCAAGATCGTCGAGACGACGAGCGACGCCGGGTTCGTCCACCCAGGCGTCGGACTGACCGCCGGCAACCTGGAGAACATGCGGACCCAGGTGCTCGCGGGCACCAAGCCGTGGGCCGGCTACTACGACGCGATGATCCAGACCGGGTTCGCCTCACGGACTTTCAAGGCGCAGAACGCGGGCACGTCGGACGAGCAGCCGCTCAGCGACGCCTACAACGCCGTCTCGATGCGCTCCCGCGCGCTCAACGACGGCGTGGGCGCGCTGACGCAGGCGCTGCGGTACGTCGTGACCGGCGAGGAGGTGTACCGGGCCAACGCACTGCACGTCATCCGCACGTGGAGCAGCCTGGACCCGGCCAAGTACCGCTACTTCGCCGACGCGCACATCCACACCGGCGATCCGCTGTACAAGATGCTCATGGCCGCCGAGATCATCCGGTCCACCACCCCGGTCAACGACACCCTCGACGGGTACGACCTGCGCTGGACCGACCGCGACCAGCAGCGGATCAAGGACAACCTGATCCACCCGGTCCTGAACACGTTCCTGTACTCCCAGAACCGGCTGTGGAACCAGCACCTGTACGGCGTGGTCGGCATGATCGCGGCCGCCATCTTCCTGGATGACGCCGACCTGTACGCCGAGCGCGTCGAGTGGTACACCGTCAACTCGACCTACACCAGCGAGCACACGATCAACGGCGGCGACGTCAACGGGTCCCTCGCCTCGCTCTTCCGCGTCATCTCCGCCGACGACAAAATCAACCCGTACGGGCACGATTTCGTCCAGCACATGGAGATGGGGCGCGACCAGGCGCACGCGCAGGGCGACGTCGACATCCTGACGACGCTCGCACGGATCGTGAACAACCAGGGCACCCGGCTCGACCCGGTGGCCGGCACCGTGTCCACCGCCGGGAACGCCGTCAGCCCGTATGAGTTCCTCGGCAACCGGACCCTGGCCGGCGGCGACGTCTTCTACGCGTTCATGCTCGGCGAGGACGTGCCCTACGTCGACACCTCCGGCGGATCCGGCAAGCTCTCCGGGGCCTACCGCGGGCGGCTGATCGACTCGGTCAGTGAGCTGTACTACCAGTACACCTATGTCGCCGGCGTCGACGTCAAGGCCAAGGCGCCGCACGTCGCCGAGGTCTTCGCGCACCGCGACGGCCCGCTCTACTACAACGGCACCGGGGTGGCGAACTTCTGGAACCTGCGCGGCTCGGACTTCAACGCCGCCGAGTACTGGGTGGCGTTCCCGCCTGAGCTCGCCGGTTCCAGCGACTCGGTGCCACCGGTTCAGGACGGTCCCGAGCTCGATGTCGCCCAGTTCGGCCACGCCGTCGGCGACGGCGCGCAGCCGGGCGCCGACGAGGACGGCACCCGGTACGTGCGCCTCGACGCCGCCGCCGACCAGGGGCGGCTCGCGGTGCGCCGGGCCGTGTGGCCCGGCCGCGCCGGCACCGCGCTCATCGGGTTCAAGGTCCGCACCGATGCGGTCGCGACCCTCGAGGTCCGGTCCGCGCCGGGCGCCCAGACGCACGCGACCGTCCAGCTCCCCGACACCGGGGGGCGGTGGCGCTACGTCACGCTCGACATCGACCAGGCCAGGCACCCCATCTCCCCGGTGGGCGACAACATCGTGTTCCTGCGCGCCACCGGTGGCAACGGGCACGTCGACGTCGCAGGAGTGCTCGCGCAGGCGAACGGGACGCTGACCCCGGCCGTCTTCGCCGCCGGCGACTCCTTGGCCGCCGTGGCCGTGACCGGCGAGCCGTTCACCCGCATGCTGTTGGCAACGGGCGGCAGCCCGATCACGTTCCGCATGCAGGGCTCGCCGTCGTCGGCCACCCTGTCCAGCGACGGAAAGCTCACCTGGACCCCTTCCGCCGGCGACACCGGAAACCACACGTTCCTTGTCGTCGCCTCCGTCGGGGAGACCGACACCGCGCTGCCGATCACCGTCACGGTCGCCAAAGACCGGGCGGCGGCCGTCGAGGCGAGCCTCGACGGGCTCAAAGCGCCCGAGACGTACACGACGGCCACGTGGACCGACGTCGCCGCCGCTCGGGACGCCGCCCTGGCCGCGGTCGCCGACGCCGGCTCCGCCGAGTTCGCGACGCTGCTCGAGGACCTGCGCGTCGCCGTCGACGGTCTCGCGCTGCTCAACCCGCGGCTGGAAGACCGAACGCTCGACTTCTCCAGGATCGTCACCTCCCCGCTGCCCACCCCGACCCTCGTCGCCCTGACCGACGGCGACAACCAGACCACCTGGGGCGACCAGCGCGTGCTGAGCGTCGTGCTCGACTTCGGCGTCGGCTACCGGCTCCGCGCCGACGGGTTCGGGTTCCTCGCCCGGGACACCTTCCCCAACCGTGCCGAGGGCACCAACGTCTACGGCTCCGTCGACGGTCAGACCTGGACCCTGCTCACGGAGCACCCGAACGCCGGCGACGACGTCGGCATCGAGCGGGTCCCGGTCCGCGCCGACCTGCGCGACACCGCCTACCGGTATCTCAAACTGCAGGTTGACAAACCCGGCGTGCCGTCCGACCCCGCCTACCCGGGCATCTGGACCCTCGCCGACTTCCGCATCGACGGCGAGCGCTCCGAGGTGGGCCTGGACACCGTCCTGGACCTGGCCGATGCCGTCGACCTCGCCCCGTACTCCCGCGCGTCCGCGATCCTGTTCACCCGTGAGGCCGGCGCTGTGCGGGCCCTCGCGCTGGAGCAGGGCGCGGACACCCGGGCGCTGGCCGTCCGCCTCCTCGACGCCTGGGAGCTGCTGGAGCCCGCCCCGGTCGGGGTCGCCAAGGTCCAGCAGCCGTGGGTCACCGCCAGCAGCCCGTCCTGGGACGGGCGCAAGGACGCCGCCGCCAACGGCTGGTCGATGTTCGACGGCAACGCCACGACCTTCACCGACACGACCCAGTCCTCCGGATGGGTCAGCGTGATCCCGGAGAACGGCGCCACCTTCACGGTGGAGTCCGTGCGATTCCTGCCCAGGGACGGGTTCGCCGCCCGGGCGAGCGGCGTCCAGTTCCAAGGCTCCGGCGACGGCGGGCAGACCTGGCAGACCTTCGCCACCGCCGGCACCGTGACCAGCGCCTCCTGGAACGAGATCACTCTCGACCAGCCGGTGACCTACGGGGCCGTGCGCGTCCTGGCGCCGTCGGGCAACACCAACCTCGCGGAGGTCCAGCTCGTACGGACGATCGTGGACACCACGGCCGTGCGGCTCTACCTGGCCGAGACCGACGGACTCGCGAAGGACGACTGGACGCCGGAGAGCTGGGCGACGCTCACCAACGCACGCACGTCCGCCTCCGCGCTGGTCGCCGACGGGGCCGAACCGACCCAGCAGGCCGTCGACGCGGCGGCCGGCGGCCTCGCGAACGCCGTCGCCGCCCTGGAGCCCGCGGTCCCCGCCGGGACCACCACCGAGCCGCCCGGCCAGGGCGTCCTGTCGAGCGACAGCGGCTGGGCCGACGGGCTCGCGGATGGCAACCACACTGTCACGATGAGCTTGTGGTGGGGCCCGAACGCCACCCGGGTCAAGCTCTACGAGAACGGCGAACTCATCGCGACCCGCGACCTGACCGACGACACCCCGAAGGCCCAGCACGTCTCCGTTCCGGTCACCGCGCGCCCGAACGGTGACTACGAGTACGTGGCCGTCCTGATCAACCGGAACGGGCAGAGCACGACCAAGCCGCTGACCGTTCGCGTCACCGACGCCGAACCCGGCGTCGGCGTGCTTTCCCACGACAACTGGGACAAGAACGACTCGTACACCGTCTCCTTCGACCTGTGGTGGGGGACCAACGGCACGGCCTACCGGTTGTACGAAGACGGCGTGCTCATCGACACCCGGACGCTGACCGCGGCGACCCCCGCTGCCCAGCACGTGGCCACCGCACTGACCGGCCGGGCCGCCGGCGAGCACACCTACCGCGCCGAGTTGGAGAACGCGGCCGGCGTCACCCGGACTCGCGAGATCGTCGTGAAGATCCGCTGACCGGGAAGGCCGCCCGCCACTTCGCGGGGCCTGTTCGAGCACGTGGAGGGCTGGAGAGCCGATCGGGCTTCCCAGCCCTCACGGAGGGCGACACGCTTGCCCGGCGGGCCAGCGCTTGATCAACCCATCCCTCGGGAGGAGACCGCCCCCGCGAAAGGACACGAGATCGCGGTTCTACCAGTCGTCGGGGTTGGCTCGCACCTGGCTCATGTCGCCTGCCCGGAGTGCTTTGGCCGGGGCGACAAACCGCACAATGCCCCCGTCGCCCCACTCCCACATGTCGGTGCCGGCCAGAGTGAGCAGGTGAGCATAAGGCTCCTCCTGCGACAGCTCCTGCAACAGGTCAACGCCGTAGCTGCGGATCGGCGGCCAGCCGAACGCCTGATTGCTCATGCCACCCCACTCGATGCCTTGCTCGTCCACGCAGTACCGCGGCCAGGCATCATCGCCGAACTTGTCGACCACCAGCCAGCCCGGATTCACGCGGTAAAGCGATGACGGCTCGATCTCATCTCCGTAGTCGAGGGTGTTGAGTACCGGATCGCAGTCGTAGGACGACATCGAGGGCAAAGTGACGGCAGGGTTGGCGCGCATCCGAACCCGGTCGAACCTCGGGGCCGGATCCGGTGCCGGGACCTCGACCGCGCGTTGCGGGTCGGCAGGCACGACCCGGCATACCCGGGGATCGTCATAGCTGAAGCTGCCGGCATCTTTCGGAACCTCCTTGGATCCGGTCCATGGATCCAAGAAGAAGAAATTGAGCAGCGCGGACCCGGTCGACGGGATCTGATCACCGAGCCATGGGCCGAGCGCGCCGACATCGAGCACGGCGTACAGGCTGAGCGGCACACCCGCGTACACAGGCCACTGTGTGCCCGGCTCCAGCAGCGCCGGGCCGCCCCACCGGCACAACCCGGTCGCCGCGGCGTCATCATCCGCGGGCTTCAGATCGAACCCGGGCCGCGCCAACGCCACCAGCTGGCCCCCCACGTGCTCACCCAGATGTTCAACGCACAGCTCACGCACGCCGGACAGCGCCTCTTCGTACCTCACCCGACCATGAAAGCAGCACAATGCCCCTGAAGATCACCAGTTCCGAACGTTTCAGATCAGGGGAAGGCCAAGCCATCGGCACGCTGGATCTAGCACCGGGCCTTTCGGCTGCACTCTCAGAAGCCAGAGAAACGAGAGAAAGCAGAGAAGAAGGCCAGGCCGATGACGACCGCGATGAGCCCGACGACGATTCCGCTGTAGCCGCCGCCGACGTCGTCCGCAGGCACGGCGTTGGTCGGGTCCTCCGGGTCGTAGAGCACCTCGGTCTCGTTGCCGATGCCAAGGTCGGAGGTGGTGGCTGCCTCGGTGGTGATTTCCCGCCCCTCCACGGTCGTGAAGGTCAGAACTGGCCGCTGCAACGCCCTCAAGTGCTCCCCCCGCCCCACGAACGTGGTCCGGACGTCGCTGACCACGCCTGGCACCCGCTGCGCCTGCCGGACGAACTGCTTGCCGTCGATGATTCCCTTGATCGACCTCAGAATGATCAATGCTCCAAACGCCACGAACAGCAGCGGGAAGTACGGGAACAGATCTTCCAACGTGGATCTCCTTGGGTCGGCTGCATCGTAGAACGTCCTAGAGGACCGAAGGTTCCCGCCGTGTGTGACACCCGGCAGGCGCCGGGTGGTTGCCGAGATCCCGTCGCAGCCAGGGCGAATCGATGGTGAAAAGTTCACCCCATCGTTGAACCGGGTCGGCGGCTACATCGTTTCGAAGATCAGCCAAACGCGGACAGCAAGCTCACGTCGACTCAGCGGGAGACTTCCAGTGACACTGCGTCTGAATCGCTCGGCTCTCGTCGATCTTCCTTCTGCGGATCGGATCCTGTTCCAGAGTTTCGGCGCCGGCCCGGAGGCCGCCCCGGCGTTCGACCGCATTCACCATGCCTTCGAGGCCCACGCCAAGGCCACGCCGACCGCGACCGCCGTCACTCATCTCGGCGAGAGCATGACCTACCTGGAACTCGACCGCCGCGCCGACCGTCTCGCCGCCTCGCTCGCCCACCGTGGCGTGCGTCCCGGCGACCGCGTCGGCCTGTTCATGACACGGTCGATCCCCATGGTCGTGGGCATCCTCGCGATCTTGAAGGTCGGCGCGGCCTACGTGCCGCAGGATGTCCGGATCACCCCGGCCGTCCACCTTCGCCACATCATCGACACGGCCTCCGTCAAGGTGATCCTGACCTCCTCTGATTCGGCGCCGAGGATTCCCGCCGGCGATCGTCACGAGGTCATCGCGGTGGACGAGGTCCCGCGCTCGGGCGAGTGGTCCGCGCGAGTCCCGGGCGGGTCGGGCGACGTGGCGGTGGTCATCTTCACCTCTGGGACGACCGGCCATCCCAACGGTGTCAGCGTGACCCACGCCAACCTGTGCAACATCCTGCTGAACGAGCCGGGCTCCCTGGGAATCGGCCCTGGCACCAGGGTGGCCCAGATCCTCAACATCGCCTTCGACATGGCGGTTTGGGAGATCCTTGGAGCCCTGTCGCACGGCGCCACGGTCGTCATCCGCGGCGACGACATCGAGGAGACCGTGCGCGACGTCGACGTCGTCATCGCCACCCCGGGAATCCTGGGCTCCCTCGACGCCTCTCGGTGCCGCAACGTCAAGGTGGTCGCGGTCGCGGGCGAGCGCTGCCCCCAGCATCTGGCGGACACCTGGTCTCGCTTCAGCGCCTTCCACAACGCGTGCGGACCCACCGAGGTCACCATCGTGAACACGATTCAGCGCTACGATCCGCGGCGCCGCGTCCTGACCATCGGCAGACCGCTCCCCAACACCATGGTCTACATCCTCGACCAGGACGGCAGGCCGTGCCCGATCGGCGAGATCGGCGAGATGTGGGCGGGCGGCGCTTGCGTGACCGCGGGCTATCTTGGAAACGACGTCGTGACCATGCAGAGGTACCAGCCCGATCCCTTCCGTGGCGGCGGCCACATGATGTTCCGCACGCGCGACCTGGGCCGCTGGACACCGGACGGTGAGCTGGAACACCACGGCCGCACCGACGACCAGGTGAAAGTCAGAGGCTTCCGGGTCGAGCTGGACGCGGTCACCGGCGCACTGGAGCTGACCGCGGACTGCGCCCGCGCCACCACGATCCTGCGCGAGGGCGAGCTGATCGGCTTCGTCAGCCCGGCGAGCGTGGACGTCGAGGCGGCGAGGAAGTCCGTCGAGCAGGCGCTGCCGTACTATTGCGTGCCCTCTCTCGTCGTGGCGGTGGACGAGCTGCCGATGACCGACCGCGGCAAGGTCGACAAGAACGCCCTGCCCGACCTGATCGACCCGCTGATCGACGTGGTCGCATGACGGTCGTGCGCTCCTTGCCGGATGCGCTCGAACTGCCTCCGCCGCGCTCGGCGATCAGGATCCTCGGCAGTGGCCGGCGCTGCATGCACTACAACCGGCTCGCCGCCGTCGTGTTGGCCGTCAACACAGGGTTCCTCGTCCACGCGATCACCGCCGGCTGGTGGGCCGACCCGAGCACCCTGTCCCTCCTGGTGGTCGCCAATGTCACCCTGGCCGTGCTGATCCGCCAGCAGTACGTCATCAACCTGCTCTTTCACGTGGCCACCGATGCCCCCGTCCGCTGGCCGCTGGCGGTCCGCCGCATTCTGGGCAAGGTCTACCATTTCGGTGGACTACACGTCGGCGGGGCGGTCGCGGCCACCCTGTGGTTCGCCTTCCTCACCGGGGTGATGACCGTGCGCCCCGCCGGGGTCTCCGCGGGGCTGCTCACGCTCGCGTACGTGATCCTGGCGCTGCTGCTCGCGATGGTGGTCTTCGCGCTGCCCTCGCTGCGGGCGCGGCTCCACAACGTGTTCGAGGTCGTGCACCGGTTCGGCGGCTGGACGGTGCTCGCCCTGTTCTG
Organism: Nonomuraea sp. NPDC049158; assembly: GCF_040648335.1. Lineage (NCBI taxonomy): Bacteria > Bacillati > Actinomycetota > Actinomycetes > Streptosporangiales > Streptosporangiaceae > Nonomuraea > Nonomuraea sp. NPDC049158. The sequence goes on from NZ_JBEZDM010000044.1 coordinate 35,896, forward strand.
GGCGCATGCGCTGCTGACCGCGGCCCACCAGGCGACGTTCTGGGCGCTCACGGCCATCACCTTCAGCGTCGCGCTGCCGTGGCTGCGCCTGCGGCGCGTGCCTGTCCGGATCTCCAGGCCGTCGTCGCACGTGGCCCTGCTCGGGTTCGACTACGGCGTCACGCCGTTCGCGGGCTCGTCGACCACCGTGAGCCGTAACCCGCTGATCGAGTGGCACTCCTTCGCCAATGTGCCCGCCCCCGGCAGGAACGGCTTCCGGCTCACCGTCTCGCGGGCCGGCGACTGGACGGGGTCGCTGATCGACGACAGTCCCTCTCACCTGTGGGTCAAGGGCATACCGACGGCCGGCGTCGGCAACATCGACAAGCTGTTCGCGCGCGTCGTCTGGGTGGCCACCGGCAGCGGCATCGGCCCGTGCCTGCCGCACCTGCTGTCGCGCGACACGCCGTCGCGGCTGGTCTGGTCGACACGGCGCCCCCGCACTACATACGGCGACGAACTGGTGGAGGAGATCCTCGCCGTGCAGCCGGACGCGGTCGTCTGGGACACCGATGCCAACGGCAAGCCCGACCTTCTGGCCCTGGCCTACCGGGTGTATGTGGAGTTCGACGCCGAGGCGATCATCTGCATCTCCAACAAGAAGACCACATGGCACCTCGTCGAACAGCTTGAGATGCGGGGTGTCCCCGCGTACGGAGCGATCTGGGATTCCTGACCTGACAGCGCGTGATCTCTGGAGGACGATCCATGGCTTTCCGAACACTGACGGTCGACGACAATGACGAGATCGTGACGCTCGCCATTGACCGGCCCGGCGTGCTCAACGCCCTGTCCCGGCAGACCCTCACCGAGCTGCGACGCTTCCTCACCGGCCTGACCGGCTTCCGCGGGATGATCCTCACCGGTTCGGGAGAACGCGCCTTCGTCGCCGGTGCCGACATCCGGGAGATGGCGGCGATGACGCCGGAGGAGGGCGAGGAATTCGGCAGGCTGGGCCAGGAGGTCACCCGGCTGATCGAGGCGGCGCCGTTCCCGGTGATCGCCTGCGTGAATGGGTACGCGCTCGGGGGCGGGTGTGAGCTGGCCATGGCCTGCGACTACATCTACGCGACGGCGGACGCCGTATTCGGCCAGCCGGAGGTACGGCTCGGGCTGATCCCCGCCTTCGGCGGATGCGTGCGGCTGCAACGTCACGTCGCCCCCGGCCGGGCCCGGGAGATGATCTACACGGGCCGCAACGTCGATGCCGGGGAGGCCCTGCGGATCGGCCTGGTCAACCGGGTCTTCGTGACCAGGAAGGAGATGCTGGAGGCGGCATACGAGTCGTTGGCGCTGGTCTCAGCGAACTCGCCGATCGCCGTGGCCTTGTGCAAGGAGGCCGTCAACGACTCGCGCGGCCGGGAGATCGGCGCCGCGCTCGACATCGAGGCGCACGCCTTCCGCCGCACGTTCACCAGTGAGGACATGCGCGAGGGCACCCAAGCCTTCCTGAGCAAGCGAAGGCCCGTCTTCCCGGGAAAGTAACCCCCTTCTCACATGGGTGTGGACATGACCGATGCGCATGCGGCACTCCTGCGGGCACTGTACGACGAGCACGCGCCCGCGCTGTGGCGCTTCGTTGTCCGCTTGACCGGCGACAACCAGTTCGCCCATGACGTCGTCCAGGAAACGCTGCTACGAGCGTGGAAGAGCCCGGAGGTCTTCCACAAGGGTGAGACGGCGTCGCGCGCCTGGCTGTACACCGTGGCCAGGAACGTGGTGATCGACCATAGCCGCAGCGCTCGGGTACGCCGGGAGGTCGGCACCGACCGGCTTCCCGAAACGTCCAGCGCCGACCAGATAGACGCCACACTCGACGCCTGGCTGGTCACCGACGCCCTCGCGCAACTGTCGGAGAACCACAGAACCGTCATCGTGCGCACCTATTATGGCGGCGAATCCGTCGCCGAACTCGCCGACGAGCTCGATCTGCCGCCCGGCACGGTGAAGTCGAGACTGCATTACGCTCTCAGGGCCCTGCGACTCGCGCTGCAGGAAAGGGGGGTTACCACTCATTGATGTCCTCAACGGATCCGTACGCGGAGTGGGACGCGGCGTACGTCATGGGGGCCCTGTCACCCCGCGAACGACTCGAGTACGAAGAGCACCTGAGCGGATGCGCCGCCTGCTCGCAGGCGGTCGCCTCGCTCGCCGGCATACCCGGCATCCTCTCGACCGTCCCGGCGGACCGCGCCCTGCGCCCGCCGCACGCCGACCCCTCGCTTGCCGAGGTGCCGGCGAGCCTGCTGCCCGAGCTGATGGACTCCAGCCGGCGGGCCCGGCGGTGGGCCAGGGTACGTGCCGCCGCGGTCGCCATCGCGGCGGCCCTTGCCGGGGTGATGGTGTCCCCGCTCCTGCTCGACCGGCAGGAGGCAGCCCTGCCGATGCAGGCGTCCCCGCTCCCGCCCGAGCGGCAGCAGGCCGCCCTGCCGATGCTGCAGACGATTCCCAGCCCTGTCACCGCCGAGGTGCGCGTCATCCAGGAACCCTGGGGCACTCGAGTGGAGTTGACCTGCCGTTACGCCGTGCCCGCCGACCCGGCCCCGCCCAAGACGTTCGAGTACGCCATGTACGTCACTGACCTTCTGGGCAGCAGTACCAAACTGGCCACCTGGATGGCGTCGCCCGGCACCACGACCATGCCCGTCGGCACGACCGGGCTGACCATGAAGCAAATCAGGAGCATCGACGTCCGGCTTACCAAGAACGGGCGCGTCCTACTCGACAGGCACCTGTAGCGGCCGACTCCGAGGGCGACGCTTGACGACGCTCCAGTGAGCCTCGCCCCGAGGCTCCCGGGGCGATGGCTCCGGGCCGGCCGATAATGCCATCCGCGCAGTTCATCCGGCTTGCATGGCTACCACCTGCGCTGCCTGGCCGATCTACCGGTCGGCGGCGCGAAGTGATACCCCCGTGGACGTGACCGAATCGGCGTCGACGGTGGTCCGATAGGTTGACGGGGCGTGGTTGGCCAAAGGCATCTGGGCGGTCATATGGGTGAGGACCACGGCCAAGTAGCGACCGGACCAAGTGGGCATTGACTCGTGATCTTGCTGACTGTATAAATGGTGTATTTATGTGGTATTCGTCCCAGGTGGCGACATCGACATCCGATATGGGGATCGCGAATGCATCGGCTTTTGGTCGAACGAGGTCTTTGTTCAGCGGGGGCAATGTAAGTCGCGGCTTCGTCCGGCCCGCAAGGCGCTCGCCATCGGCGGGGGCGCTACGTTGCCGAACGCGCATCGACCACCACTGCATCGAGCCTTGCCGGCCGGCAGTGAAGGCGGTCCCGCCATCCGTCGGCGTAGATGCTCCGTTAGTGATTGCGAGCGGTTGCTGTAGATCATGGAGATGAGGAACATCGCCGCCAACGATCTGGCCCATGCGGGGATACTGATATTCGACCCGGAGAACTGGCTCAGCGCGGGGAAAGGCGTCCGGAAGGCCGCTGATGATCTGGCCGAGGGCGTGGACGAGTTCTGCCGGGCGGTGGATGAGCGCCCTTTCGGTCAGGACGATCTAGGCCGGGCGCTGTTCGAGGGCGATCCCGAGGCGGGCATGCCGGGGTTCGCCCGACTACGTGACGACCTGCTGAAAGACCTGGTCGGAGCGGTTAACCTGCTACGCGCGATGGCGGCCGGGATGGTCGTCGCCGGGTGCGGGTATGCCGCAACCGAGGACTTGAACGCCAGGATGATTGCCGGGGGCAAGTACGCCGAGGCCGGGGAGGCGACCACCGAGATCCCGTACGCGCAGGGATACCCGGGATGGCTGACGGATCCGGATGTCTACAAGCCCGGGCTGAGCCCGAGCGGTCTGCCGACGACCACACCAGCGCCTGACCTCGTGAGCCAGGCGATCTGGTTCCTCGAATCTGTAGGAGTCGGGTCCGCGTGGCCGGATGGTGATCTCGACGGTGTGGCGCGGCTGCGGGATGCCGCGACGGCGGTGGGACGCGTGGTCGCTGACGTCCAGGAGCAGGTCGCCGGGCAGGCCGGGCGGGTGACCGGGGCCGGGTCCGGGCTGGCCACGGCTGTGTTCGGACGTACCACGCGGGTGGTGCACGGCGAGAATGGGCAGTTGGCTGACCTGCATCGGCGGTGCGCGCATCTCGCCGACAGCGGCCAGATCGGCTACGACGCGATCGTGGAGGCCAGACGGCGGTTCCTGGCATCTGCGGCGTTCGTGGTGGCACTGATGCTCATTGCGAAGCTGCTGGCCCCCCGGCTCGGCCCGCTCCTCGACGCCGTGGTGAAAAAGCTGCTCCGAACCGAGGGCCAGGTACTGCGGATCACTTTGCTGATCATCCGTCAGGCGGCATTGGGCGCGATGTACTCCGGCGGACTGGGCGCGATCAACCAGCTGTTCGCCACCGGCACCATCAATGTCGGGAAGCTGGTTCGGGATATGGTGCACGGAGCGCTCGCCGGCGGGTTGATGGCCGGTGCGCACGGCGCGCTGCCCGCGTTGCTGCGCCGAGGCGGACCCGCGCTCACCGGCCTGGCCGAGGCCATGGAGTCGGCCACATGGGAGCGGGCATTCTCCCGGATCATGGTCGGCGGTGCGGTGAGCTCAACTGTGCTGGCAACCACGGGATGGGCGAGCGGCGCCGGCTGGGATTGGAAGCACGCCGCTGAGATGGGCTTCGGCATGGCCGCTCTCAGCACCGGCGCGGGTATCGCCGCTCGGTCCTGGCCTGCCCCACCCTATGCGAGCCTGAGGGGCAGAGAATGGAAGCAGAGCCCGGCCAAGCGGTGGCATGACGTCAAATGGGCCACCGGGATTGTCATGATCACCACTCCTGCGAACGCCATCTTCGCGCTCGCAAAGTTCGCTGAGGACGGAAGGAATCCCTTCTTCTTCCAGAAACGGGTTGGCCAGTTCGACCACGAGTTCGACATGGCCAAGGGCCGTACGATGAAGATGACCGACGGCATGAAAGGCGGTAGCGGCGAACGTACGAGCGTCGGTAACGGGTGGTCGCGAACCACTCTCGACGAGACCGTCCAAATGCTCTACAACGTCATCATCAAGGGAAACATGTCGGTCGTGAACGACCGACCGCTATTGACCCCCGACAGACAGAGAACAGTAGCGGCGCTCGGGCCCATCCTGGGGCCGCGCTGGAACGAAGCGGATCTGGCCGGAAAGCCTGGGTGGCTCGGCGCCTTCCCCAACAAGACCGTTGAGCTCAATCTCAAGCAGGGGACATTCGCATACGACCTTCAACGAGGCTTCACGGGCCTCTGGCATGACCAGCACGCGAGCCTGAAACTGGACCGGGAGATCGCCCGGAAATTCCTCTCCACTTACTGGAAGCGCATTCTCTAGGCTCGATCTTCCGTGCGCCCAGCAGGACACGGGTTCGCCCTGGCGGGCGGCTAGGCGGTGCAGGCCTATGGCGTACTCCAACGGCCCAGCGAAGACATCGACCTGTCCACCTCGAGCCTCCGCGACGACTTCGCCGAGGGCGTCAGCAAGATCTGCGCCGATTGTTCGCGGGGGTGCCGCGTGGTGGACGGATGTCGCGTGCGCAGGTAGGAGTCGTAGGCTTCCAAATTCTTGGGCCGTCGGCCGGTGCTGCCGTGAACGAGCAGGTCGTCGGGATGGGCGGCACGGGCGAAGCGCCGGACGGTGTTGCCGCCCAGGGACAGCGGGCGGGCGATCTCCCGCAGCCCTCGGCCTTGCTCCAGCAGGGCGTGAACGGCGGCATGCCGCTCCCGGGTCCGGGTGGCGATGCGGTCCTGACGGTCGGCCGTGTCGTCGTGTGTATGATCTGCGGGTCGGCCTCATGGACGTCCCGTGGCGAACTCGCGGGCCCGTTGTCGGCGGCTACGCAAGGACTCTTCATGCGGCTGCCCGAATTCCGTGTTCCTGTCGTGCTCACATTGGTGTCGATGCTGGTGCTGGCCGCCTGCAGCAGCAGCAACAGCGACACCCGCCCGGCAGATCCTGGCTCCTCTTCGGCAACGCCTGGTGTCGTGGATCGGTCGATCCAGGCGATCCTCGACAAGGCCTTGCCCCGCGGCGGGAGCGGCACGGTGATCGCCGCCCGTAACGGAAGGGTCGTACACTGCGCCGGCTACGGCATGGCCGATCGGGCCCACCACATCTCCGCGAACTGCGAGACGGTGTACGACATCATGTCGATGACGAAGTCGTTCACCGCCGTGGCGATCATGAAGCTGCAGATGACAGGCAAGCTGCGGGTGAGCGACCCGATCAGCACATACGTCGGCCCTGTACCCGCGGACAAGCGCAAGATCACAATTCACCAGTTGCTCACCCACACATCCGGGCTGCCGGAGGGCCTTGGCGACGACTACGATCCGATCTCCCGCCAGGAGATGATCGCCGGAGCCGCCAAGTCCAAGCTGGTCGCTCCACCTGGCACGAAGTTCGCCTATTCCAACCTGGGCTACAGCCTGCTGGCCGCCATCATCGAGATAGCGGCCGGCACGGACTACGAGCACTTCCTGGCGAAGGAGATCCTTGCTCCTGCCGGAATGACCCGCACCGGCTACATCTTGCCCCGCTGGGACACCGGCCGGATCGCGGTGGAATACAACGAAAAGGGCCTCTCCCAGGGTCGGCCGCTGGACCACCGGTGGGCCGCAGACGGCCCGTACTGGAATCTGCGCGGCAACGGCGGCCTGCTTTCTACTGCCAACGACATGTACCGCTTCCACCGTGCGCTGGCTGGCGACACGCTTCTGGATCGCGACGCAAAGGCCAAGATGTTCAAGGCCTACGCCCCCATCGGACTGCCGGGGTATGACGGCTACGCCACTGGCTACGGGTGGGTCATCACGCCCGATGGCGCTCTCGCGACACACTCCGGCGGCAACGGCTGGTCCTATGGCGTGAACGTGCACGGTGTGCACAGCGATCTGATGGTGTTCTGGATCAGTAACCAGGCCGTCCAAGCCGGGAAATGGGATCTCCAAGATCTTGCGAAACGGCTCACCTTGACGCTGGTGGGCCAGCGGGGGGTCGGAGATCCTGAATGAGGCGGAGCAGCGGGCGTAGCCGATGCGGATGCCGGGGTTGAGACTGGCAGGAGTCGTTGATCGAGTGGGCAGCATCCTGGCCGACGCGTCGTCAGCCTGGTCACGTGTGTGATGAAAGCTCCGTAAGCGAGGTGCCGGCCGCCTCGTCGGGTCGGCCCGCTGAAGCCCGCCGGCCGCAGTGGTAGTCCAGGCCTTCCTCGAACTCCAGCAGCTCGGCCTCAACGGGGAAACGGACCCCGTGTGCGCCTTTTGGCGGGCGGGGCAGGATGTGTGCTGTGGAAGTCGAGGGAGCCGGTGCGGGTCGGTTTCGGGATCCCGGTGTGCGTCTGTGGCATTTCGCCAAGGAGATTCTGGTTCGGTGTCCGCAGTGCGACGGACGTGCGTTGGTGGCCGTACATCCTGATCATCGCGACGGTCACGCGTACGCGATGGGCTGGTTGACGGCGCCGCATCGGCTGACCTGTCTTGGCTGTGGGCACGTCGCCGAGTGGGTGCCGCGGCGGTGGAGTAGTGGTGTTGGGGATGTGTACTTCAGCGGTCGTGGCGCGCTCGTGGTGCCGACGTTCGGCGGGCCGGATGACCCCTACTTCCGGCTGCCGTTGTGGTTGCGGCGGGCTTGTTGCGGGCGGGTGTTGTGGGCGTACAACGTGCCGCATCTGGAGCTGCTGGGGGCGTACGTGGCTGCGTTTCAGCGGGAGCGGCCCAGCCCGGCGGGGTCGCAGACGTTGCTGGAGCGACTGCCCGCGTGGATGAAGGCGGCCAGTAACCGGGCCGAGGTGCTCGCGGCGATCCGAGCGCTGCGTGACGGGGCGTAGGCGGGCTCTCGTCCAGGCCCGGGGGAGCGAGGATCGGCCCTACTGCTGGCCATAGCGGGCATATCTGACGGTATGTGACCGATCCCGCAGGGCCACTCGGTGTCTCTCGCCGCTACCGGGTGTCGGTGAGGCGGAGGACGCCGAGCATGTCGGAGTAGCGCGGATCGCTGCCCGAAGTAGTACTGGATCGAGCTGTCATTGGTGGCCGTACCGCCGCCGTAGTTGGGGCAGCCGCCGCTCGCCTGACACGCGCTCGCCGAAGACGGCTGGGCGTAGGTCAGGCACCAGGTCGTCGTCGTGCACGTGCGATAGGCCGTGTTGGTGAACACCTGCCCGGTCGAGGTGGTCACGTCCTTCTTCGTCCAGGACGCGAGATCCTGCTTGAGCGTCCCGGGGAAGGCTTGCGCGGTGCTCATCGCCCGGCGCGTGGTCCGCGCCGCGCGATTCGGGCGGGGAGTCCATGAACCCGCCCGCCGTCAGCACCTCGCAGTCCAGGCGTCCCCGCCCGCCGGCTATTGCCCCCGGAGTTCGTCGAAGACCTCGTCCTGGCCCCACAGGGAAAAGCCCTGAGGGGTGTCCCTGCCGCACGAGACGAACACCTGATAGTTGCCGCTGGAGTTCTTCATGATGGTCAGCGTGCAATTGCCGGCGAACGCGGGCCGCCGTCACGGTGATGACACCTGGAGGGCGCTCCTCAGCGTTCCACTCGATGGAACGCCGTGGTGCGAATGTCCGCCGCCAGGCCCTGGACCCGTACCAGCAGTCGATCAGCGCGCCGTTAACGGGGATGGTGTCCGCAGCGCTCTGCATCACAAACCACCATAATCGCCGGTCAGGTGCAGGTTCGCGGGACCTCCGCGCCTACTGGAGACGACCCCTCTCGGCGAGGCGTCTACACCATGCGGTGGTGCTGGCGTGCCGCCCGTTCCGTTGTCCACTACTCTGTGGTACGTTGTAGAAGTACTCGGTGCTACAAAGTACCGGGTGACGGAAGAGGATCCATGATGGACGGCCTGACAGAGATGCTGAAGGGCACGCTTGAGGGCTGCGTGCTGGAAATCATCGGTAGCGAGGAGACCTACGGGTACGCCATCACGCGCCGGCTGAACGAACTCGGCTTCGCCGACGTCGTCGAGGGGACGGTTTACACCATCCTGTTGCGGCTGGAGAAGAACGGGCTCGTCCAGGTGACGAAACGACCGTCCGGGCAGGGGCCGCCGCGCAAGTTCTATGCGCTCAACGAGGCGGGGCGCGAAGAGCTCGCAACGTTCTGGGCGAAATGGGAGTACATCACATCACGGATCGACAAGCTCAAGGAGGGCGGGAGATGAACTTCTGGGAGACCATGACGGGCAGCGATCTCACCAGGGAATGGAAGGCGTTCGAAGTCCGGGCCGGGGTATTGCCGGCCGACTACCGGGCGGCGTGGGAAGAGATCAAGGGTCATCTTTCCCTCTACGCGGACTTCACGGGTCGCAACCTGATGCCGATTCTCGACAGTGCTCTGGGGCTGCTCGAAGAGACAGCGGCCGATGGGCAGAGCATTCACGACGTGCTGGGTGACGACATCGCGGGCTTCTGCGCGGCGCTGGCCGGCGGAGAAAGGGCCCGAGGATATCGCGACCGGTGGCGCGAGCAGTTGAACAGGAACGTCGCCAGGAAATTGGGCCGGCTAGGAGGCTGACGTGGGCATCCAGGACATCATCGAAGGCAAGAAGCAGTGGCGGGCGCACAAGGCGCGGGTCAAGGCGCTCCCGCCGGACTATCAGATCGTCTACAAGGAGATTCAGAGGTACTTCTTCAAGGTCGGACCGATCGACCTGCTCGACGGGTCCCTGCTGTCAGGGATCGTCGATTTCTTCGAGGAGGGCGCCGCGGCCGGCAAGGGAGTCCTGGAACTCATCGGCAACGACGTCGCCGCCTTCTGCGATGACCTGATCAAGGACTCGCGCACCTACGCGGACGTCTATCAGGAGTCCATCAGAGGGGAATCCGGCACGGCCGAGAAGTAACACCCCTCGACCCCGGCCGAGTACCACTTGATCAGCGCCAGCGTCTGCATCAACGGCGCATGCACGGTGCTGGTCGACCCGAACTCCAGCGCCTCGATGATCTGAATCAAGCCCGTGCGGGTAGTGGTTGGTGCGGGAGGCCTTGAACACGCGCTGCTTGTACTGCCGGTACGAAGATCCCTTGGCCTTTTACTCGTGCAGCGGCCTCACCAGAGTCTTGTAGCCGCCGGGCACCGCGGTCCTCGACCGTATCGGTCGGTGCCTCCAGCGCGACCTCGATCATCGAATCTGAACTCTAGCCCCTCACCGTCCCGCTCATTGGCGCGGCCCGATCGACATCTCCACGGGCAGCGGCGAGCTCCTCATCCGCGCGATCGGCGCTTGCGGGGCCATCAATGAACTGCAGCGGACACCCCGAACCGGCGACCCGCCCAGAGGCGACATCGTCGTCGACCACGCGCACGGCGCGCTCACCGCGAAAACCGCCTCGGGCGCCATCCGAATCGGAGAGTGTTCCTCCTCGCCTGCGCCGGAAACCGCGAGGTCGACATCCGCGAGAGCTCCGACGAACCCACAGGACAACGAAGAAAGAAACAAAGAGCCATGACCCATGCGAAGTGGACCGGCATGATGCCGGTTGACGATACAGCCCTGGCCGTCACCGACACCGGCGGCCGCGGTATCCCTGTGGTCTACCTCAATGGCCACACCGCCACTCAGGGGTACTGGCGGCGGGTCATCGCTGACCTGGGGACGGGGTGGCGGCACATCACCTACGACATGCGGGCCCGCGGCAAATCGAAGCGTTCGGCGGACTATTCGTTCGAGACGAACGTGCGGGATGTCGATGCCGTTCTGGCGGCCAGGGGTGTGGACCGGGCGTTACTGGTGGGCTGGTCCTACGGAGCGTTCGCCGCCGCGCACTGGGCCAGCCGCAATCCCGCCCGTACCGTGGGCGCGGTCCTGGTCGATGGCGCGCAGCCGTACGACTGGCTCGACGACGCCATCGAGCAGCGGATCCGGAAGCTGTTTCGGCGGATGAGCTGGCTCCTGCCGTTGCTGCGCCCGACGGGCCTGACCCCGCGGATGAGCGCTGAACAGATCGCCAACAGCAACATCGAGATCGGCCGGATCGCCCGCGAGCGCGAGCTGGGCCCCGTGCTGGACAACATCACCGTCCCGACCCGGTATGTGGTCGCGTCGGGGGCGTCCCTCGGAAGCAAGGGTGATGAGCAAGAACTGATCCGCGCCAGCCTCACTCAGGTGGTCGAGCGCAACCCAAACATCAAGATCAGCGCGAAGGTCCCCAGCAACCACGGCTCGATCCTGCGTAAAGACTTCCGCGCTGTCGCCGACGCTGTCCGCGAGGTCGCCGCCCTCGACCGCGAAGGGAATCCTCGCTGATTGACCAGCTGACCAACACCATCGATCGCGCCACGGGCGACAAGCCGTGACCAAACAGAGAACGGATATCCGAATGACAGCCAATAAGGTCCGAGGGCCTGTGATCCACGTGCAGGGTCTGGAGAAGTCGTACAAGGAGCTGCGGGTGCTGCGCGGCGTGGACTTCTCCGTGGCGCGGGGCAGCATCTTCGCCCTGCTCGGCTCGAACGGGGCGGGCAAGACCACGGTCGTGAAGATCCTTTCCACGCTGCTCAAGGCCGACGCGGGCACGGCCGGCGTCAACGGCTTCGACGTCGCGACGCAGGCGGCGGACGTGCGGGAGTCCATCAGTCTCACCGGGCAGTTCGCCGCCGTGGACGAAATCCTCAGCGGGCGGGAGAACCTGGTGCTGGTTGCCCGGCTGCGGCACCTCAAGGATCCGGGCAAGGTCGCCGATGACCTGCTGAAGCGTTTCTCGCTGACGGATGCGGGCGCGCGGAAGGTGTCGACGTATTCGGGTGGCATGCGCCGCCGCCTGGACATCGCGATGAGCCTCATCGGCGATCCGCCGGTCATCTTCCTCGACGAGCCGACCACCGGCCTCGACCCCCAGGCCCGCATCGAGGTCTGGCAGGCCGTCAAGGAACTCGCCGACCACGGCACAACGGTGCTGCTCACCACGCAGTACCTGGACGAGGCCGAACACCTCGCCGACCGGATCGCGATCCTCCACGAAGGCCGGATCATCGTCAACGGCACCCTGGCCGAGCTCAAGCAACTGCTCCCACCCGCCAAGGTCGAATACGTCGAAAAGCAGCCGACCCTCGAGGACGTCTTTCTCACCCTCGTCGGCACGAAGGCATAAGGAACAACGATGAGCAAGCATTTCTTCACCGACACCGCCGTCCTGCTGGGACGCTCCCTGCGCCACATCACGCGCAGCCCGGACACCATCATCACGACCGCGATCATGCCGATCGCCATGATGCTGATGTTCGTCTACGTGTTCGGCGGCGCGATCAGAACAGGGTCGGATTCGTATGTGAACTACATGCTGCCCGGCATCCTGCTCATCACGGTCGCCTCGGGCATCGCCTACACCGCATACCGGCTGTTCATGGACATGAAGGGCGGCATCTTCGAGCGATTCCAGTCGATGCCGACCGCGCGGTCGGCCGTGCTGTGGGCGCACGTGCTGACCTCGCTGGTCGCCAATCTGATCTCGCTCGTGGTCGTGATGCTCGTGGCTCTGCTCATGGGCTTCCGCTCGGGGGCGGGAGTGCTGGCGTGGCTGTCGGTGGCGGGCATCCTGATCCTGTTCACCCTGGCGTTGACCTGGATCGCCGTCATCCCCGGCCTGTCCGCCAAGACCATGGAAGGCGCCAGCGCCTTCTCCTACCCGCTCATCTTCCTGCCGTTCCTCAGCTCGGCCTTCGTGCCCACCGCCACCATGCCCGGCCCGGTGCGTGTCTTCGCCGAGAACCAGCCGGTCACCTCCATCGTCAACGCCATCCGCGGCCTGTTCACTCAGCAGCCGGTCGGCACTGACATCTGGATCGCCCTCGGCTGGTGCGTCGGCATCCTCGTCGTCGCGTACTTCGTCGCCATGAGCACCTACCGCCGCAAGATCTCCTAGGCGTATCGGATCGACCTACCGCCCGCTCCGCGAGCTGGTTCGGCTCCAGGCCGGCGCACTTGTGTGCCAGGGTTTCCCGATGCCAGCGCAGGAATGCCACCAACGTCGTACGCTCATCCGCTTGCGATGGCCGTTTGGCACGGGAATTGCCGTCACTCCGGACGAACGGAGGGCTCGACATCCCAGCATCTTTCACCACCGCAGAGCGGTCAGGAGTGAGCGTCCCGCCATTTCGTGTACTCCTTGGCGGTGATCACTTGGTCGGCGGGTGGCTGGCTGATGTGCAGCTTCATACCCCATCTGGATAGACGGATGTCGACGATTTCGGCAGAGATGTATTCGTCCGGGAAGCTCTTATTCTTGGTGTTGTTCGGTTCACGCCATGCGCTCCACGCCCTGCGGACGAGCTGGTCCTGGCCTATCCACAACTTCCAGGAGACCGTCCAGTCCGGGTAGTCCTCAGGCTTGGCGCCAAAGCCGATGTTCATCTTGGGATACGCCTTGCCCAACTCAGCGAAGGTGATCACGCCTTCGTAGAGCGTGGTGCGGGTGCCGTCATAAACCGGGCCGGGCTGCGTGCGGGCGGTAGTGGCGAGTACGGCTTTGAGCGTGGCGGGATCGGTGACACGGATGTGCCCTACCTCGATGAGGAAGGGCGGCTGTAAATCTATCAACACCCACTTCTTCTTGGGATGCCGCAGGGCTGGATCCTTGTCGTACTCGTAGAAGCGCTTGCGCGTTTGTATATGGCGGGTTCCAGGCGATGGATAGGTCAGGTCGGTCGCCATGACCCCGCCCTTGTCGAACTCGACGACGCCGGTGGACCATTTGGTCGGCTTGCGGGAGTCTGAGGCGACAGTGGTTGAGGCGGAATAGACGGTGATCCGCGCGCCATGTCTCTTGACGAACTGGCGTTTCAGCGCGGCGACCGGGTCGAGCGCGACAGCGGCTTGGCCTGCTGTGATGTGCTGGTCGAGAGCGGCGTTCGCGCTGCCCGGAGTGCCGGTGGCCAGCATCGCTACGGTCAGCGCCATGGCCGGGGCCACCCTCCATCGGCTCATTGCGGCTCGTCTCCTCCTGCTCCAGGCCCGAGCCGTACGGCGTGGGGCGTTCCGGGAGTGATCGTCACAGAAGGAGATCACGCCTCCATTACGACCGCTCGTTCCTCCAACACCTTGAACGACCTTCGGTCCGACAAAGCCTGTAATAAGGTCCTGGATCATGCCCGAGCCTCTCTATCCGGATGACCCACCAGCAATCGGCCCATATCGGCTGATTGGCCGCCTGGGAGCCGGCGGGCAGGGTGTCGTTTTCCTGGGCCAGGCCAGGGACGGGCGGTACGTGGCGGTCAAGGTGCTGCATGACGCGGTCTCCGACCAGGTGCTCGAGCGGTTCGCCAAGGAGGTGGCCGCCGCCCGGCGGGTTGAGCCGTTCTGCGTCGCCCAGGTGCTCGACGCCTCCTTCGAGGGCCGGCGACCGTACATCGTCACCGAGTTCGTCGAAGGGCTCTCGCTGCAGCAGGCCGGCGTACACCACGGCCCCGCGCTCCACCGGATGGCGGTGTCCACCGCGACGGCGCTCGCCGCCGTCCACCGGGCCGGAATCGTGCACCGCGACTTCAAACCGGCCAACGTGCTGCTCGCCAAGGACGGGCCCCGCGTCATCGATTTCGGCATCGCCCGCGACACCGAGGCATCCCTCACCGTCACCAGCAGCATCGTCGGCACCCCCTCCTACATGGCGCCGGAACAACTCGGCGGCCACTACACCGGACCTGCCACCGATGTGTTCGCCTGGGGTTCGGTGATGGTCTACGCCGCCACCGGCCGCCCGCCGTTCGGCGTCGACCACCTGCCCGCCGTCATCTCGCGCATCCTGTACGCCGCCCCCGACCTCGGTGACATGGCCGAGCCCCTGCGCTCCATCGTCACCAGCTGCCTGGCCAAGGAACCGTCCCGCCGCCCTACCATGCAGGACGTGCTGCTCCAGTTGCTGGGGCAGCAGCGCGTACGGCCGATCGCCCCGTCCGAACTGGTCGCGGACACCAGGCCCACGGTCCGTTCCACGCCCCTGCGCACCGGCCTGCTCGTTGGCGGCACCGCCGTCGTCGTCACCTCCGTCACCGTCACGGTGACACTGCTGCTCGGTCTTCCGGGGGGAGGCCCGAACCGGGCCGCGGACGGCGCCACGAGCTCACCGGGCGCCGAAGCCTCCGAGTCCCAGGGGAAACAGGAACCGGATTCCTCGACGAGTTCCCCCACGAGGCCTTCTCCCACAGAGTCCACGCCGCCCCCGACGCCGGAGGCCATCGTGTTCGGCAGCCTGGTCGCGCAGGGCAGCAAGAACGGAACCTGCTACGAGAGCGGCGTCCGCGTTCGGTTCCGAGGGAGGATCCTCGACGACGTCGAACCGATAGGGCACCGCTGGGTGCTCGACGGTCGTGAGATGGGCATGACCACCAGCTACAGCCCCAAGGGGCCCTTCGAGGTCGTCACCCGTGAAGGTTTCTCCGAACCCGGCACCCACACGGCCACCTTCTGGCTGCTCAGGCCGGGCACGCGTCGCTCCAGGACCATATCGATCAAGGTCTGCTGACGGACGCGACCACTCTTACCGGGAACGAACGGCAGAGCCGCCCTGCGTCGCGTCGCCCAACCCCGCCAGTCCGGTGTCGATGAGCCGGGCCGCGCTGTGCACGTCGGTGATGACGGCGTGGCGGACCTGTTCGGGTGTGTGTTCGCCGTTGAGGCTCCGGCGCAACGCGCTGAACTGGACACGCCAGAGCCCAAGCAGCGCGGTGGCCGCGATCTGGCACAGCGGATCGTCACTGCCGCGCCCGGTTCGGGCGGCGAGCGCCTCCGCCGCGACCGTGACGAGTTGCTCGGTCATGTCCCGGTGGTACGCGCGCAGTGAAGGCGTGGACAGGATCAGAGCGTTGAAGTCCTGGATTCTCGCGCTGGCCTGAGCCAGGTCTGGTTGCCCGCCCAACCAGGACACCAGGGCGTCCAACTCGCCGGCCAGGATGTCCAGCACCGCGTCGGTGGGGGTTCGGTCGGCTCGTGCCAGCCCGGTGCGCAGCGCGGCCATCGTCGCTTCGGGGAGGTCGACGATCAACGCTTCTTTGCTGGGGAAGTAGTTGAAGACGGTCTTCTCGGACACCCCGCACGCCGCGGCGATCTCGGTGACGCGCACCGCGTCGAATCCGCGCTCCAGGAACATCGCGGTGGCGGTGTCGGTCAACTGCTGGCGCATGAGCCGCTTCTTGCGCTCCCGCAGCCCCTCCACCACGCCGGACCTGTCGGGCGCCTGCCAGTCCACGGTGGGTGAGCTCATGCCCGAACTTTAGTTACTGCGACTGCAATCTTCCAGTCGCCGAAAGTAGTGCCGGGTACGCCCTTGCGGCAATAAGTTCAGTCGCCATAATCTTTCAGCGCCAGTAGATATTGCGACTGAAGACGCTCGGAGCTGTCTCGTGAGTGAACCCCTCGTCCTGATCAACCTCTTCTCGATGCCCGCCGAGATGGTCGACGACTTCGTCGGCCAATGGGAGGCCGGCATCGCCGCGGCGAAGAACGCCCCAGGCTTCCGCGGCACCCGCCTGCACCGGTCCCTCGACCCCGACGCCCCCTATCCCGTCGTCAACATCGCCCGGTGGGACAGCGTCGAGGACTGGCAGGCCGCATTCGACAAGTACTTCTCCGGCCCCGGCCGGCGCGACGACGCCGAGCAGGCGGACGGCGGCTGGGGCGCGGTCTCCGCGCACCCGGCGCTGTATTCGGTCGCGCATGTGACGCCGGATCCGATGGCCTCTTCGGACGCGCACTCGTGACGCCGTCGGGCGAACTGTTCGCGGAGACCGTGGCGGAGTGGGAACAACGGGCCCCGGACGGCAGTCGCGTCGAACCGCTCACCTCCGACGGTGCGGCATGAGCGGTGACGTGGTGCAGTACGTCGGCCTGTTCCTGCTCGGCGTTCTCGCGGGCGAGGAGCTGATCGTCCGCTACGGCGTCCATCCCGTACTGTCCGGTCTGGACGACCGTGCGCATCTGCTCGCGCGGCAAGCCCTCATACGCCGCCTGCGGGTGTTGGTGCCGATCGTGATGCTCCCGGCGGCAGCGCTCGCCCTGGTCGGGCTGGTCACCGTCACCGGTCCCGGTCTGGCTCTGCGGTGGGCGACCCTGATCGCGATGGTGGCGTTCCTGCTGCTGTCGTTCCTGGGTACGGTGCCGATCAACATCAAGGTCAACGACTGGCGGGTGGATGCTCCACCGGCCGACTGGAAGACCGTGATCCACCACTGGGCGCGGATCGACGTGCTTCGATCGACCGCGGCGACCGCCGCGTTCCTGTTCGCGGTACTCGCCGTCGCGTACGGAACGGCCAGCTGACCCGCCGGGTGCCGATCGCGGGCCCTGCCTGGCTGTATCCGGTGAAGCGTCGCCTAGGCCGCGGGATCGAGGGCGGGATCGGTCGTGAGGATCCGCTGGTGGAGTTCCCGGATGGTCGTCCCTGGCTCCAGTCCCTGTTCGGAGATCAGCGCCGCGCGCAACCCGGTGTACACGGACAGGGCCTCGGCCTGCCGTCCCGACCGGTACAGGGCGAGCATGAGCAGCGCGTGCAGCGGTTCGTGCAGTGGGTGGGTGGCGGTGAGCTCGCGTAGTTCGGGGACCGTCGCCTGATGTCCGAGTTCGACGTCGGCCTTCAGCCTGACCTCCACGGCCAGGAGTCGCGCCTCCTCCAGCCGGTCGGCGTACGCCTGGATCATCGGGCTGGCGGGTACGTCGGCCAGCGCGGGCCCGCGCCAGAGGTCCAGCGCCGCGCCCAGCAGCCCGCGGGCCGGCTCCAGCTGACGTGCTCGAACGGCCTGCTGGGCTTCGGCGAGCAGCCCCTGGAAGCGGGCCGCGTCGGTCTCCAGCGCGGCGCCGCCCAGCTCGTAGAACCCCCCTCGGGTGCGTACGTCCTCGCCCAGCACCCGGCGCAACCGCCAGATGTACCCCTGCAGCGTATTTTGTATCGGTCGCGCAGCGACGACAGGTCTCTGCCGTCGCACAGGGCGTAGATCAGCCATGCGTGTTCGTTCAGCCATTGGAAGCTCGGCGCGCCGGCTAGCTCTCCGTTACTGGGCGCGGGGTGACGAGAACGGCGGGTACCACGCGCGCTCGTGCACGGCGTCGGTCGTCACGCTGGGGGCGGTGTTCTCTGCCAGCGGGAACTGCGGCAATTCCACGGTCTGAGTCGGCATGCTGTTTCCCTTCGTGCGGTGGATCACTCGGCGCTCTTGAATCTACGAAGCGCGGGTGTGGGCCCGGTGTGGCGGGCGTGCAGGCTGTTCGCGTTGACTGACGTCAATGTCAAGGTCGCATACTGGCCGCATGATCTTCACGCAGGCAGAACTCGACTATCTGACCGGACAGCACCTTGGCCGCCTGGCCACCGTCTCTCCCGCCGGTCACGTTCAGAACAATCCCGTGGGGTTCTTCCTGGACGCCGCCTCGGGCACGATCACCATCGGCGGGCACGCGCTGGGGGCGTCGAAGAAGTTCAGGAACGTCCAGCAGGGCAGCACCGTGTCCTTCGTCGTGGATGACCTGGCCTCGGTTGACCCGTGGGTAGTGCGCGGCATTGAGATCCGGGGCTCGGCGGTGGCCCTGACCGATCACGAGCCGCCGGTGCCGTACTTCTCACGGGAGATCATCACGATCACCCCCCATCAGATCATCTCTTGGGGGCTTGACGGGGCCAGGTCGAGCCGCAAGGTGTGAGAGGAGGTCGACTTTGTGCCAATTTATGAGTGCAAGTCTCATCAAAGTCCCGCACAAGCCATGATCGAGGCTGGCCGCACGCTCGTTAAACGGGGGGCGTGCAGGCCGTCCACGATTGGAGCAACGTGCGAAGAAAGACGACCCTGCTCGCTACCGCGCTTTTAGCACTGGCCGCGGTTCTCCCTGTTCCCGCGGCCGGCGCGGCGACTGAGCCGGAAGCCGCAGGACAGAGCAGCATCACCTGGGCACCCTGCGAGGAGGAACCCAGTGCCGAGTGCGGCAAGCTGACCGTCCCCATCGACTGGTCCAAGCCGAACGGCGAAACCATCGACCTGGCCATCGCCCGGCGCAAGGCCACCGACCCGGCGGCTCGGGCCGGCTCCCTGGTGATCAATCCTGGCGGGCCGGGTGGGTCGGGCGTCGAGGCCGTGTACGGCGCTCCCGACTCCTACACCGAGGAGCTGCGGAAGCGCTTCGACATCGTCGGCTTCGACCCCCGGGGCGTGGGCCGCAGTCATCCGGTGATCTGCTCGGCCTCGGTGTACAACCAGATGCCGCACACCGTCATGTCCAGCCAGGCCGACTACAACGCCTGGGACGCCTTCACCAAGAAGCTGCACCAGGACTGCCGGGCACGCACCGGCCCCCTGTACGACCACGTCGACTCGCGCAACGTCGCGCGCGACATGGACGCCCTCCGCGCCGCCCTCGGCGAGGAGAAGCTGACGTACTACGGCATCTCGTACGGGACGCTGATCGGTCAGATGTACGCCGAGATGTACCCGAACCGGATCCGGGCCCTCGCGCTGGACAGCAACATGGACCACAGTCTCGGCGTCGCGGGCTTCCTCAGCACCGAGGCGATCGCCATCGAGGACGCCTTCGACCAGTTCGTGGGCTGGTGCGAGGCCGACACGAGTTGCGTCCTGCACGGGCGTGACGTCCGAAAGATGTGGAGTGATCTGCGGGCCAAGGCCCGGCGCGGCGAGCTGTACTACCCGACCGCCCCGGATCGTCCGATGACCGAGCTGCAGGTCATCTACAACGCGGCGCTCGGCACCGAAGGGCCCGACTGGCGCCTGCTGAGCGAGGTCATCAACTGGCTGAGCGGTGGGCCCGAGCCGTCGTGGGTGCCGCCGCTGCCGGGCCGGGGGCCGGTGGAGGGCGACACCGCCGAACTGCCCACCCGAATCCTCTGCCAGGACTACAACCTCCGGGTGCGGAACTACGCCGAGTACGCCTTCTACATGGGCGTTTCCAAGCGGTTGGCCCCCGACGTGCGGTACCACCCGTACCCGATCGATGACCTGCCCATCTGTCTCAACTCCACGCCGACCAACCCGCCGCACAAGCTGAAGTACACGGGCGACGCGCCGATCCTGCTGGGGAACTCGCTGCATGATCCCGCGACGCCGTACATGTGGTCCGCCAACGCGGCGCGGCAACTCGGTCCGAAGGCTGTGCTGCTCACCTATGAGGGCTGGGGGCACCGCATCTACGGCAAGGACAAATGCCAGACGGACATCATCGACCAGTACCTGATCGCGCTGACCGTGCCTCCGCCCGGCACCCGCTGCGCCGTGGGCACGCCTGAGGAGAGCATGCGCAAGCAGCGGCAGTCGCCGCAGCAGACGTGGCCAACGGACAAACAGCACTGGTAGGAAAACCAGAGCCGCCGGACCACGACACACGCCGCGGTCCGGCGGCCTTCTCATGCGGGGGTGGGACCTCGTCACCTTCCCTGGCGGGCGGCCTTGCCACCGGCGCCGAAGAACAAGACGGTCGCGGTCAGACCCAGCACGACGACGAGCACGTCGGCGACCAGCGTGAGGGTGGGCAGGGTGATGAACAGGTCCACCAGCTTGAACAGGACAGAGACGATGACGATGATGGTGGCGAAGATCCGGACGGCGCCGCCGCCGCGCAGCGCCAGCCAGGCGAGCACGAGCGACCAGAAGATCGTGCTGTAGGCGAGCCCGGAGTAGATCATCTGGAGCGACTCGAACCGGTCGCTGTGGATGTCGACCTCGTCGAGGCTTACGGGGGCAGAGCCCCCGTTCGAATTCGCGGCGATCTGCTCTTTGATCGCCTCTGCGCCGGAGACGAGGAGTCCGATGGCGCTGATCACGTTGAGCGCCGCGGCGGCGATGGCCGCGTACACCGCTCGGGTTAAGTTCGCCGGCCTCGGGGGCCTTGGCGGCGCGCGCTCCGCTCGATCGGCGGCGGAAAGCGGCTTTCCAGGTGGATATCTCATCGCTCACCTGCGACGGAAGGCAAGCGGAAGAAAAACGGAAGAGCGGCGCTTTAATGTACTGCGACGCCAGCCGGCTCACCTCGCCGACCGCGATAATCACGTACTGCAAAACAGAACGTGAGGCTCAAGGCTATTGATGCGTGGTCATCGGGGCGGTAAAGGAAGTGCCTCTTTGTGCGGCATCTCCGCTGATTCGCGCTCGCGAAGAATGAGTCAGGTCGCGGGTTCGCGATGGCTGCCTGAGGCCAGGAGCCGAACCTCTGCGGCAACCTCGTCCCAGACGGGTTCGGGGAGTTCGTGGGCGACGCCCGGCAGGGGGACAAACCGCGCGCCGGGGATGCGGGCCGCGATGCGACGTCCGTCGCCGTCATGAACGCGCTGGCGACCCTGTTCGCGCGAACCGAACGCAGGCCCGGCGCGCGCCATCCCGAGGCATTGTTCGCACGGATCGCACGACAGGTTCTCACCAGCCTCATCAGCTGACCACCCGTCCTCGGGCATTCCCCTTCGCTTTGAAGCGGCGAAGGAGAAGAGAAACGGAAGCCTCGGCTGCGAAGCTTGCCGTCAGATCGTTGATCAAGAATGTCGCCCCGCGCTTGGCCGGATCGGGGCTGCGTTCCATGTCCCGGACATCAAACGCGATCAACGATCAGATCCCCACTGATTGGAGCACTGTGCGGAGACACATCGCACTCCTGATTTCCTTACTCGCGCTCACCGTCTCAGTCGTGCCCACGGCGTCGGCCGCGGCCGGCACGACCTCGATCTCGTGGCAGCCCTGTACGGAAGATCCAGCGGTCGATTGCGGAACGCTGAGCGTACCCCTTGACTGGGGCGACCCCGGTGGCGAGCAGATCCAGCTGGCGCTGGCGCGGCGCAAGGCTACCAACCCCTCGGCCAGGATCGGCTCGCTGGTCGTCAATCCCGGCGGACCCGGCGGCTCGGGCAAGCAAATAGTGCTGCGTGACCGGCTCCCCTTCTCCTCCGAGATCACCAGCCGGTTCGACATCGTGGGCTTCGACCCGCGCGGGGTGGCCGGCAGCCATCCCATCCTGTGCTCGCAGGAACTGGCGTCGCAGGCGCCTGATCCGTTCCTGAAGAGCCAGGCCGATTTCGAGCGGTTGCTGGCCTTCAACCAGCGGTACAAGCAGGACTGCCGAGCCCGCACCGGCCCGCTGTTCGACCATGTGGACACCGTCAGCGTCGCGCGTGACCTGGACAGCATGCGGGAGGCTCTCGGCGACGACAAACTCTCCTTCTACGCCATCTCGTACGGCACACTGATCGGCCAGATCTATGCCGAGCGTTTCCCCAACCGGGTGCGCGCCCTGGCGCTCGACAGCAACATGGACCACAGCCTGGGCACCAGGGGCTTCCTGGACACGCAGGCATGGACGACTCAGGATTCCTTCGACGAATTCGTGAAATGGTGCGACAAGACCGCGTCGTGCGCCCTGCACGGCAAGAACATCCGCACCTTCTGGGCTAACCTGCTGGCGCGCGCCGATCGCGGCGAACTGCACTACCCGGGCCAGCCGGACACCCCCCTCACCAAGCTGCTGCTCATCTATGAGGCGACGGGCGCGTTCTTCGGTCCCGACTGGTCCGACCTGGCCGAATTCCTGGTGGCGGTCGACAGCGGCGAGGGACAGGCGAAATCGCTGCTCACGCCTCTGCCCGACCAGGAGGTGGTCAACGACGCGACCCAGGTCTTCTGCCTGGATTACCTGCTGCCGGTTCGCGACTATCGCGAGTACGCGGCGCACCTGGCGAGTTCCCGCCGCATCGCTCCCGACATGCGGGCCGGTCCTGAGGCGCTGGCCACGATGGCCGCGTGCCTGGGACAGCGGGCCCCGATCCCCAATCCGCAACACCGCCTGCGCGTGTCCAGCCCCACGATCCTGGTGGCCAACGCCCTGCATGACCCGGCCACCGGCTACAACTGGGCGATCAGCACGGCTGCGCAGCTTGGCCGCGCGGGACGGCTGTTCACCTACGAAGGCTGGGGCCACCGCATCTACGACCATGGCGAGTGCGCCGTCAACGGCATCGACCGCTACCTGGTCTCCCTCGAACTGCCGGCCGCGGGCGCCAGATGCCCCGCCATCCCGCCCACCCCATCCAAAGTTTCCAGGTACAAGCCACTCCCCGGCCCCGTTCCCGGCCTTCCCGGCTGGGCGAAGTCGTGACCTCATAGCTCAAGCAGCGGCAGTTGCCGTGGAAGACGTGGCCAACGGACAAACAGCACCGGTAGGTAACCAGAGCCGCCGGACCACGGCACCCGCCACGGTCCAGTAGGTAAGCAGAGTTGCCGGGCCACGGCACACGCCGTGGTCCGGCTCCGTTTCGGTCAGCGGCTTCCCGCTCGGGCCAGTGCGTCCTCAGCCTGCGCGGCGAGGGCTCCGACAAGGTCGGCCGCGGAGGGCAGGTCGTTGATGAGATCGATGGCCTCCCCGGCCCACATCGGCAGTGCGGGGATCTCGCCTCGTGTCACGCCATCCTGGTACGCCTGCTTGGCCTGAACATTTGTGGAGAGTTCGGCTTCTCGGCCCCGCCACTGATCCAGGAAGGGGTGGCCGAGGGTGCGCGCGGTGTATTTCGACGGCCACTGGGAACCTCGGGCGATGTCAAGTACGCTGCTGCGCTCGGTGTCCTCCCCGCGTCCCTCGACGATCGCCTTGGCGGTCGAGGGGGCCACCAGAGCCTCGGTCGTGGCCTGGAATCGGGTGCCGATGAGCGCCCCGGCGGCCCCCAGGGCCAGCACGGCGGCCAGGCCGCGGCCATCGGCGATTCCGCCGGCCGCCAGCACCGGCACCGGTGCCGCCAGGTCCACCACAACCGGCACGAACGGCAACGTGGAGCGCCCGTGCCGAGCGCCATGCCCACCGCTTTCGACCCCCTGCGCCACGATGACATCGGCGCCCAGGTCCACCGCCCGCCTGGCCTCCTCCAGATCGGTGACCTGAATGATCAGCGCCGTGCCCGCCCGGCGAATGCGTTCGGCGAACGGGCTCGGGTCTCCGAAGGACAGCATCACCGCCCGGGGGGCGTACTCCAGGGCACGCTCGACCGCCCCAACATCGATCTGCCAGGTCAGGAAACCGATGCCCCACGGCCTTCCGCCGGAGCCCTCGGCAACGATCGGCACCTCGCGGGCCAGCCAGTCCGGATCGCCGTTGCCGCTGCCCAGCAGTCCGAGCCCGCCACCGCGAGAGACGGCCGCCGTCAGCGCACCACCGGCCGACCCGCCCATCGGCGCCAGGGCAAGGGGGTGCTGCACGCCGAACAACTTCGTGAATGCTGTCGAAAGCGCCATAACTACAATGATCACCCTTTACTGGCTTGTACGCGGCGACCGTCCTGCGCATGCCGCGCAGGACGAGGAGACGATCGCCGCGGTGCCAGCGCCGGCGAAGGGTTGATTCACCTGACCAAGTACATGCTCAGCCAGGAGAAAGGGCTTATGTGGGCTGCATCGCTCACGGTGACGCCGGCTCCGGGAGCCGACCGAGGATCCAGGTGCAGAGTTCTGCGGTGATCTGGGTGTGCGCCTCGTTGTCGGACGCGCACAGGAACTCGTCCAGCTCGCTTTGCGACGGGCGCAGGCTGCCGATGTTGGCGTACACATCGTCCTGGTTGTCGAGGTCTCGGATCGCCACGGCGCTGACCGCGGGGACAAAACAGATGGAGCGGTAGTACACCTCGGCCTGACCGTGCTTGTTCAGGGCGTCGGCCAGAATGCCGAAGGACTCCAGCGTCCCGCCCGGTGCGCCGTCCAGCTCGGGCAGCCCGCTGGTACGGATGTCCTTGTTGGCGCCGAGGATGCTTCTGAGCACGGCCACCTGCTGGTCATCTCCGGCGGACTGGGTGTAGAGCACGGTGCCGTTGAACACCAGGCCGGTGCACTTGAGCGCTTCGACGCCGGCCGGAACCCCGTTGCCGGTGCCGTTTCCCATACCGTTGGCGACCCCTATCTTTCTCGGGACGCTGGGCCACGAGCCGACCGCGCGGAGGTGGTCGAGGAATTCGGTACGCAGCGTGTCCTGCTGGGGTTCGCTGCCGACCTCGGAGATGTGACGGAACAGCAGCTGGCGCGCGGCCGGGCTGTTGATCTGGCGGGAGAAGACGGGGTTGGCCGGCCTGAGGAAGTGCGCGAACGCCTGCAAGGAGATCGGGATCCACGCACCCCGATGCGGACTGTCGTAGGAGACGTAGAGAGCCGTCTGATGGTCGAGGCCGTCATGCTCCATCTTGGCCAGGGCGTAGCGGGTGACCAGGCCGCCCATGCTGAAGCCGCCGACGGTGAGCGGCGTGTTCCCGTACCGTTCGGCGAGCGTCTGGGTGATGGCGGCGATCGCGGTCTGCGCGTTGTCCAGGATCGACGCGCTGCGCTCGGCGAAGCCGAGGATGACGAGGTCGCGGCCACGGCGGCGCAGCTCGCTGATGAGGGGGTAGTCACCCCGCTCCAGGAAATGCCAGGACTCGTGCAGGTTGGACGGACCTGTGTTGAAGCCGTCGGCGAGGATGACCGGATTGACCAGGCTCTGGTGGCCTTCTCCGTAGTACACCCAAGCGGTGCCACCGGGAAGCTCCCACATCCTGTCCGGTGTGGGTGCCGGTGCGGAGACCTCCAGTGGCGCGATCAGCCTGATCGGCCCGATGGCCTGCTCTGCCTTTACTGCCTGCTCTTCGCTCATCCGTTTCCCTCTCCGGTGCGCACAGGTGATCCGGCAGCCTTGCCGGACTACTGCGATGATTACGGACCGCAATAGGGCGAACGCTGATCGACATGACGGAGAAGGGTAAGGATTGACCATCCGGCATAGATCAATTACATGGTTCGCGTTCCTGGAGGTCGGCCCACATACGGGCAGGCTCGTGTTCTGGGACGTGGCCACGGGCGGCAAGCGCGGCCCGACATTCCGGGCGAACCCCAACGACGGCGTCGGGATCACCCAGATCGTCTTCTCCCCGAAGGGGGACGTGGCGGCGTCCATCGGCGCCGGGGAGGTCCAGTTGTGGGACGTCGCCGCTCCGCGCAAGCTCGGGCCATCGATGGCGGCGGAGGGGGACTCCGTGTCAGCCGCCTTCGGATCCGATGGGGCGGTACTGCACACCCTCGACGACAAAGGCGTGCTGCGCGACATGTCCGTAGGGCCCGAGGCGACGGCCGCCACGATCTGCGCCCGCGCCGGGCGGGGGCTGACGCGGGCCGACTGGCAGCGGTATCTGCCCGGTGTGCCGTACCGGGAGGTCTGCCCGTGATCGTGGGTCCGGCCCGTTCCCGATCGAGCGGGGACGGGCCGGTCGTACGTCTGGCCGAGGTCAGCTCAGGAAGCTGCCGTACGGACCGGACAAGATCTGGTTCTTCTGGCTCTGGTTGAAATGCGTGTTCGGGTAGTCGTAGAACGACGCGGACATCGGTGTCCCGTCGGTGGAGGACGAGTCGGGCAGGCCGAAGGCATGGCCGAGTTCGTGGACCATCCCGCCGTACCAGCGGTTCATCGGGCCGTTGACGCCCGCGGCGCCATCGGCGTCGTGCTGGTTCAGGATCACCCAGCCACCTCCGCCGCCGCCACCCGCGCCGTTGCCTTCCGCGCTGATCTCACCCACGTTGATCCAGCGCGGGTCGGGTGCCCTCAGGTTCAGCTTCCTGAGGAGTTCTTGCTGCATGTTGAAGACGGTCCACCAGTACGGGTCGCTCCCGTTGGGGGTGGTCTCGTACCAGTTCTTCACGTGGTCGCCGTTGACGACCTCCACCACGGGGTTGTTGAGGGTGAAGGTCTTGCCCAGCTCCTGCTTGTAGTAGCGCTGCGCCTCCCGCAGGACGTTGGCGATGCCGTCCGGCCACCGCTGGTCGAAGGCCACGTCGGATGGCTTCAGCCAGTACACCCGGATGGTCTTTTCCGGAGGTGTGGTGGGGTTGCCGCCACCGCTGGTGTAGTTCGGCAGCCGCCAGGTCCGTGAGGACACCGCGTCGCAGGGCAGCTGGACGAGCCCGGTGTTGGCGGCCGATGAGCCGCCGGCGGGGACGACGCACTTGCTGGAGTGCACCGCCTGGAGCCTGAAGGTCTTGTCGGTGCCGCTGACCGTCACCAGGCGGAACTTCTGGTTGTTGGCGCCTGAGCAGTTCCACTGGATGACCGTGGCGTTGTCGGCGGTGGACGCGCCGTAGACGTCCACGCATCTGCCGCTGGTCGAGGTGCCGACGGTGTACTGGTCGGTGGTGCCGCTCACCGGGGTGAAGGTGAAGTTCTGGTTGCCGCCACCGTTACAGGACGCCTGCGTGAGCTGGACGCCGTTGGTGGTGGAGCTGTTGGGGAGGGTCAGGCAGTTGGCGCCGTTCTGGTTGACGGCTGTCGAGGTGAAGGTCGTCGCGGCGTTGGCTGGTGGGGCGCCCACCATCGTGATCACAAAGACCAGGGCGGTGGTCAGCGAGGTAAGGGCGGCGGCTAATCGTTTCATCGACACGCGTCCTCCGAGTCCTGAGAGCGAGGGCAGGCCTGTGGATACGATGACGCGCGAAAAGGTTTTCGGCAAGATCTTGTGAACGTTACAGAGAGAGCTGCGAGGACAGCAGGTCACGGGGGCGACAGCACTGCGTACGCCAGAGCAGCTTGCGAAATGCTTTTCGGAAACTGCTGAGAGATGAGACGGGCACTGCCGCCGGTTCAGCGGTCGTTGGCGCTCTGTGCGGCCGCGAGGCCGGCGAACATGCCGCCGTCGACGACGATCTCCGCTCCCGTGATGTAGCCGGCGCCGGAGGAGGCGAGGAACGCGACCGTACGGGCGATCTCGTCGTCGGATCCGATGCGGCCCAGAGGCACGCGGGACGCCATATCCGCCCGGAAGCCGGCGAGTGCGGCGGCGGGGAGACCCTGTTTGTTCAGGGCGGGCGTGTCGATGGGGCCGGGGCTCACGGTGTTGACCCGGATGCCGCGGGGTGCGAGCTCGATGGCCAGCGCCCGTGCCATCGAGAGGAGGGCCCCCTTGGTGGCGGCGTACACCGACCAGTTGGAGAACGCGCGTGTGGCGAGGCGTGAGCTGCTGAAGGAGTCCGAAGTCGAGCATGGCAATGGCCTCGGTGCACACCGTGAGTAGCTCGTGCGGGTGTGGCGGCATTGGGTGCGGTGAGGCTGTGAGCCCACCATGCGTGCAGGAAGGAGCGAACCGGTTCTTGACGGTGATGTGCGCCTGGTCTGGTTGCAACTGCTGGAAGAGGTGCGTGCGGCCCAACAGGGTCGCAGGTCGCACGCACCGGGTTGGTCTTGATCCACCTAGAGCAGGAGCCCGTACTCGATGGCCGTGGCGGCGGAGGCCGCGGCCTGTACGGCTGCGACGGTGACCAGCGCTACGGCGAGCATGATCACGAACCTGAGGGCAGTACGCATGCGAGTTCCCTTCGGCTGTCGGTTGGCGGGTTTTCCCGCTCTTCGACCTCTTCGACGCGGCGCGGAACCGGGATGGCCGGGTCAGGCCAGCGCGGATCGGGAAGTTGGGCCCGTAAGGCTTATATGCGGTGGTCCAGATCGATGACGCGACAGTCGTCGCAGCCTGGGCGGTCGGCCACCGTGGAGGTGTCGTACCGCCGGGCGCGCGTTGTCCGGAGAGAGCAGTCGTACCAAGAACAAAGATCGTTAGGAGACGATGCCGAGGACCTCAAGCGAAGATCGCCCAGAAGACCGTGTTCTGGATCCCCTTCGAGGACTTCTTGAGCCGGATCGCCTCTCGTACCGCTGGGACGGGCTTGTAGCCGTTGAACTGTTGCCCCTCGGTGACCTTGCGCGGGGTGAGCTGGATCTGGAAGTTGTGCTCCGCTCCGTAGCGGTGGTTGAGATGGTGGAAGTAGCTCCGCTCGGTCTGCCCTTCGCAGACTAGGAAAAGGACGTTGTTCTTTCTGTGGCTGCCCAGGCCTGGACGCGGAAGCGTGGTTCCTCTGGGTGCCCCGCGTTTGGCCATCAGGTAGGCACCTCCGGTGTCGGCTCCGTGAGTGGGCCGGCGAGTGTCTCTGCGATCTCGCCGACGGTCAGCCTCGGTACGCCGCCGTACGTACCGGCCAGGTAGTTGCGGTCGAGGGCTTCGGATTTGCGGGGGCGGGCGTCGGTCAGGGGATAGATCTCGGAGGCGCCGTCCCGGTTCTTGACGGTGATGCGCACCTGGTCCCGCTCCAGCGGCTGGAAGAGGTGGGTGCGGCCCAACAGGGTGGCGTCATGGACCGTGCACACCAATTGCGCGTTATTGGGGTTGGCCGCGGGATCCTGGAAGAGTCGGAGGACTTCGGCGGCGAAGAGGGGATGCAGGCTGGTGTCGAGTTCGTCGACGAGGAGGGCCGCCCCGTGGTCCAGGGTGGTGAGGAGGGGGCCCAGGAAGGCGAACCAGGATCGGGTGCCCATCGATTCCTGGCGTTCGTAGCTCAGCGCGACAGGGCTGTGGGGCCCTTGGTGCACGAGTCGGAGCTCGCCGGTCAGGCTGTCGATCTCGGTTCCCACGACCCCCAGGTCCGCGACCTTGAGAAGCGCGATGATGCGGTCCCGCTGCCGTGGGTCGTCGAGCATCTTGCGCGTGAAGCTCTGCCGATCTTCGAAGTCGCGACCTGGGCTGATCCACCAGAGGTTGTGCCGGAACCAGTCGTGGATCGGCTTGAGGTAGGGCTGATTGAAGGCTGCGGCGACGGTCAGGAACAGCGCGTCGGGCCGGGTCTGGGAGACAAGGCTTTCCTTCGGCCCCTTCAGCCCTTCGCCGGGAAAGGCGAAGGGCTCGTCGATGTCGGCGTCGCGTTCGAACCAGACCTGCCGACGGGCCTGTCCGCCGGGGTATGTGTGCAGCCATTCGGTCTCGACTCGTTGGTCGGAGACCTCGAAACCATAGACATACCGGTCACCGCCGAGGACGATGTCGACCTCGAAGAGGGAGGCGTCCGCACGGGCGTCCGGGTCGAGTTCGTACGGTTCGCGCGGGATGCCGTCAAGGGTGGACCAGCCGTGGACGGAGTTGAGCACCGCCTGACGCATCCAGCGGATGGCATGCAGGACGTTCGATTTGCCGGACGCGTTCGAGCCGTAGATCGCGGTCGCCGGTAGATAGGCCAAGTCGGGGTCTTCGGTCAGACCGGCAGGGCGGCTTGCCCCCTGGTTGAACTTGCTCGCCGCCAGCCAGACCTCGAACTCGTCACGGAACGATCTATGGTTGGCCCCTCTGAATCTAAGAAGCACCGCACACCCTCTAATCCATGGTCTGGATCGATTCTAGGTTAATGCATGAAGATTATCTACGCAGCATGGCGAGACGCGATCCTCGGGTGTTGGAGGGTGAGGCGAGAAGTGTCGCAACTCACTGGTGGCCATTTGCGGTTCGCCGTGGAATCGCTCAGCGGGGGAGATCCGCAGCACATCGGGGGCTCCTTCGACGCCCGGACGATCCAGGACGTCGACTCGCTGACCTTCAGCGCCGACGGCGGCACGCTGTACTTCTCGGCTGGCGGCGACATCCTGGAGATGCCCGTGGGCGCCGAGCGGGTCGCCGCGCTGGTGTGCGGGAGCGCGGGCCGCCGGCTCACCGAGGCGGAGTGGAGCCGGTACCTGGGTGACGTGGCGTACCCGGGAGACCTGCCCGTAGATCCCCGAGTACTCGGCGGTCAGAGCGGGATGAACAGGGCCTCGAACGGCGGTTCGCCGACGCCGGTGGTGATGTGGCCCAGGCCCGTCGTGTCGGCGGCGAGCACCAGGTCGCCCGCGCCGAAGCGGCGCCGGCTGCCGTCGGTGACCGTCACCTCGATCGTGCCGCGCAGCATCATCACCCACTGCTCGCGCGGCGCCGGATGAGCGGCGCTGTCGAACGCGGCGCTGCGGACGAACTGCACGCCGCCCTTCGACGGCAGCCCGCCGACCTCCATGGCCGGCACTCCATCGGCGACCTGCCGGCGGGCGAGCGCGATCTCGCCGTCCTCGAACGCCGATCCGCCTTCCTCGGTGCGGGCGATCCGGGTGAAGCGCATCAGCTCGCTCCAATGAACTGGTGGTCGGTACGCACTCGGCCATCGCCGTCCAGCGCCAGGATGTCCAGGCCGCCGCCGACGGCCTCGCCCGTCCGGGTCGACACCATCGACCACCGGATGGCGAGCACGTTGGGCATGAGGGGGTAGGCCTCCTCGGCGGCCTCGAAGACGTGCTCGCCCGGCTCGACGAACATCTCATAAGCGCGGGTCACCCTGGCGTCCAAGGCGTCGTGACCGCGGGCCTCCAGGGGCGGCACGGGAAACGCGAGTGCCTTGGCGGCGGCGCGGATCTCCTCGGGCGGGTCGACCAGTACCTGGATCCCGTCGGGCGCCCACAGCTCGCGGATGAGGGCGCTGCGCGTCGCCGGATCGGGCTCGTTCCACTGGGCGATATAACGGTCGGCCCACTGCTTCACATCTAGTTGGTTCATGTGAGTAGTGTCCGGTGCGGCCTGCGACTTTGCGATTCCCCGTAGGGAATCGTTCCGCCGCCGCGTGGTCGCAAGCCCTGATGGGTCTACCGGAGCCGGGCTATACTCCGACGGGTCTCAAAAGCCCCAAGAGTCGGTACAGCGCTTTCCATCCATGCATAAGAGGCAGACTGTTCGCCGTGGCCATCCCCACTTGTGACCCTAAGGTCGGGCTCCAGGAAGAACCGGCCAGGGCGGGGGAGTTGACTAAGACACAAAGCTTGCCGGGCGACAAATCGGGCCCACCGAAGACAACTAGATTTGCCCTTGTATGGGCTGGTTCGACCATTCCACGGTAGGCACACGGACACTCGGAGTCGCCTACCCGCTCCTCGCTCTCGCGCAGACCAAATCGCCGGCCGCCGCCGGCTGGGCGGGGTTCGCTTTGACCATCCCCATCCTGGTCTTCTATATCCCCGGTGGGCTGCTGGTCGACAGGATGTCCAACCGCTCGATCATGCTCTGGGCGGAGTTCGGCCGCTGGGTGACCGTGGCGAGTGTGGCGTTCGCGATGCCCTTCGGTGGGCCGTCGCTCTGCCATCTCATCGCGGCGGCTCTGCTTGAGGGCACGTTCTGGGTCATGTGCAACCTGGCGGAGACGGCGTTGCTCCCGTCGCTGGTCAAGCCGGTCATGATGCGGCGCGCGCTGGCCAAGAGCGAGGGGGCCAGCCATCTCGCCTCGCTCGCCGGCCGGCCGCTCGGCGGATATCTGTTTGGAGTGGGAGCTTGTATCCCTTTTGTGCTTAACGCCGTACTGTTCCCCGTTTCATGGGTTTTGTTCTGGAAGGGGAGCCCGGGCTCCGGGCGGCGGCCCGCTCATTCGTTGCAACTCAGCGATCTGTCCGTGGGGTTCCACGTGCTCATGAAGCAGGACTTCCTGCGGGGCGCGATCATGCTCGTCACCATCACCAACCTGATGGTCAACACGCTCATCATGATCTTCGTCGCGGGGTCCGACGGTATGCCGTCGCTGACGATCGGGCTCGTCCTGGCGGCCGGCGGAGTGGGCGGAGCGCTGGGCGCCACCCTGACCTTCTTCCAGCGGCCGCTGCGCTTGACCCTGCTGATCCACACGTGGATCTTTCTGGTGGCCATGTTCCTCGCGATGCTGGGGTCGGTGCTCCGATCGCAACCGCTCTTCTTCGCCATGGCCTTCTTCACCACCGGAATCGGCGGCGCGATGAGCAATGTGGCGATCAGGGCCGTGGAGGTCGCCAGAATCGACCCGGGAACACTGGCCCGTGTGGTCGGCGTCTCGCGACTGTCGTCCTATGGCGCGCTCTCCTTCGCCGCGCCGCTCGGTGCCTTTCTGGTCACCTGGCACGGCGTGACGGGCGGGTCGATGCTGCTGTTCGTCGCGATGCTGGTCCTGGCGCTGTCGGTTCTGATCCCGCAAGTGCGCAAATGGCTGACTCCGCCGCTACCTGACTTTGTCGGTGAGCCCCACATGGCATGACCGTCACCGGGCGCCGACCAACCGGTGCGCGTCCTGCTTCATGTGCTCGGGCAGCCCAGGCCGCTGTGCGCGGATCGCCGCCTTGGCCAGGTCCATCGCCGAGGTGGTCTTGCCCGCCAGTTCCTCCACCCGGGCCGCGTACAGCAGCAGCGGCCCATCGTCCACCGCCTCCGCCAGCGCCTCCATCATCTCCTGCTGGGCCTCCTCCAGACTGTCGGTCTGGGCGAGGGCCAGCGCGTGCGCGATCTTGGCGAACGGCCACCGCAGCGGCCGGGCTCGGTCCAGGTCGCGCAGCGCGGCGCGGGCCCGGCCCATGCCGGCCAGCATCTGGCCCCGGCCGAGCAGGGCGTCGGCGTTGTTGCCCTCACGGTCGAGCACGTCGTTGAGTACGCCCACCGCCGCGTCCGGATGCCCGCCGTGCCACAGCGCCCACGCCAGCTCGGTCTGGATCGTGAGATCGGCGGGCACGCGCACCATCGCGGCCCGCAGGTGGCGTACGGCCTCGATGGGAGACCCCTGAGTGAGCCGCAGCCGTCCGATGGCCGTGAGCATGGGACCGACGGCGGCCACCTCGCCGGCCGTCTCGAAGCTCTTGGCGGCCGCGCTGTAGCGGGAGACGGCGTCACCAAGCTTTCCCCGCTCGAGCGCGATGTTGCCCAGGAGCGACTCGATCCGCGCTCGCACCCGGAGATCGTCATGCCCGGACCGGGCCAGGCCCTCCTCGCCGTGCCTCTCGGCCAGCACGAGATCGCCCTCGCGCAGGGCGCTTTCGGCCGCGCGGAGGTGGTCCTCGGTCGGCAGCCGGTCCGGGTAGGCGCGGGGCTGGTGGTCCTCCTGCGCGGGCGGCTGTAAGAGGCGGTCGTACGCCAGCTCGTACGAGCTCTCGCCCATGTGCTGGTCGGCCTGGAGGAGGCGTCGGGTCACCAGCAGGGCGACGGTGGCCCTGCTGATCCCGGCCAGTTCGAGGACGAGTTCGCGATCGGCCGGCAGCGCGAGGGGGTCCAGCGGGCGAGCGGCGTAGGGATTTCCGGCGGACAGCCCGTACAACTCGTAACGCAGGTCGTCGGACATGCCTCACCCGCCGATCATCGTCAGGTAGACGGGCAGGTCGTCCGCGGCGGCCTCGAAGGCGGAGTCGGCGAAGATCGGCGCCAGGAAGTCGTGCTTGCCGCGAAAGGCCAGGGTCAGCTTCGGCAGCGCCTCCGCCCGCGTCTTGAACCGCGTCTGGAAACCCTGGAGCACGTCGGCCGCCAGCTTGTCCTGGTGGACGAGCTCCAGCGCCACCAGCAACGCCGGCTGGCGGAGCACGCTAGCGAACAGCTCCGGGGCCTGCACCCGCAGCACCACCAGGCGGACGACCAGATCGGTACGCAGGCCGGCCAGGCCGGGGGTGCCCTCGATGATGGCCTCCGTGACGCGCAGCAGGTTGAGCACGCGCTTGATCTTCCGGGGATTGGGCGTGAGGACCCTCTCCAGCGTGCCGACGTGTTTCCTGGCCAGCTCCCCCGGACGGGACGCGCGGATGAAGCGGCCCACCTCCGCGGGGCCGAGCGGGTAGAGGTGCAGCGGGAGCTGGATCATCTTGTCCAGGTAGTCGTCGCCGATGGCCACGTGGTCGGGGAAGCCGAACGGCTGGTACTTCACCAGGACCCCACGGTCGACCACGTCCTTGGCCAGGGCGATCACCACGAAGACGTGCTTCAGGTCGAGGAAGAGCTTGATCGACTCCAGCAGGTCGATGATCTGGTCGGGCTCGCACCTGTCGAGGTCGTCGACGAAGAAGACGATCTTCTTGCCCTGCGCGGCCAGGCGGTCGGCCTCCTGCTGCAGCAGTCCGCGCAGGCGGCCGGTCTGGCTGTCGACCTGGCCGCGCATCGCGGCGTACTGCTGGGCGAGCTTGTCGATCTTCTCCACGCTCATGGAGCTCAGGGTGAGCCTTTTCAGCATCTCGTCGGCGGCCAGCTTCGCCACGATCGTGCCCAGACGGCGGACCGTGCCGGCGAAACGATGCTCGGGGTCCTCGTCGAGCTCGGTGTGGAGCGCGTTCAGCAGGGGAAGCAGCATGTCCGGCTCGCGGCGGTGCACCCAGGGATTGAACCGCACCCGGACGAACTCCTCGCCATGCCGATCGAGTAAGCGCCTGTCGACCATTTCGAGCAGGGTCGATTTCCCACTTCCCCACGCGCCGTAAACGCCGATCGTGAAAGGCGTCTCGGTGTCGGGATTGGTGATGATCGAAACGAGGGGATCGACGTAGCGGCGAAACTGGAGTAGATCTCCACGCCAATTGGCCGGGGCATCCGAGAGCATCGCGATATCGGGCATAGTCCCTCCAAGGATGAGGATGCATCCTTGGCGCCGCCTGATACTTCAGGTTATCGAAATGTGACGTGCGCCCTCTGTCCCTTGTGTCCCTTTGGTCGGTCCTTTGGTCAAACAGCCGCGGCGAGGTCAAATGACGGTTGTGAGGACTTCTCGGAATGGAGGACAGATGGACACACCGGCCGCGGACATCCTGGCGAACGTCGACTTGTTCGCCGACGACCAGCGCGAGCACCTGCTCGACGCGCTGGCCATCGCGCGCAGGGAATGCCCGGTCGTGCACACGCGGACCGACGGCGGCTACTACATGGTCACCCGCTACGAGGACGTCCGCACGGTGTGCATGCGACCGGCGATCTTCAGTTCGGCGCAGCCCGGCGTGCGCGGCGTGCCGGTCCGTCTCATCCCGCTGGACGTCGATCCGCCGGACCACCGTCAATATCGCAAATTCCTCGACGCGTACTTCTCGCGCTCGTTCCTGCTCCGGTACGCCGAGCAGATGCGGGAGATCGCCCGGGACGCCATAGCGGGGTTCATCGACAAAGGCCAGGTGGAGATGGTGCGCGACTACTCCGTGCCTTTCAGCGCCGGCTCGCTGGCCCGGGTCGTCTTCGCCACCGACAACATGGACCTGATACGCCGAGGGGTGGCGGCGGTCAAGCGGTGCGCCATAGAGAGCACGCCCGAGACGTTCGAGGCGGTCGCCCTGCTCGCGATGGAGGCGATCGCCGAGGCCGGCGACCGGCCGGCCGCGGCGCACGAGAACGTCCTCAGCGCCCTGGCCAGGGCGAGCGTCGACGGGCGGCCCCTGACGGCCGAGGAGCAGGTGGCGATCGTCACCACGCTGCTGCTCGGCGGCCTGGACACCACGCGCGGCGTGATCGTCAACATCGCCTACCATCTGGCCACCCGCGCGGACGTCGAGCCGATCCTGCGCGGCCCGGACTGGTGGCGCGGTCCGCTGGATGAGTTCCTGCGCTTCGAGACGACCGTGGCGTTCATGGCCCGTACGGTGACTGAGGACACCGAGCTCGCCGGCACCCCGTTGAAAGCGGGGGACCGGGTCGTCCTGCAGTTCTACTCGGCCAACCGCGATGCCGAGCGCTTCGACCGGCCCGACGAGCTGGTCTTCGACCGGCGCAACAACCCGCACCTGGCGTTCGGTGCCGGGGTGCACCGCTGCATCGGCCAGAACTTCGCCCGGATCCAGCTCGTGATCGCCT
This sequence comes from Nonomuraea sp. NPDC049158, assembly GCF_040648335.1. NCBI lineage: Bacteria > Bacillati > Actinomycetota > Actinomycetes > Streptosporangiales > Streptosporangiaceae > Nonomuraea > Nonomuraea sp. NPDC049158. The sequence continues at coordinate 72,275 of NZ_JBEZDM010000044.1, forward strand.
TCGAGGAGTTGCTCAAGCAGGCGACGAACTTCCGCCTCCAAGCGGGCGCCGACATCCCGCGCCAGGCAGGGGAGCCCTTCGGCAGCCCTTCCGAGCTGTACCTGACCTTCGACCGCCGGGGTGGTTAGCTTCGACCGATCGGGGCAGGGCCTGCATTGTGTCCGGTAAGGGGTGGTTCTCCCGGTGGCCGGTGATCCGGCAGCTCAAGGGAGCGGACGGCAGGAGTGACGCCGTGCGCTCCGCCCGTACGGACGCGCTCACCCCGCGCACCGAGGAGGCCGACACGGTCGCCCGGTCGATCTGCCCCTACTGCGCGGTCGGCTGCGGCCAGCTCGTCTACGTCAAGGACGGCCGGGTCACGCAGATCGAGGGCGACCCCGACTCGCCCATCTCGCGCGGGCGGCTGTGTCCCAAGGGCTCGGCGAGCAAGCAGCTCGTCACCCATCCCGGCCGCCAGACCCAGGTGCTGTACCGCAGACCGCACGGCACCGCATGGGAGCGGCTCGACCTCGACACCGCGATGGAGATGATCGCCGACCGGGTGATACGGACCCGGCGGGAGACCTGGCAGCAGACCTATGAGGGCAAGGTCGTGCGCCGCACCATGGGCATCGCCGGACTGGGCGGGGCGACGCTCGACGACGAAGAGAACTACCTGATGAAGAAGCTCTACACCGCCCTCGGCGCGATCCAGGTGGAGAACCAGGCGCGTATTTGACACTCCTCCACCGTCCCCGGTCTGGGGACCAGCTTCGGGCGTGGCGGCGCGACCACCTTCCAGCAGGACCTGGCGGGTGCGGACTGCATCGTCATCCAGGGCTCGAACATGGCCGAATGCCACCCGGTGGGCTTCCAGTGGGTGGTCGAGGCCAAGGCGCGGGGCGCGAAGGTGTTCCACGTGGATCCGCGCTTCACCCGGACCAGCGCGCTGGCCGACCGGCACCTGCCGATCCGCGCGGGCAGCGACATCGTGCTGCTCGGGGCGCTGATCAACCACGTGCTCGCCAATGAGCTGGATTTCCGTGAGTACGTGCTGGCCTACACCAACGCCGCCGTGATCGTGTCCGAGGACTTCCGGGACACCGAGGATCTCGACGGGCTGTTCTCCGGGTTCGATGCGGAGACGGGCTCGTACGATCCGCGGAGCTGGGCGTACGAGGCGACGGGCAAGGGGACGGAGGAGGAGACGCCGAGCGCGCGGGCGCCTGGCGCGCAGGCGCCGGGCGAGGACCTGGAGGGCGAGCAGGCGTCGGGTGAGCCGGTGGAGGGTGAGCGACTGGAGGGCGGACGGGTCCACGCCGAGGCCGCGGGGGCCGATACCTACGGCTCCGGGGGCGCCGCCGCGCATCCCACCCCGGCGACGGATCCGACGCTGAGCCATCCGCGCTGCGTCTACCAGATCCTCCGGCGGCACTTCGCCCGCTACACCCCGGAGCTGGTCGAGCAGCTGTGCGGCATCTCGCGGGCGCACTTCGCCGAGCTCGCCGACGCGATCACCGCCAACTCCGGCCGGGAGCGCACCACCGCCTGGGTGTACTCCGTCGGCTGGACCCAGCACACCGTCGGCGCGCAGTACATCCGCACCGCCTCGATCCTCCAACTGCTCCTGGGCAACATGGGCCGGCCCGGTGGCGGCATCCTGGCGCTGCGCGGGCACGCCAGCATCCAGGGCTCCACGGACATCCCGACGCTGTTCAGCCTCCTGCCCGGTTACCTGACCATGCCGCACGCCCACCGGCACGAAGGCCTGGACGACTACCTCGCCCGGGAGGGCGGCGACGTCGGCTTCTGGGGCCACCGGCGCGCCTACCTGGTCAGCCTGCTCAAGGCGTGGTGGGGGAACGCGGCCACCGAGCAGAACGACTTCTGCTTCGACCACCTGCCGCGCCTGACCGGCGACCACAGCCACTACACCACCGTGATGGGCCAGATCGACGGGACGGTGAAGGGCTACTTCGTGGTGGGGGAGAACCCCGCGGTCGGCTCCTCCGGCGGCCGGGCGCAGCGCCTCGGCCTGGCCAACCTCGACTGGCTGGTGGTACGCGACCTGACGCTGGTGGAGACGGCCACGTTCTGGAGGGACGGCCCGGAGCTCGAGACCGGGGAGATGCGTACCGAGGACATCGCCACCGAGGTGTTCTTCCTGCCCGCCGCGAGCCACGTGGAGAAGGAAGGCACCTTCACCAACACCCAGCGGCTGCTGCAGTGGCGGGAGAAGGCGCTCGACCCGCCGGGCGACTGCCGCAGCGACCTGTGGTTCTACTACCACCTGGGCAAGCTGGTCAGGCGCCGGCTGACCGACGACGAGATCGACCGGCCGCTGCGCGAGCTGACCTGGGACTACCCCGAGCTGGGCGAGCACCGGGACCCGTCGGCGTCGGCCGTGCTCCGCGAGATCAACGGGGTCGGCCCGGACGGGCGGGCGCTGTCGGCCTACACCCAGCTCAAACCGGACGGGTCCACCCGCTGCGGCTGCTGGATCTACTGCGGCGTGTACGCCGACGAGGTCAACCAGGCCGCCCGGCGCCGGCCGGGGCAGGAGCAGTCGCCCGTGGCGCCCGAATGGGGCTGGGCCTGGCCGGCGAACAGGCGCATCCTTTACAACCGGGCCTCCGCCGACCCCGAGGGCCGTCCGTGGAGCGAGCGCAAGGCGTACGTCTGGTGGGACGCGGAGCAGGGGAAGTGGACCGGGCAGGACGTGCCCGACTTCGAGCCGAACAAGCCGCCGGACTACGTACCGCCCGAGGGCGCCCGGGCCGAGGCCGCGCTCTCGGGGACCGACGCGTTCATCATGCAGTCCGACGGTAAGGGCTGGCTGTACGTGCCCGCCGGCCTGGCCGACGGCCCGCTGCCCGCGCACTACGAGCCGCATGAGTCGCCGGTCGGCAACCCGTTGTACGGCCAGCAGGCCAACCCCGCGCGCAAGATCTACCTGAGACCGGAGAGCCCCTACAACCCGCCGGAGTCGCCGCGCTACCCGTACGTGCTGACCACGTACCGGCTCACCGAGCACCACACGGCGGGTGGCATGAGCCGGCCGCTGGCCTACCTCGCCGAGCTGCAGCCGGAGCTGTTCTGCGAGGTGTCGCCGCAGCTCGCCGCCGAGGTGGGGCTGGTCAACGGCGGCTGGGCCACGATCGTGACCAGCCGTACCGTGATCGAGGCCCGGGTGCTGGTCACCGGCCGGGTCCGGCCGCTGCGGATCCAGGGCAGGGTGATCCATCAGATCGGCCTGCCGTACCACTGGGGGTGGGGTGGCGGCGGCCTGGTGACCGGCGACGTCGCCAACGACCTGCTCCCGCTGGTGCTCGACCCGAATGTCTACATTCAGGAGAGCAAGGCCGTGACCTGCGACGTACGGCCCGGTAGACGGCCGAGGGGGCAGGCGATGCTCGACCTGCTGGAGGTGTACCGCCATGGCTGAGCGGATGGGTTTCTTCACCGACACGAGCGTGTGCATCGGCTGCAAGGCCTGCCAGGTGGCGTGCAAGGAGTGGAACCAGCTGCCCGACGACGGCTTCGTGTTCGAGGCGAACTCCTACGACAACACCGGGGCGCTCGGAGCGAACACCTGGCGGCACGTGGCCTTCATCGAGCAGTCCCGCCCGGTGCCTCTGGAAGGCTCTAGTGATGACGGCGTCGAGCGGTGGCTGATGTCGTCGGACGTGTGCAAGCACTGCACGCACGCCGCCTGCCTGGACGTCTGCCCGACCGGTGCGCTGTTCCGTACCGAGTTCGGCACGGTGGTGATCCAGGAGGACATCTGCAACGGCTGCGGCTATTGCGTGTCGGCCTGCCCGTACGGCGTGATCGAGCGGCGTGAGGACGACGGGCGGGCGTGGAAGTGCACGATGTGCTACGACCGGCAGCGCGGCGGCCTCGAACCGGCGTGCGCCAAGGCGTGCCCGACCGACTCGATCCAGTTCGGCCCGCTGGATGAGCTCCGGGAGCGGGCCGAGGAGCGGGTGGAGCGGCTGCACGCCGACGGGCAGGCCGAGGCCCGTCTGTACGGCGAGAGCCCGGACGACGGGGTGGGCGGGGCGGGGGCGTTCTTCCTGCTGCTGGACCAGCCTGAGGTGTACGGGCTGCCGCCGGATCCCGTGGTGACCACTCGCGACCTGCCGTCCATGTGGCGCTGGGCGGGGGCGGCGGCGCTGTCCGTGGCCGGGGCGGTGGTGGTGGCATTCGCGGGCTCGGGCGCCTTCACCGGTTCACGGAAGGGGAGGCGGCGGTGACGCGGGAGGGACCGACGATGCCGAAGGAGATGGGGCCGTGACGCGGGAGCGGTCGATGGTGCCGGAGGCGGAGTTCCGGTCCTACTACGGGCGGCCAGTGATCAAGGCCCCCGTCTGGCACGAACCCCATATGCCGGCATATCTCTACGCTGGAGGTCTGTCGGGGGTTTCGTCGGCTATGGCGGTCATGGCCGGGTTCACCGGGAACGACCGGCTGGAGCGCACCGCCCGGGTCGCGGCGGCGATCGGCGCCGCCGCCGGAACCGGGTTCCTCATCGCCGAACTGGGCAGGCCCGAACGCTTCCTCAACATGTTCCGCGTGTTCAAGCCCACATCGCCGATGAGCATGGGCTCCTGGCTCCTGGCCGCACAGGGCGGGCTGTCGGCGGTCGCTGCCACGACCGAGCTGACCAGGATCCTGCCCGCCGTGGGAGACGCGGCGGCCCTCGCCACGGGCCTGACCGGCCCGCTGACCGCCACCTACACAGCCGTCGTGGTCGCCGACACCGCCGTGCCGGCCTGGCACGAGGCATACCGGGAACTGCCCTTCCTGTTTGCCGGCAGCGCGCTGGCCAGCGCCGGGGCAGTCGGCATGCTGGCCACCCCGAGAGCGCAGGCGGGGCCGGCTCGCGTGATGGCGGTGATGGGGGCCGCCGTGGAGAGCGTCGCGAGCGTGGTGATGGAACGGCGGCTCGGCCTGGTGGGCGAGCCGTACCGGCTGGGGAAGGCGGGGGGTCGGATGCGCGCGGCCCGCGTACTGACGGCCGGTGGCGGGCTGCTCGCGTCGGTCGCCGGGCGCAGCCGTACGCTCACCGCCCTGTCCGGTCTGGCCCTTACGGCGGGCGCTTTGTGCACCCGGTTCGGCGTCCTGGAGGCGGGCAGAGCCTCGGCCGCCGACCCGAAGTACACGATCGTCCCCCAGCGGCAGCGGCAAGGGCAGCCGCGTTGATGTCGCGTGTTCACCCGGTCACGTGAGCCAGGCCACCGATCCGCGTCCGCCTGCTCCCCTTGACCTTCACATGGATGTGAACTCTTAGCGTCCCAAGTATTGCTGATCAAGAAAAGCGAGGAGATGCCGATGTCAGGCGCAGTGATCATTGGTGCGGGTCCGGGGATCGGGCAGGCGGTGGCCCGCCGGTTCGCCAGGGAGGGACTGCCGATCACGCTGATCGCCCGCAGCGAGCAGACGCTGCGCACCGCGGCCGAGGCGGTTGCTCCCAGCGGCGTCCCGATTGTCACGCTGGCAGTCGACAGCACCGACCAGGCCGGGCTGAACGCCGCCCTCGACCAGGCCGTCAGCGAGCATGGCGTGCCGGACGCCGTCGTGTACAACGCCGCGATCATCCAGGCGGACGCGCCGGGCGAGCTGTCCGTACGCGGTCACATGGAGGCCTGGGCGGTGAACGTGGTCGGCGCGGTCAACGCCGCGGCGCACATCGCGCCCGCCATGGCAGAACGCGGCAGCGGAACGTTCCTCATCACGGGCGGCATGCCCGAGCCCAAGCCCCGGTACGTGAGCCTCTCCCTGGGCAAGGCAGGCGTCCGAGCCCTGGTCACGCTGCTCGACGAGGAGTACGGACCTTCCGGAGTACACGTGGCGAGCATCACCGTGGCCGGCCGGGTCGCCCCTGGCACCGACTTCGACCCGGACGACATCGCCGAGCACTACTGGCAGCTGCACACACAGCCGCGACACCAGTGGCAGCAGGAAATACTGCACGCCGGCCCAACTCCGCCGGGAGATTCTCTCTAGAGGTGTTCACGAGTAGGCCCGGCCTGGGTTTCCATGCGGCCACGAAGATCGCTTCCCGGGTTCAAGCGGGAGTGATCGTGCCGAACTGCCAACCAGAGGAAGCGCCATCGGTGTGGCCGTAAGGGATGACTGTCATCCGTGACGCGTCGGTGACCGGGTGACCGGGCGGAAGTGGTTCGCCCGACAGTGCCAAAGATGGAAGCGAGTCGGCCGTCCAATCGATGTGTGGCGCTCCGTCGTCCCCGAGCTGTTCGTCGATGTGTCCTTCGCGCTTGAGGTATCCGGCCCGGTTCATGATGGCTTGGAGGTTCTGGTCCGGTGGCATGCCAGGATAGTAATGATCGGCTTCGGAGTACGTGACGAGAACGACGTCGTCGCCAGCCCAGATTCACCGTTCACCTTGGCGCCTTCAAGGCCGCGGCATCGCGAACCGATCGGCGAATGCGGCGCGATTCGCCGAGTCCGGCATCCGATCCCACACGGCGAACACCACTCGCTCGAACACCGCCGCGAAGGCTCCATCCCCGACCAGGTGGGCGTGAAAGGCCCCGGCGACCTCGCGCGGATCGTTGCGGAACACGCCGCAGCCCCACGCCCCAAGTACCAGCGTGCGAGCACCGTGATGTGCGGCCACAGCCAGGACACGCCCCGCCCGCTGGTGGAGCGCCTGCCGGATCCGCTCGCCCGCTCCCGGGTCGCGGCGCAGCACCTGCCCAGCGTTGGGCGCCGGTGAGGTGAGGAAGGAGACGAGGTACGGCTCGGCCAGCAGCTGGCCGTCCTCGCCGCGGTGCACCGGCACGCCGGGCGACCAGATGACGCGGTGGCTGTAGAGCAGGTCGGACGAGGCCCGGTGCGCGGCGTAGTAGTCGGGTGCCTGAAGGAGGCACGGATAAAGCAGGGCCTGGCGGCACAGGTCCTCCTCCTGCGCCTTGGCGCCCCCGAGGTAGCCGCCTCCCGGGTTGCGGGCAGAGGCGAAGTTCAGCACGGCGATCCCGGCCGCCCCGTCAAGGTGCAGCCGCCGCGCTGCCCGCAGGCTGCGCTCGCCGGTGACCTCGAAGACCGTCCGGTACGCACCGGCTCTCGGCCATTCGATGGGGCCGTCTGGTGGGTGGCTCACGGTTGCGGCCACCGCGGCCCGCAGCGCGGGACCCACATCCACGGCCGCGCCGTCGGCGGCCGAGTACCAACTCTCGGCGGCGATCCGCTCGTTGTCGATCGCGACCTGACGCAATCTTCCGCTCACGCGCCCCATCGTAAATCGCGACCGCTGTTTAACGGCGTGGGGGCTTGTCCACGGAGTCCCTGCCGTCGACTCGCGTCCGGGGTCCGTCAGTCTGCGGTCTGGTGATACGACAACTCGTAGAGGTGTCCGCCCTTGATCAGCACCGACGCTTCGACCGGCCGCTCACCGTCGCTGTAGACAACCCGGAACTGCCGAAACACCGGCACGTCAGGTGGGAGATCCAGACCTTGCACCTCCGTCTCGGTGGGTTGCCGAACAGAGATGCGATCCGTGAAGTGGCGCTGCGGAAACCCGAGGTCGGCCAACGCCTGTGGCGCACCATCGCGGATTCTTCCCCTGGCGGCCAGCGGGCTTCCTGCCGCAATGCTCACCGGGTAGTAAGACCATGACAACTCAACGGGAGCGCCGTCATGCAACAGCAGCCGGTGGCGCAGGACGACTAGATCGTCACCGCTGATGGTGAACGCGGCGGCGACATCGCTGGGAGGCGTTACCTCCCCGACTTTCAGCAGCTCATAGCTGTATTCGCGAGGACCTGGGGTCTTATACGTGCTGGCGTTGACGACGAGCGGCCGTCTGTCGCGGACGAACACGCCCTTTCCCGCGTGGCCGCGTACGAATCCTTCGTCTTTCAGTGCCTGAAGGGCCCGCTGGATCGTCGCGTTCGCCGCGTTGAAACGTGCCACCAGGTGTGGCGTGGAAGGGAGTTGCTCGCCCGCCTTCAGGTCACCAGACATGATCTCCGCGCGTAGTTCTGCTGCGATCTGCTGATGGCGCGGACGAGAATCCAGCCGCGTACCCACGATTGCGGGTCTCCTCACTTGATGATCATCTGATAGCGCAACTCGCGACCGTGGGCCACCATCGTCATCACGCTGACCTCAATCGGCGTTCCGTCGTCAGTTCGAACGATGCGGGTCAGGAGCAGAACCCAGTCCTCTGGTCGAAGGCCGAGAGCCTGTCGCTCTGTCTCGGTCGCGGGGCGGGCTTGGACGGCTTCTTCCGCGCTGTGTGGGTGATAGCCGAGCTGGGCGAGAAGGGTGGGAGCCCCGCCAGGGATCTTCCGCATCTCGGCAAGCCGAGTGCCACGGGCGATCGTCGCCGGGTAGTAGGAATCGGCGAGCTCCGTTGGCCGGTCGTCCGCGAGCACGAGACGGCGGCGGACGAAGGCGGTCTGATCCGCCGCCAGTCCGAAGGCTCGCACGACTTCCTTCGGCGGATGGACCTCTTCCACTGCTTGAAGGCGATGCGTCCCAACCTTGCCGTGCTGGGCGGCTTCCTCCGCCCATGCATCAGGCTCTCCGGGACGCCGCGGCCGCACGTAGGGCGCGGAAACGCTGACCCAGCCCGCGTCTTCCATGCGCTCCTCCTTCGGTCACGAAAGGCCATTCAGGAGCCACCGTACCGGGTCGGTGGCAGCCCGGACCGATCAAGGGAAGCTATGGCTGGCGGACGCCGTGATCCTTGCTGCCTTTCGCGAATCACAGTAAGGTTATCGCAAGTCGATCGAGTCTGGGATCGGCGGCCCTCGAAGAGGCCGAAGGGATGGGGAATGCATGCTTCTCAAGCCGTCGGTAATCGCGTTCAGTCCTGCTCAGAGCGCACATGCCCTTCGGGATGCCCTGGCTGATCAGGACATCGCCTCTGACATTCACGTCGGCTACGGGCTTGCTCTGGTGTCGGTGTGGGTCGGCCTCGTTGTGTGGTGCGACGGCAACTGGTTCTGGTGGCGGGTGGGCTGGAACGACCAGCGCAAGCGAGTCCTGTACGCCCGGCATCCAGCGGACGAACCCGTTAGAGCCGCTCGGCGGGTGGCTTTCCGGTACGAAGAGGTTTTCCAGCACTACCCGCCCCCGAGGCTGATCGCCGATGTCGTCTCCTCGGTCCGTCCACTGGGACGACCTGCAGATCGACTCGGGGTGAACGGGCCTGAGAAGCCGCCGTCCGGTGTGGTCAGCGGAGTCGCAGGTGCGGGCCGGCCAGGGGGACCAGTTCACCGACGATCGGCGCGCCCGGGATCTCGCCGGCCACCAGCAGGCCGCCGGAGGTCTGGGCGTCGGCGAGTAGTAGCAGGTCGTCCTCGTCGTAGCCGCCGGGATCGAGCCAGGGGCGGACCCAGTCGAGGTTGCGGCGGGTGCCACCGCTGACGTAGCCGTCGCGTACCGCCTCCCGGGCCCCTTCCAGGTACGGTACGGCCGCCACGTCCACCACGGCCGTGACGCCGCTCGCCCGGGCCAGCTTGTAGAGGTGGCCCAGCAGGCCGAACCCGGTCACGTCCGTTGCGCATCTCGCTCCGGTGGCCAGCGCGGTCCGGGAGGCGTCGCGGTTCAGGGCGGTCATGGCCGCGATCGCCTGGGGGAACACCTCGCCGGTCGCCTTGTGCCGGGTGTTGAGCACCCCGATGCCGAGCGGTTTGGTGAGGGAGATCGGCAGCCCGGGCCGGCCGCCGTCGATGCGCAGCAGCCGGGCGGGGTCTGCCAGGCCGGTGACGGCCATGCCGTACTTCGGCTCCGGGTCGTCGACGCTGTGGCCGCCCGCGACGTGGCAGGCCGCCGCGCGGGCCACGTCCAGGCCGCCGCGCAGGACCTCCTTGGCCAGCTCCATGGGCAGCTTCTCCCTTGGCCAGCCGAGCAGATTGACCGCCACCAGCGGCTCCCCGCCGACCGCGTAGACGTCCGACAAGGCGTTCGCCGCCGCGATGCGGCCCCAGTCGTAGGGGTCGTCCACCACGGGCGTGAAGAAGTCGGCGGTGGCCACGATCGCCCGGCCGCCGTCGATACGGACCACGGCGGCGTCGTCCCCGTCGTCCAACCCGATGATCAGCTCCCCTGTGGCTCCGGGGCCATGTGTGTGGAGGTCCGCCACCACGGCCTCCAGTTCGCCTGGTGGGATCTTGCAGGCGCAGCCGCCTCCGTGCGCGTACTGCGTCAGCCGGACCGTCTCGGTGGTGCGTGTCATGGCGCCCTCGGGTGGCTCGCGACGGGTGTGGCGTTTGAGGTCATACCCGCTGTGACGGGTAGGTTCTGCGTTGGAGGCGTCTGGGCGCCTGGTGGCCCCCGCGGTCTTCAAAACCGACGAGGCCGAGGTCCTCGGCCTGGCGGGTTCGATTCCCGTCCGCCTCCGTTCTATTTTCGAAGAGTGGACCCACGCAGGCACGTACCCCGTACTGATGCCGTACTCGCCGATCCACGGCTGGTCGCGGCGGGCGGGCGGCTGGGTCGCTCGGTCGTCAAGGAGGCGGTGGCGCGGGCGCAGCAGCGGGCGCGGAGCGGTGAGATCGGTCCCGAGGAGGTCGCCGACGCGGCGGTGGCGGCGCTCCCGCCGCGGGCCGCGAGCCTGCGTGCGGTGATCAACGCGACCGGCGTGCTGGTCCACACCAACCTGGGCCGGGCGCCCCTGTCGCCCGCCGCCATCGAGGCGATGGTCGCCGCGGCCGGTGCCGCCGACGTGGAGTTCGATCTGGAGACCGGCACCCGGGCCCGGCGCGGGCGGGGCGCGCTGGACGCGCTCGCGCGTGCCGTGCCGGGCGCCGAGGACGTGCACGTCGTCAACAACAACGCGGCCGCGCTCGTCCTGGTGGCGACCGTACTCGCCGCCGGTCGGGAGATCGTGATCAGCCGGGGCGAGCTCGTGGAGATCGGCGACGGGTTCCGCATCCCTGACCTGCTCGTCTCCACTGGGGCGCGGCTGCGCGAGGTCGGTACGACCAACCGCACCTCCTATCGCGACTACGCGGCGGCCGTGGGGCCGGAGACCGGATGCGTGCTCAAGGTGCACCCGTCGAACTTCCGGATCGAGGGCTTCACCGGCTCCGTCGAGGTACGCGAGCTGACCGGGCTCGGTGTGCCCGTCATCGTCGACATCGGCTCGGGGCTGCTGGCGCGCGAGCCGCTGCTGCCCGAGGAGCCGGACGCGGCGACCGTACTGGCGGCCGGGGCGGACCTGGTGACGGCCAGCGGCGACAAGCTGCTCGGCGGACCACAGGCGGGTCTCCTTCTCGGACGCCGTGACCTGGTCGAACGCTGCAGGCGGCACCCGCTCGCCCGCGCCCTGCGGGTCGACAAGCTGACGCTGGCCGCACTGGAGGCCACGCTCCGCGGTCCTGTCGTCCCCGTCCGACTGGCGCTGCATGCCGACCCGGCGGCGCTGGGCGATCGTGCCGCGGCCCTCGCCGGGCGGCTCGCCGAGGCGGGAGTCGACGCGCGGGCGGTGCCGAGCCAGGCCGCCGTCGGGGGCGGCGGGGCGCCCGGGGTGACGCTGCCGAGCGCCGCCGTCAGCCTGCCCGAACGGCTCGCCGCACCGTTGCGCGTCGGTGATCCCCCGGTGGTCGGCCGGATCGAGGGTGGGCGGCTGCTGCTGGACCTGCGCACCGTTCCCGGTGATCGCGACGGTGACGTGGCCCGCGCGATCCTGGGGGCGAGCGGCCCCGTGGCAAGCGGCTGCGAGGGGAGTGGCTTCGGGGTGAGTGGTCTCGGGCCCAGCGACTTCGGGGTGAGCGACTTCGGGGTGAGTGGCTTCGGGGCGGGTGGCTGATGTACGTCGTGGCCACGGCGGGTCATGTCGATCACGGCAAGTCCACGCTGGTGCGGGCTCTCACCGGGATGGAGCCCGATCGGCTGGAGGAGGAGCGGCGGCGGGGGCTGACGATCGAGCTGGGGTACGCGTGGACCACGCTGCCTTCGGGGCGGCGCCTCGCCTTTGTGGACGTACCGGGGCATGAGCGGTTTCTCAGCACGATGCTGGCGGGGGTTGGTCCGGTGCCGGCGGTGCTGTTCGTGGTGGCGGCGGACGAGGGCTGGATGCCGCAGTCTGAGGAGCACGTGGTGGCGCTGGAAGCGCTCGGCGTACGGCACTGCCTGCTCGCGGTGACCCGGGCCGACCTCGCCGACCCCGCCCCGGCCCTCGACCAGGCGCGCACTCGCCTGACCGCAGGTCTTGGCGTGGTCGAGGCGGTGGTGGTGAGCGGGCTGACCGGGCAGGGACTCGATGAGTTGCGGGCGGCGCTGGACCGGCTGGTCGCCGCGCTGCCCGCGCCCGATCCGGCGGCGCCGGTCCGGTTGTGGATCGACCGGGCGTTCAGTGTGATCGGCAGCGGCACGGTCGTGACCGGGACCCTGCCCGCGAGCACCATCTCGGTGGGCGACGAGCTGGCGCTGGACGGCGAGCCGGTACGAGTGCGGGCGCTGGAGTCCCTGAAGGAGCCGGTGTCCTCGGTGACCGGCGTCGCCAGAGTGGCGGTCAACCTGCGCGGCCACGGCTACCCCGAGCGAGGCCGGGCCCTGGTCACACCCGGCCGGTGGACGTGGACGGACCTGGTCGACGTCCGGATCTCCCCTGTGGGGCCGGAAAGGGGGGTCGTTTCGGCGGGCGGGGAGGAGTGGCGGCTACCCCGGCGTCTGACCGCGCACATCGGATCGGCGGCGGTGACGTGTGAGGTGCGGACGCTCGGCGGGTGCGTCGTACGGCTGCGCCTGGCCCGCCCGCTCCCGCTCCATCTCGGAGACGTGCTGCTGCTGCGTGACCCCGGCCGCGACCGGGCCGAGGTGCGGGTGCTGGCAGGGGCGAGCGTGCTCGACGTGCGCCCGCCCGCGCTCGGCCG
>NZ_JBEZDM010000045.1:0-78766 GCF_040648335.1 Nonomuraea sp. NPDC049158
CCTGATGCGGAACAACCCCACTGCCAGGTCGGCGGCGGTTTCGAAACGAACCCGGCCGCGCGTCCGGCGGCCTCGGTGTTCGCCCGCGCCGAATCGGCGGCGGCGACCGCGGCATATGCCTGCTGCGTCACGGCGGTGATCTGGTCGATGGGCGAGATCCAGGCGGAGATCTGTGGACCGATCTGCTGCATGACGCGGTTGTGCGTCTCCGCCGCGGCGGCGGCGGTCGCGTTCATCTCCGCCGCTGACGCGGCCGCCCACGCCTCGCCGGACTTCGTATGCGCCCGCGCCGCCGCGGTCGCCGCGCGTCCGGCGGCTCCGGAGGCCGCGCGCGCGGCGTCCGCCGCCGCCCGCGCGGCTTGCACGGCGACGCTGGATGCCACCGCGGCGCGGTCGGCCGCCTCAGCCGCACGCTGGGCCTGACGCTTGGCCTCCGCCGACTCCTGTCCAGCCAGCGAGGCGAGGCGTTGCGCCTCCAGCGCGTCGTTCTTGGCCGCCAGGGACTCGGCCTTCGCGCGATCCGCCTGCGCGACCGCGGAGATCGACTCGAATGCGGCACGGCGAGTCGCCTCCGTGGCGCTCGCCCGGAGATCGCCCAAGGTCTGGTTCTCGTTGTCCCGGGCCTGGCCCACCCCCCAGTCGATCTGCACGAATCGTTCCTGCATCTCCAGGCTGCCGTCCTGGAGCGCCCGGTTCGCCGCGGCCTGCACCTCCGGGCCGCCGTCAGCCATCGCACGATTGACGATCGCCCGCAGGTCCAGCCGGTACGGCAGCCGCCATCCCGACTCGATGAACTGCCCCAAGGCCGTACGCGACCCGTTGCGCAGCACCGCGTTCGCGGCAGCCTTGACCTCCGGTCCACCGGCCGCCTTCATCTCGTTCACACTGGCGCGCAGGTCGATCTCCCGAGCGGTCTCCCAGCCGCCGTCGAGAAAGGCCACCACGGCACCGGAGTTGTCCGAGACCAGGGCGGCGTTGGCAGCGCCGGACACCTCGGGGCCTCCGTGGGCCTTGATGCGGCCGACCTGCTCACGATCGTCCTGCGTCGCGAGCCGGGGAAGCTGGGCGAGAAAGGCGCAGATCTCCGCTTCGCCTCCGAGCAGCGCGTCCTCCGCGGCCGGACGGACGTTCACACCGCCCGTGACCCAGGCATCCAGGACCACCTGGCGTTCGCATGCCGGCGCGCGAGGTGGGTCCGCCGCCGCCCGTGCTTCGGCAATCGGGCTGCTCACGAGAAGCAGCGAGAGCACGGCGCCGACGGCACCCGTCGTCGAGCGAATCGCCTTCATCGCAGTCATTCCACCTGTTCGGTCGATGCTTCCAAAGGAATGGGCTGACCGGCCGACCGGCTGTCACATGCCGGTCGGCCGTTCCGTTCTCAGCTGACGACCCGCAGTTCCAGGAGGGTCTCTCGGCAGTTGTCCGGATAGTCCGGGTGGCTCTCGTCACAGGTGGTGTCCGTACGCCCGAACTGCTCGCTCTCGTCCCGCTCCACGCGCTTGGTGCGCTCCGCGCCGGACGTCACGTTCACCACAGTCGCGTCCACGTCATGGCCGGCCCCCGGTGAGCGGCTGTCCCCCTGGACCTCATAGACGTTCGGGATCCGGAGCTTCACGTATCCCGCGGGTCCGATGACCTTGAAGCACACCGCCGTCACGCCGAGGTGTGGCTCGCCGACCTCGGTCTGGCCGTTCAACAGACCCGGGAACACCTTGATCACGCCGACCCCGTTCTCCGGCGACGCGGTGCACGAGACCCAGATGATCCCGCCGTTGCCGGAGAGCAGCTGGAAGTGCTTCGCCTCGGCCTCGTCCGTACCCCAGTCGTCCTGACCGGATGTACCTGCGAACTCGTGATGGAAGTCCACGGGATAGGCGAAGTTCTCCACGATGGAGTCAGGGCGGATGACCGGCGACACGGTTTCCAGGACCGGCACCCCAGGCGGATAGGCCCGGCTCACGAGCCACGCGATCCCGTCCATCGGCCGGTAGAGGAACAGATAGCTCTGCCCGCCCGACCCCTGGAGATCGAAGGCGATGATCCGGTCCCTCGTGCTCTTCAGGTCATAGCCACCGATGCCGGTCGAGCTGTGGAACACCGCTCTGAACGTGTTGCCCGTGCCGTGCTGGAGGACCCAGGCCGTCTGCGAGCCCGGACGGTAGAGCAGCAGATGATCCAGCTTCCCCGAATCCTCATAATCGAAGGCGATGATCTGATCCGCCGTGCCCTTCAGGTCGTAACCACCGATCCCGCCAGCGGCTGAGGAGTAGACCGGCGCGTAGGCGCCGTCCGCGCCTCGCTTGAGGATGGAGACCATCCCGGCCCCCGGCCGATACGTCACCAGATGATCGAGCTTCCCCGAGCCCTCGTAGTCGAAGGCGATGATCCGGTCCGCCGCGTTCAGCAGGTCAAAGCCGGCGATGCCGGTCGAGCTGTGGAACACCGCTCTGAACGTGTTGCCCGCGCCGTGCTCGAGGATCCAGGCCGTGTGCCCGCCCGGACGGTAGAGCAGCAGATGATCGAGTTTCCCCGAGCCCTCGTAGTCGAAGGCGATGATCTGATCCGCCGCGTCCTTCAGGTCATAACCACCGATCCCACTGTCGGCCGTGGAATAGACCGGCGTGAATGTGGCACCACTGCCGTGCTTGAGAATGTGCACGATCCCGGTCGCCGGCCGGTACAACACCAGATGATCGAGCTTCCCCGAGCCCTCGTAGTCGAAGGCGATGATCCGGTCCGCCGGGCTCTTCAGGTCATAGCCGCCGATCCCGCCGTCGGCCGAGGCGTAGACCGCCGCGTAGGTGCCGTCCGCGCCTCGCTTGAGGATGGAGACCATCCCAGCTCCCGGCCGGTACAACAGCAGGTGATCCTGCTTCCCCGAATGTGCGTAGTCGAACGCCACCACCTGGTCGCGGGCATCCTTCAGGTCATAGCCGCCGATCCCTGTCGAACTGGGGCCGTACGTCCGGAAGGTGGCGGTGGGCTCGGCCGCGACCAGGTTGATCCAGCTCGCCAGGTCGTCCACTCGCACCGCGTCGGCGCCGCGCGGCCCGTTGGCAGCCGCGCCGAGGCAGCCCCCCTGCCCCGCGCCGATGTTGAGCCCGACGAGCTCCTGACGGCTCCCGCCCGTACGGAACACCGGGGCACCCGCGTCGCCCTGACAGGCGCTCGTGTCGCCGCCACTCGCTGCGGTCCAGCCGAACGAGCCGGCGGCCACGGCCCCGGCGGTGACCGGCGCGGCACGCAGCCGGTTGGGCGCCCACTCCTCAGCGGTCCGGCCATAGCCGGCGACCTGCAGCGCATCCCCCGCGGCGGGAGCCGTGGAGCTGACCGCGACAGGTGTCACGTCGAGTACCCGCAGCGACAACCGGACCAGCACGACATCCCGGTCATGGTGCGGATGGATCCACTCCACGGGCAGCACCCGTCCGCCCGAGCCGAACAGGTCCGTCCTGCCGACCGTCACCGTCGTCGCCTCCGTCGGCGCCCCGCTCTTGACGGGCTGCCCCTCAGCGGCGAAACAACTGGTGGCCGTGATCACCCACTGCGGGCTGACCAGGGCTCCAGTGCATCCGTGTTTCTCACCGACGTTCACCTTCGCCACGAAACCCCACGTACCGTCGGCGACCGGGCTCCCGCCTCGCATCGCATGCGCCGGCGTCGCCTCCACCCAGAGCACGGCCGAGGAGATGACCATCAAGAACGAGAGGGCTGTGATGTGTAATAACCGGATCATTCGCTGGAGGTTCACGGCACGATTGTGAGAGTCACGACCTTGGCGAACCAGGGCATCTACCGGACATTTGCCCCAGCGGAGAGATCCTTTACACGGGCCGGCCCGGCCGCTCGACTCGACCATGCCCCAGGTTCAGGTAGAGACGATGTGCCTGTAGCAGATGTTCAATACTTCGAGACTCAGATGATCGTCGTTGTCCCGGCGTAGCCCGAGGGTCCGGATGAGGCTGGCCACCTGGGGGAAGGCATCCAGGGGGTCGGGGCCCAGCGCGATAGCGGCGGCCGACAGCGCGTTGCGCTTGCGGTGCAGGTCATCCACCTGTGTCTGCGTACCAGCTGTGCCAATCTGGCGGCCGTACTCCTCGGACAGGCTCCGCAGCCGCTGGGCCAGAACTTCGGCCTCCGGAGGCCGGGCGTCGATGGCGGCCAAGGCCGCCTCGGTGAGGGGAGTGCGCACATCGGCGGTGGACAGGCCGATGGTGATGAACATCCGCAGCATCCTGGGCACCTGCTCTGGTCCGGGATGGTCGACGATGTCGCGGATCTGCGGTGCCCGGGTGAGGAGTTCCCGCATGTCCGCGTACGGCAGCCGGACGGCGCCTTGACGTGCGGGACGGGACGGGCGTATCCGGATGGGCGTCCACACCGAGTCCATCCAGGTGTCGTCGGTCTCGATGCCGGTGACCACCTCGGCCAGGGTGAAGGCCGCCGCCTTCCACGAAGCGCGCCACTCCCCGTCATCGATCCCCAGAGACCTGCTCCATCGGCGGGCGTCGTCGAGGCCCTCCTGGTCGTCATGCATGCCGGCGGGGTCGAAGGTCACAGCGATCACCGAACCGGTGGCGTAGGAGAGGCTCGCGTCCGTGCCGGTGCACCAGGTCAGGTTGAGCCCCTCCCCGGAGCCGCAGGCGTCGAGCAGGACGTCGTCGCGCGCGCCGATGGTGCTGTCCGGTTCCAGCACGATGATCCATTCTCCTTGCCTGCGCAGCAGGACCACCGGGTCCGGCTCCTCGGCCAACCGGGATGCCAGTCGGCTGGCGACACTGGTGACCTGGCCTTGGGCCGCGTCGGCAGGCTCGCCGTTGAAGGCCCGCACGACGTCCTCGGGTTCGGCCCCGCGAACCCACGTGACGCAGATGTCCTCGTCCAGTAATTCCCACACGTCATCCGCGGCCACGGCGAAATCGTTGTCCATCTGACCATCTCCCGCATGTGTCGTGAGAAGGCCCGCGAGGCTCAGCCGCCCGGCCGTCCCGGCAACGCCATCAGCCTCGGCGGGCCCTTCCATTGCCCTTGCTACAACGTTGGATTCATCTCATTCACTGCGTACGATGCCGGTGCCTCCTCGGCGGTGAGGATGCTCTTGCCGGAGGCGGGCGTGTTGACGCCGTTGGTGCGGCATGTTGTGATCCACACATGCGTATTTCGTACTTATTTAGTAGGAAATGAGGTGGTTATGAGGTTACTCCAGCGTGCCGCCGCAGTTGTCATGCTCCTTGCGAGCGCGGCGGGCATCCAGGTCGTGCAGAGTGGACCGGCGCAGGCGACTCTGCCCACCGCCGCCGTCGCGCTCGGCGACAGCTTTATCAGCGGGGAGGGCGCGGGGGACTACCAGCCCGTCGTCGACGCCTCCGGTACGGCACAGGCCTTCCCCGGCTGGTCGGCGCCCAACAGCAACGCCTACTTCTGTCACCGGTCGGCGAACGCCTCGGTGTTCACGGCGTCGCTCCCGGGCATTCAGCAACGTTTCAACCTCGCGTGCTCCGGCGCCCAGCCCGCCGACATGGCCACCCCCGCAAGCGCCCGGGCCGAGGGCCGCGACGTCGCCTCGCAACTCGATCAGCTGCGCGCTCTCGCCCAGACGCACGACATCGACGTCGTCCTCGTCGGCCTCGGCTCCAACAACACCCACTTCACCTTCGGCGACGTGGCCACGCTGTGCGCCAACCGCTTCATCGCCGACGCCTGGACAGGCTGGTGGGAGTTCTGGGCCTACCTGAAGGGCGACGTGCCGCAGAAGCCCTGCAGCGCCTCGGACCTGGCCACCGACGCCGAGGTCGCCGCCGCCACCACCGAGACCACCGCGGGCCTGCGCCAGATCCTCGACACCCTCGCCGAGATCGACGCCGACGGCACCCACCAGGTGATTCTGCAGACCTACACCAACCCGCTGCCGCCCGACATCGCTCCGCAGTACTACGACGAGGACGGCCGCACCGACACCCGCGACAAGTTCCGCGCCCTCGGCGCCGAGCGCTACGCCGCCGGGTGCCCGATCCACCGTGCGAGCCTCGCCCCTGGGCACGTGTTCTCCGAGAACCTCGGCTCCCTGGTCAAGAACGCGTATGCCACGCTGGCAGCCGAACGCCCGGCGGCCGACCTGCGCGTACTGGACGTCCAGAGGGCTTTCGACGGGGCCAGGCTCTGCGAGAACCCCGACAGCCCGGCGGGTGCGCTAGCGACGCCGATCCGGGTACAGGACGGGCCGTCCGGCACGTTCATCACCAGCCTGTCCGGCTGGGACAAGATCGGCATCCAGCGGGCGGCGAACACCTGCGTCACCTACTTCCAGACCTGCCAGGAGTCGTGGCACCCCAACGCCGCGGGCCAGATGGTCCTCGGCCAATGCCTGACCGGCGCGTTCGCCGCGGCTCCCCGCGTGATCGTCACGTGCGCCCGTAACGCGAACGGCACGCTCACCATCTCCTGACGTCTCCTCAGCTTCGCGTCCGGCTCCTCTGGAGCCGGACGTGTCGCGGGGGCAAGCGATCGGCCTGGGCAGCGTGGCAGGGACGGCGCCGCCCGGGGATTCCCGTGCCGCTATGCGGCAGCTCGTGCCGCTTGCGCGGCCCGTGCTGTGGAACGGGGTGCTTGACGTTTTGCGGACCCGGGTGGGTCTCCACGCCCTGGACGACCAGCCCGGCTAGCGTGACCATCGCGCGGTTCCGCTTCGGGCCCCCATCGCGAGGCGAACGAGACTACGACGGAGAACCGCGCCACGATGCGTATCGGGCCTCAGCCGGCGCCTCCACCCCAGGCGTGAGCGCACCTTCCAGATCTACCCCGTCCGCGCCAGCCTGCTCGGCTATCAGCATGAGCCGCCTGGTGATGCGGTGCCGCGCGGCAAAACCGGCCACCAGCCCGATGGGTGGCGTTGGTACTGTACGAACTGGTGGACGGCGGCCTGGCCGACCGAGCCGCCCGCGACATCAACCGTTACCCCCTGTTGTGCCTGGGTAGCCGCACTCACGTGACAGAAAAACGACAAAGCTACCTTCCCGGCACGGGAGTATGGTGGGGCACCCGGGGCTCGAACCCGGAACCTACGGATTAATAGGCGACCAAGATTGTCCTCAGGTAGTCGACCACTGCGTCGCCTGACCGGGTTCGTACGGCCACATAACCGTCCGGCCGGACGAGGATGAGAGTGCCCCTGTTGGCGCCATAGCGCTTGCTCGGTGGGCCTGGCTCCAGCTGGTAGACGCGGATGTCGTCGCCGTGGAGTCTGTCCAGGCGCTCGGCCAGACCTGGCACGATCGCGCCGAACTGGAGCAGCGTGAAGTGGGGGCCGCGGAAAAGGTCGAACAACCGCGACTGCTCGCCGGTCACTGGGTGCAGGCACGGCGAGTCGGGCGCCCGGTCGCCGGGCCGGACCTTGCCCTTGTCGCCGACCGACAGCTCGGAGCTGCGGTAGTTCACGCTGAGCTGGGAGGTCTTGCTCACGATCGCCTTGGTCACCGCGGGGCTGCGCATCAGCGGCAGGATGATCCGGTCGCGCAGGAAGGTCATCAGAGGCTTGGTGGAGAACAGCGCGGTCATGCTGGCGCCGCTGGTCTTGAGCACGGATTCGGCCACCGGGCGGCGCTCCTGCTCATAGGTGTCGAGCAGGCTGTCGGGGACTTGGCCGCGTACCGCGAGGGCCAGCTTCCAACCGAGGTTGTAGGCGTCCTGGATGCCGGTGTTCATGCCGAGCCCGCCCGCGATCGGGTGGACGTGAGCGGCGTCTCCGGCGATGAAGACGCGGCCGGCACGGTAGCGGTCGGCGAGCCGTACCTTATAGCTGAAGTGCGACAGCCAGGTGGCGTTGTGCAGGCGCACATCCGTCCGGCCGGTGCGCTGCGCGAACAGGCGCTGGAAAAGCTCGAGTGAGGGCTCCTGGCCGGCACCCTCCTCGCCGGGGCGTACGGTGAGGCCGAACTGCCACGACTGCGTACCGGGCAGCAGTGCGAGGCCCACGGAGGACTCATTCGCTGCGTACCAGACATAGGAGCCGTCGCGGGGCAGTCCGTCCACCTCCACGTCGCCGAGCAGGTAGTGCTCGGTCTCCGACACCAGCCCGGGGAAGGTGATCCCGGCGGCCTCGCGTACGGCGCTACCGCCGCCGTCACAGCCTACGAGGTAGGAGGCGTGGATCACCTCACCCGTGGCGAGCTGCGCGACGACCTGGCTGTCGGACTGTTTGAGGTCGGCCAGTTGCAGACCGCGCTCTACGTGGCCGCCCAGCTCGGTCAGGCGGGCGCGGAGTATCTGCTCGGTGCGCCACTGCGGCAGCAGGACGAGCGTCGGGTACGGCACGTCCGGCCGAGGGTGGGCACCGGCCAGGAGGTGTAGCTCCGCGATGAACCGGCGGTCCATGTAAATCCGCGCCGGCATCTCGGCGGTCCCCGCTTCCAGGAAGTCCTGGACCACGCCGAGATCGTCGAACACCTCCAGGCTGCGTGGCTGTATGCCCTTGCCCCGCGACTGGTGGTGGAATTCGGGAGATCTGTCGATCACTCGGAAGGTGATGCCGCGCCGGGCCAGCTCGCAAGCCAGCGTCAGCCCGGTCGGTCCGCCTCCGACGATGAGCACGTCTACGTCGGTCATGTCTTCCCTCAATTCAGGACGGAACCTATCCGTTCCATTTGCAGGATAAGTGACCCCAAAGTTGGGACGCAACCGTTCCGTCTCGTGTTAATATCGCTGATATGGCCGAGATCCGCCCGCGTGGTCGCGGCGCCGCCGTGCTGCGCCAGACAGTTACCGACACCATCGTCGCGGCGGCGGTCGCCGAGCTGGCTGAGACAGGTTATGCCGGTATGTCTATGGGGGCGGTGGCCCGGCGGGCCGGTACGGGAAAGGCCGCGCTCTACCGGCGGTGGCCGTCGAAAGAGGCGATGGTGGTCGACCTCATCGACGTCGTCGCCTCCCGGGAGGTCCCGACAGACGGGGCCGGTGACCTGAGTGGCGATGTGCGAGCCTACGTCCGAGCGGTGGCGGAGGCGCTGTCGGATCCCCTGGTCATGCGCATCGTGCTCGATCTGACAGCCGAGGCCGCCCGCAACCCCGGGCTCTCCGAGGCATTCGACACCGCGATCCGGCAACCGCGCAGGACCGCATGCGAGCGGTTTCTGAGGAGCGCGGTGGAGCGTGGCCAGTTGCCCCTCGACCTTGACCTTGACCTGGCCCTCGACCTGCTGGTCGGGCTCACGCAGTGGCGTGTCCTCAACACCGGCCGGACCGTCGACGACTCCTCTGTCGAAGCGACGAGCAAGCTGATCATCCAGGCGCTTCCGCTCTGCGTGGGCGCCGGCGACAGGCGTGGTGTGCGGGGATGACGGTCCCTGTGCGTGCCAGAAACTCGGTGCCCGAAGTTCCCGCCGATGATGGAGGCCGACTCCGAGGAAGCGAACGAGACCGGTGCCGTCCTCCTGGAGCAGGTGGGGCACACGGCCATGGTCGTGGAGCCCATGGGGATCCGCTCCCAAGGGGGTGAGGCAGCCTTTCGCCGATGTGCGGCGATGTTTCGCGCGCCCGCAACGGTGCCGCGGAACCAGGCTGCTACTCGTCGATCCAGCCGAGCTCAACTGCCCACCCGTGCGTCATGGCTTCGGCCGCGGGTAGCGTGAGGAATGAAACGGCACACAGAACAACAAGGAGCCCGATCGGAACAGCCCAAGCACGAGGACGGGTTTCCGGCGGACCGGCCCCATCCTGTCCAGCGTCGGCACGGCGCTCGTGCCGGAGCCGCGTCTCCGGGAGCCGACGGTCGGCAGGCCTAAACGCCCACGACGCGATGGCGCCTTGGCTCGCTGTCCGAGGCCGAGGATGTCGTTCAAGAGACCCATGCTCGCTGGTACGCCATGGAACCTCAGACCGGCGGCATCCGCAGGCCCGTCGCCCTCGCCAGGAAGCACCGCCACCGCGCGATCCTGGCAGACGACGCGCACGCCGAGTCGCACTTCCGGAGCGCGCTAGCGGACGGCGGACTCGACCAGCACCCCTTCGACCGGGCGCGGACCGAACTTCTCTACGGGGAATGGCTGCGCCGCAACCACCGCAGGACCGAGGCCCAGCCGATACTGAGGGCCGCAGGCGAGACTGGCTCGCGGCACTGACGGATGCGGCCTGGCCGCCTTGATCTGGACCGCACGCACGCGGTCATGGTCATCGGCGCGTGGCACATCGCGTATGCGTCGGGGCCCGGAGCGGGCATCCTGAACGCCGTAGGTCGTCGTGGCAGCTTCGCCTCGCCTATCTACATCGCATCGTCAAAGATCTCTGATGCCTGGGCAGGCGCTCCCATCGTGAGGCGATCCCTTGAGATGGGCCACTCAACCTCCGCTCCGGGCTGTCATCCCCGGAGGCCGTTACTGGATGGGGACCTGGAGGTCACGGAATGGGCCGATCTTGACTTTGAGGGTGTCGGTGGTGTCGGGCAGGGCGAAGAGGTTCCAGAACGCGCGGGTCTGGCCGGGTGCGAACTTCTCGGTGCTGATGCGGACGCCGGAGACGTCGGTGCACGCGCAGTAGTAGTCCATGCCGTCGTCGGTGGGGACTTCCAGGCGGGCGGGCAGATACTGGCGGCCGGCGGTGATGTCGGTCAGCCGGACGTTGCTTGCGGCCTGGTATTTGTAAGCCTCCCAGTCCTGGGCGTGGTGAAGGTCGTTGAACCAGGTCTCGGCCGATCCCTGGTTGGTGATGTTGTAGGTGAGTAGGCCGAGGCCGCCGGGCAGTCGGCGCAGGCCGGCGATCTGCATGGTGATGGGCTGGCCGTCCGCTTTGGTGGTGGCGGTGAGGCCGGTCGCGCCGGGGGACGTCGTGGTCGCCGGTTGCTGGGCGGGGGGCTGGGGCTTGGGGAAGGTGACGGTGACGCGGCGGTTGCGACGTTTGCCTTCGTCGCTGTCGTTGTCGTACAGGGGGCGGCGTGAGCCGTAGCCCTTGGCCTGGAAGCGGACCCCGTCCTTGGAGAGCTGCGCCGTCAGGGCGCGTTGGACGGCCTGGGCGCGGCGCAGTGACAGGGGGTCGTTGATGGCGTGGTTGCCGGTGGAGTCGGCGTGGCCGGCCACGGTCACCACGGTGGCGGGGGAGGCGTCGATGAGTCTGGCGGTGCGGGTCATGATCGACTTGGCTTGGGTGGTGAGGGTGGCCTTGTCGATGGCGAACAGCACGTCTGAGGAGAGGTTGATCTGGAGGTCTTTGCCGTCGTCGGCGGTCTCCTCGGATTTGTCGAGGGATTCGGAGGGGAGGATGAGGCGGCGGGTGATCGGGGTGACGGGTTGGGCGTCGGGGTCGGGGAAGTCGCCGGTGGGGGGTTGGTCGCTGATGGGCACGTTGAGCATCGGCGGGGCCACGGGGGTGACGACGGTGGTCGAGGCGGGGTTGCCTGATGGTGCGGGCAGTATCGCGTAGAGGGTGATCGATTGGCCGGGGTCGATGAAGTGGTCGAGGCCGTCGCGTTTCTGGTCGGTGCACAGGCAGGGGGAGTCGGCGGGTTGGTAGGGCAGGATCCAGGTGCGGGTTTGCGCGTCGAGGACGCCGATGCCGGAGGCCCACGCCATCGTGCCGAGGGGGCGGGTGCGGTCGCCCATGTCGGCGGCCCAGGACACCTTTTCTGTGCCGGTGTTGGACAGGCGGATCTGGGTGATGAGGTGCTTGGCCTTGACGCGGTTGAGGCCGACGACCTCGACCTTGAGGTTCGGGGTCTCGGTGCCGCGGGTTTCGGCCAGGGCCGGTTGGGCGGCTTGACCAGACGCTGTGGCGGTGGCGGGCGGCCCGCTGGTGGTCGGGGCGTTCGACGGAGGCGTGGTGGTGGCGGGCGGGGGCGCGGCTTCCCTCATCGGCAGCACCCCGCACCCGGCCGTGGCCAGCGTGAGCATGGCGGTCAGGGCCAGGATCCGGTTAGGAATGGGGGAGAACGTATCCCGTCTGAAATGTTGGCGCTCAGGCCGCGTGAGAGCGATGCGCACACCCCGGCCTGAGGTGTCCCGCCCGTCAGTCGCGCGCATGCGACACCACTAGCTTTCTTTGCATTAGGGACTCCTTTTCGGATGGCCTTGGGTGATACGTGCAGAGTGGGGAAGGCGAGCTGCGGTCGTCCGATCGCGGTCCTTACTTACGCGATGGGCTGTCCCAGTCGCACTTGTAGTCGATGACGATTCCGGCACCCGTCTGTCGCGCCCGCGCTGCCTGCGGCCTTCGCGCGCCGCGCACTCTTCCTCTCCTGAACGCGCACAGCCGATCGCGTCACGCACCACTTTTGTCACCCATGGGCACCGGGACCGGCGCGCCGCCCATCCATTGCCTGCCGGCGTTTCGGCACCCACACGCTAAGGACAAGATCGTCCATGCCTGACCCTGACCATACTATACGGTACGGTACGGTATGGTGCATCGTGAGCAATTCATTGCCCGAAGAGAGCGTGTCAGTATTGCCCGATCCGGTTTGGCCGGTTGTCGTCCTAGCGATCATCCAGGCGGGTGACGCCCTGTGCTGCGCTCGTCCTCTACTTCATGACCGGCCATCGCGATGCACATCGCGGCCCGAGACTTTGGCCGCAACCTCTTCCTCAACGCCACCGTCATGCTGCTGATCTGCATCGCAGTCGGCGTCTTCAGCTTCATGGCATGAAACTCGCATGCGCCTCGGCGAGCGCGGACCGCTCCGTACCCGGTGGTACGTTCGCCGGATGAGCACGGCACGAGACCGGTGGCTGAACGAAGGCTTGAAGGTCCTCGCAGAATGAAGGCGCAGCAGGGATTCGAATCGATCGGATCGCCGCTCGGCTCAACCTGTCGAAAGGATCGTTCCACCATCACTTCGATGGCGCCGAAGGATACAAGAAAGCGCTTCTCGCCCATTTCGCGCGCCAATCGATCGAGATGCTCGAGAATGCAATTTCCGAGATCGGTGAATCGGCTGGTGCCCGGGTAATCCTGACGCGGCTGACGAAACTCGTCCGCCCTGGCGGCACAGGACTCTATCGTCCGGAAATCGATGTCGCAGTGCGGGCGTGGGCGACATGGGATGCGGATGTGCGTGCCGTGCAGACCCGCCTTGATGAGGCCAGATTGTCTGCACTCCAGCATGGGCCCTGGTCAGGGCCGAGAGCGTTCTCAACTGGTGGGAGACACCACGGGCTTGACGATGTTCCGCCCTGACCCCGCAGGGGCCGTAAACCCCGGTCATCCCCATCACTCCCGAGCAGGTGCCAGTGTGACCACGGCACCGTCGTCATCGGTCCTGCCCTCCGGCGCCGCTTCACGTCTCGCGCGGTGGTCGCTGCGGGGCCGACGGTCCAGCAGGGGATAGCCGCCGTGGCCAAGGCTGCCCAGCCGGGTCCGGTTACGGACGGTGCCGGGGGCCTTGAGAGAACCGCCTACCGAGCAGCCCCGGTGGGTTCGCACAGTCGATGAAAACCATGACACAAGATGTCGGGTTTTGAGGCGAGCATGGTTCGCTGGTCGGCGCCGATGGAGGACGTGGACCGAGCCCGACGGATAGACAAGGACCCGCGATGCGCGAAACACAAGAAGATCTCAAAAAGCTGCAGGCCCTGCTGGACGCTTCTCTTTCCCGCTCCACCTCGCATCTCCGCTCGCTCATCAATGCCGAGAGCACACTGACCGCAAAGGAGCTCACCGGGGTCCTCACCGGGATGTGCACCCTGGCCCTATCCACCGTGACGGCGAAGGGCGAGCCGCGGATCAGCGGCGTGGACGGGCATTTCCTGCACGGAAAGTGGCACTTCGGCACGGCGCGCGGCGCCGCCAAGGCCCGCCATCTCGCCACCCGGCCCGCCGTCAGTGCCGCGCACATGCGCGGTGAGGATCTGGGCGTGTTCACGCACGGCACGGTGGAGATCCTCAACCCCCAGCACAGCGAGCCAGCCGCGGACTGGCCGGACCTGCTCGCCTACTTCAAGGACTTCTACGGCGACGACCTCTTTGACTGGGACAACGAAGTGGTCTATTACCGGCTGCATCCGCACTGGATGAGCGTCTACGCCCCCGACATCGCCAAGCTCACTGCGGCGTCCCGTTCCTGATCCGCCTGCAGCACGTGCCGCATCGGGATCGGCCACGTGCTGGAAGACCTGGTGAAGCGGCCCCTCAGCGCCATTTGGCGATGAGCGGCCACCGCGTAGTGGCGTTATCGGTTCGTTCGGTATGGGTGGGGATCTGTCCGCCCATGTTCTGCTGTGTTGCGAGAGGGTGGACGAAGGTTGACGGAATTCGTACGGGACGTCGCGAGTATGGGTCGCGAGACCATCGAGGTGGTGGGGGCTCGTACCAACAATCTGCGGGACGTATCGGTGAGCATCCCCAAGAGGCAGCTCGTCGCCTTCACCGGAGTGAGCGGCAGCGGCAAGACCTCGCTGGCCGTCGACACCCTGCACAATGAGGCCCAGCTGCGATATCTGGAGGGGCTTTCGCCGTTCGTACGGCAGTACATCACCCAGCGCAATCGCCCGAAGGTCGACCGCATCCTGGGACTCGGCGCGACGCTCGCGGTCGACCAGCGCCGCCTGAACCGCAACCCCCGATCCACGGTCGCGACGATCACTGGCATCGACGGGCACCTGGGGCTGCTTTACTCGCGCCTTCCGGGAATCGGCGCGGACCCGGCGGCCGCGAGCGGGGACGGGCATCTGACGACCGCTCACTTCGATCGCAATACGCCGGAAGGGAGCTGTGCGGACTGCCACGGGGTGGGCGGGCGCTGGCAGGCGCAGGAGGATCTGGTCATCACCCACCCGGAGCTTCCGCTGTTCGAGGGGGCCTCGCCCTGGTACGCGAAGTGGCGGTCGGGGGAGCACGCGTTCGTACCGGCACTGGCCGAAAAGCGGGGCGTGGACCTCGGCCGGCCGTGGCAGTCGCTGCCGGAAGAGTTCCGCCACTGCGTGCTGTACGGCACGGGGGAGGAGAAGGTCGAGGCGACCGTCGACATGACCAGCAAAAAGGAGACGGTCTCGGTGACATACACCTCAAGCCAGCCGCTTCGCGGCGCGCTCGCCGAGGTGGAACGGGTGTTCGCGAACGCCCAGACCTCCAGCGCCAAGCAGCGCTACCTGCCGTACATGCGCAAGCAGCCGTGCGGCACCTGCGGCGGCAGCGGGTACGACCAAGTGGCCCGGTCCGTGCGGCTCGGCGGCCTGACCTATCCGGACCTGATCGAGGTGGACGTGCGGGAGGTGCGCAGCTGGGCGATGCGCGTGGCCGGCGACCTGGGCGCCCGGCAGCGCGAGGTGGGTGAGCCGCTGCTGCAGGACCTGGGCCGCAGGCTCGGGATCCTCGACCAGCTAGGCCTGGCACATCTCCAGCTGTCCCGGAGCGCGGCGACGCTGTCCGGGGGTGAGTTGCAGCGAACCCGGCTCGCAGCGCAGCTAAGCACCGAGCTGAGCGGCATCGTCTTCGTCCTGGACGAGCCCGGGACCGGGCTGCATCCGGCGGACAAGGCGCACCTGCTCGACATCGCCCTGGAGCTACGCAAGGCCGGCAACACGGTGCTCCTGGTCGAGCACGACCCTGAACTGATCGCCCGGGCCGACTGGGTGATCGACATGGGGCCCGGCGCGGGCCGCTTCGGCGGTGAGGTCCTGGTGTCGGGGCCTCCCGCCGACGTGGCCGCCCACCCGACGTCGCTGACCGGGCGCTATCTGGCCGGTGAGGGGCCGCGGCTGCGCCGGACCCGCTGTCCGGCCGGGGACGACACCGGCTGGGTGGAGCTGCACGGCCTGCGTGCGCACAACGTGACCGCGGACCTGGTGCGTTTCCCGGCCGGTCGGCTCACGTGCCTGACCGGGGTGAGCGGCAGCGGCAAGAGCAGCCTGCTCGGCGCGCTCGGAGCGAGCGTGGAGGCGGCCCTGAACGGGACGGCGACCGACACGGTGCGACAGGTGACCGGCCTGGAGGGGTTCGACTGGGTCGCCGTCGTCGATCAGGAACCGCTCGGGCGGACGCCGCGGTCCAACCCGGCCACTTACAGCAAGGCGTTCGACATTGTCCGCAAGCTGTTCGCCGAAACCGACATGGCGCGCGGACGTGGGGTCACTGCCTCCTGGTTCAGCTTCAACACCGCGGGTGGCGGCCGCTGCGAGAGCTGCACCGGTTATGGCCGCAAGCTGGTCGACATGCACTTTCTGCCGGATGTGTGGGTGGTCTGTGACGCGTGCGAGGGTCGGCGCTACAAGCTGGAGGCTTTGGAAATCAGGTATCAGGGATTGGCCATCGATCAGGTGCTGGAGCTGACCGTCGCCGAGGCTGTGGAGCAGTTCTCCGAACCCCGGCAACTCGCGGAAACCCTGGGAGCCTTGAACCAGGTCGGGCTTGGCTATCTCCAGCTCGGCCAGAGCGCCACAGAGTTGTCCGGCGGCGAGGCGCAGCGGCTGAAGCTGGCGTCCGCGATCCAGCGCGGTGCCGCGAGCCGCAAGGCCGGCCTTGTCGTTCTCGACGAACCCGTCTCGGGACTGCACCCGTCTGACATCCAGCGTGTGGTGGATGCGCTCGATGTGTTGCTCGACTCGGGCAACACCGTCGTCGTGGCCGAACATGACATTTCCGTCGCCGCGTCCGCGGACTGGGTGATTGACCTGGGGCCGGGAGCCGGTCCGGACGGGGGCGCGGTGATCGCGGAGGGCACCCCGGACGCCGTCGCGACCGCGGACACCCCGACCGCCGGTTTCTTCCGGCGGTACGCGGCGGGCCTGCCGCTCTTGGAAGTGCGAGAAGGCGCGCGCTGCTGAGTGTGAGTTGGATTGCTCGATGGGTCTGGTGCGTTTGATGGGGTCTGCGATCACCCCGCCCTGCCCGATCGGGAGGCCGCCACCTTCGCCGACTGGCTGCGCACGCATCCCGGCACTCAGCTGATCTGCCGGGACAGAGCCGGCGGCCACGCTCTGGGCGCCAGGCAGGGCGGTATTGAAGAGTAGGGCGGGTGGGACTTGAACCCACGACCCACGGATTATGAGTCCGATGCTCTGACCGGCTGAGCTACCGCCCCTTGCAAACATGCAGTCTTCCACACCTGAGCCGTCATGCCAGCATAGATCGTCCTCGTTCACTCAGCGCGTACGCCAGACATCCGGGTTGATGGGTAGCGTCGGGCCATGGCGGTCAGGCTGATCTACGAGACGCATTCCCTCACGGTGGACAACGAGACGGGGATCGCCACCGGCTGGTTGCCGGGGGAGTTGTCCCAGGCTGGGCGGGAGTTGGCCGTGGAGTTGGGGGTGCGGCGGCGGGATGTGGATGTGGTGTACGCCTCTGATCTGCGGCGGGCGGTGCAGACGGCGGAGATCGCGTTCGGGGATGGGCGGGAGATTCGGCTCGACTCCCGGTTGAGGGAGTGCGACTACGGGATCTACAACGGGCGGCCCGTCAGTGAGGTGGCGAGGTTGCGGCGGCGGTTCATCGATGTGCCCTGGCCCGGGGGGCAGAGCTATCGGCAGGTGGTCGCGGAGACCGCGGCGTTTCTCGAGGAGGTGATGGACAAGTGGCAGGGGCGTACGGTGCTGGTCATCGCGCACTCGGCCAATCGGTGGGCGCTGGAGAATCTGCTTGAGGGGGCGGAGTTGGCGGAGCTCGTGGATGCTCCGTTCGACTGGAAGCCGGGGTGGGAGTACACCCTGGCCTAAGCGCCTGGAGCCCCCTAGCGGGCCTGGGGAGGCGTGGCTCCCCCGGCCCTCACTTGCGAGACCTAGGTGCACCCGAATGGTCGGCCTCGGCGCGGACGTTGATGACGTATCGCGGACGTGGTTGAGGACTCGCGGACATGGTTGAGGTATCAGGGCAGGTTAGGGAGCGGTGCCGAAGCCGGTGTTCCGTACCAGCCAGTCCTGGTACACAATGCTTCGCCGTACCACCTCCGCGTGGGTTTGTTTGGCCTGTTCCGCCACCCAGGCGGCATCCGGGGCGGTGGGGTGGTGGCCGAGGAGTTGCCGCCAGCGCAGCGGCGCGCCCACGAGCGGGATCACGGCCAGGCCGGGGGCGGGCTGGTGGGTGGCCTGGCAGAGGGCCACGGCGCGGCCCACCCGGGCGAGGTGGGTGCAGGTGGCCACGTCGGTCTCATAGATCGTTCCCGGGGTGAAGCCGGCGCGGGCGCAGGCCGTGGCGAAGCAGTCGGCGAAGCAGCCGTCGCCGGGGGTGACGGCCCAGCTTTCGAGGGCGAGTTCGGACAGGTCCAGCTCCTTCTCGCCGGCCAGCGGGTGGGTCTCGGCGAGCAGGGTGAAGACCGGGTCGTAGCTGATCGTCTCCCATCGCAGCGAGCCCGTGGGGGTGCCGCCGTCGCCGCAGGCGCCGGTCAGCGCGTAGTCGAGCCGGCCGAGCTCGGTCATGGCGGTGAGTTCGTCGGCCGACCATGAGGTGTACGTGCTCACCGTCCGTTCCGCGGCGAGCCGGTCGACGAGGCCGCCGAGTATCGGCCCGTTCGTGGCGCCGATGCGGAAGCCGGGGGAGGGGGCCTGGGCGAACCGTACGGCCTCGTCCTGCAGTTCCTTGGCCGCAGGGAGGAGCACCCGGGCGCGGGCGAGCACCAGCTCGCCGAGCCGGGTGGGCCGGGCGCCGTGCCTGTCGCGCTCGAACAGGGTGCCGCCGAGTACCCGCTCGATGCGTTTGAGCTGTGCGGTGAGGGCCGGTTGCGCCAGCCCGAGCAGGGACGCGGCCTTGCTCACACTTCCCGCGTCCGCGACCGCGCGAACGATCCTGAGGTGCCTGAGCTCGAGGTCCATAACGGGAAGGTAAAGCGGTGATCTCCTCTCGACAATGCCCTTATGTCAGGAAATGTGACTCATATTGTCGGGCGCCTTCTGGGGTAGGGGCTACGTCATGACGATGATGGGAATCGATCCAGCGCAACTCCAGGACGACGACCTGCTGCGTGAGCTGCGGCAACTGCACACCACGCGGACCGACACCTTCCTGCACGGCTCGGACGACGCGCTCGCGCGCCACACCACGCGGACCAACCAACTGGAGAGCGAATACCTGCGCCGCTACCCGGAGCGCGACATCGACCCGGGCAGGCTCAGAGAGGGAGCGAGGCGGCGCTGATGGCCCGAGATCACGATGTGCAGGCACTGTCCGACGTCGACATCCACGTGTACGAGGCGGTCGCCTCGCAGGCGGTCGAGTCCGGCGGCGCGGAGCTCGGCGCGCTGATCCGCGCGACCGGTCTGGAGGAGGAAGAGGTACGGCGGAGCGTGGCCACGCTGATCGAGCAGGGGCACGTGGTGCCGCGGGGGAACGGGTTCGGCCTGGGCGCTCATACGTTCGGGCTCGACTACTGAAAACCTCGACAGGGGGCGGCGGGCCGATGGGCCGGCCGCCCCCCGGCGTCAGATGCGCTTGACGCGGGCCCAGATCACGAAGGCGCCGCCGAAGACCGCCATGGCCAGCCCGGTCCACAGGTTGACCGCCGCCCCCACCACCCCGGCGATGATCAGGATCACCCCGTAGATCAGGAACAGCCCGCCGATCACCATTCTGATGTCGCTCACAGGATCACCCCGTACATCGCGGCGGCCAGGACGATCGCGCCCGTCCCGAGGATCACGGGCGAGCGGTACCACTTCTTGTCACCGGCCAGCGCGTCGTCCGCCAGGTCGACGGCGCTGAGCCCGTACACCAGCCCGCGCAGCTCCTCCACCGGCTTGGGCGTGGTCACCAGCGTGACCACCACCGAGACGAGCAGGTCGACGACGAAGGCCACGCCCGCGCCCCAGAAGCTGGCGTTCAGCTCGGTGCCGAAGTCCAGCATCCCGGCCTTGTAGGCGATGTAGGAGGCGAAGGCGGACGCGGTCCCGGCCAGCAGGCCCCAGAAGCCGGCCCACGGCGTCATCCGCTTCCAGAACAGCCCGAGGATGAAGGTGGCGAACAGCGGCGCGTTGAAGAAGGAGAACAGCGCCTGCAGGTAGTTCATGATGTTGGAGTAGCCGGCCGCGATGAACGCGGTGCCGACGCCCAGCGCGACGCCCGCGACGGTGGCGATCCTGCCGACCCGCAGGTAGTGGCCGTCGTCGCGGTCCTTGGCCAGGTGCGCCTGCCAGATGTCGTTGGTGAACACCGTGTTGAACCCGCTGATGTTGGCCGCCATCCCGGCCATGAACGAGGCCAGCAGCCCGGTCACCGCCACGCCGAGCACGCCGTTGGGCAGCAGGTCCTGCATGAGCAGCGGGATCGCGTTGTTGTAGGCCTGGCCCTTGCCCAGGTCCTTGAACAGGACGAGGGCGATCAACCCCGGCAGTACGGTCACCAGCGGGATGAACAGCTTCGGGTAGGCCGCGATGATCGGGGTGAGCCGGGCGGCGTTGGTGTTGCGGGCGGATAATGCCCGCTGCACCTCGGCGAAGTTCGTGGTCCAGTAGCCGAAGGACAGCACGAAGCCCAGGCCGAACACGATGCCGAGCCAGTGCGCCTCCATCGGGTTCTTGCCCGCGCTGTCGGCCCACGTGTGCAGGCCGGCCTCGCCGAGCGCGCTCTGCCGTACCTTGTCGAACAGCCCGGAGACGCCGCCCACCTTGGCCAGCCCGAGGATGGTCAGCGGGATCAGCCCGGCCAGGATCACGAAGAACTGCAGGACCTCGTTGTAGATCGCCGACGACAGCCCGCCGAGCGTGATGTACGACAGCACGATCACCGCCGCCACCACCACCGACACCGGCAGCGGCCAGCCCAGCAGGGCCTCCATGACCAGCGCGAGCGCGTAGAGATTGACCCCGGCGATGAGGATCTGGGCCACGGCGAAGGAGAGCGCGTTCAGGAGCTGGGTGGCGCCGTTGAAGCGGCGGCCCAGGAACTCCGGGACGCTGCGTACCTTCGAGCGGTAGTAGAACGGCATCATCACGATGCCGAGGAACACCATCGCGGGCACCGCGCCGATCCAGTAATAGTGCACGGTCATGGCGCCGTACTGGGCGCCGTTGGCCGCCATCCCGAGGATCTCGATCGCGCCGAGGTTGGCTGAGACGAAGGCCAGCCCGGTGATCCACGGGGGTAATCCACGGCCGGCCAGGAAGAAGTCGAGGCTCGAGCTGATCCGCCGCTTGGCGGCGAACCCGATGCCGAGCACGGTCGCGAAGTAGATCGCGATGAGCGCGTAGTCGAGGAGGTTCACATCAAGGCGCACGGCGTGCGCTACTACCCCGGAAAGCCAGAGTATGTCGTCGATTGCGGGCCCAGTTACGGGGCGTAGTGTCAAGGTGTGGATGTCGCAGACCTGACCCCGGCGCAGGCGCGGGCGCGCTTCCGCGCGGGCGAGCGGGTGCCGACCGCCGGCTGGTGCTCCGGCTGGACGCAGGCCAATCTGATCGCCGTGCCCAGGAAGCTGGGCTACGAGCTGCTGCTGTTCGCACAACTGAACGCGCAGGCGTGCCCGGTGCTGGACGTGGGGGAGCCGGGGGCGTGGTCCACCGCGCTGTTCCCCGGCGACCTGCGTACCGATCTGCCGGGATACCGCCTCTATCGCGACGGGCGGCCGGTCGCCGACCTCGACGACGTGGTCGCCGAGTGGCGGGACGACCTCGTGGCCTTCCTCATTGGCTGCAGCTTCACCTTCGAGCAGGCGCTGCTGCGGGCCGGGGTGCCGATCAGGCACCTCGAGCTGGGGACGAACGTGCCGATGTACCGGACGAACGTGCCCTGCCATCCGGTCGGCCCGCTGTCGGGCCCGCTGGTCGTGTCGATGCGGCCGGTACCGGCGGCGCTCGTGGACGTCGCGATCGAGGTCAGCGGCCACTACCCGCAGGTGCACGGGGCGCCCGTGCAGGTGGGCGACCCGGCCGCGATCGGGATCGCCGATCTCGGCCGGCCCGACTTCGGCGATCCGGTGGAGGTACGGCCCGGCGAGGTGCCGCTGTTCTGGGCCTGTGGCGTGACGCCGCAGGCGGTGATCATGGCCAGCGGCGTGGACTTCGCGATCGGCCACCTGCCGGGCCACATGGCGATCATCGACGCGCGCGACGACGAGTATCGAGTGCCTTAACGCGATATTTCGCCCATCGGGCGAAATATCGTTAACGCGTTCCGTGCGGGCGCGGTGGGATGCCCGCTCTCGTGAGCTGCTCGCCGACCGGCGCCGCGCCAGGACGGTTGTCGATCTCCAGATGCGGTACGGCCGGCGGCTCCGCCACCTGGATCGCCGCCAGGTACGCCTCAAATGCCGCCAGCTTGCCCGCGTCCTTCTCCAGCCCCCTGGCCACCAGGCGCTCGCGCAGGGTCGGCCCGTCCGAGCGGACCCAGATGAGCCTGACCGGATCACCACCCAGCTCGCCGACCCAGCGCTCCCACAGCCGCGCCGAGTGCACCTGGGCGGTGAACGGGCCGTCGAGCAGCACCGGGCAGCCGTGCTCGCGGATCTGCCTGGCCGTCCTGGTCATGCCCGCGTACTCGTGCACCTTGATGTGCTCGTCGTACCACGGGCCCTCGCGTTCGCCGTGGTGCCTGCCGTACCCCCGGAGGATCTCGGCGGCGAAGTCGCCGTACAGGGTGTCCTTGTCGAGCAGGGCGGCCGGCGGGTCGAGGCGGGCGAGCAGCGCCGCCGCGACGGTGGACTTGCCCGCGCCCGGCGGGCCGCTGATCACCCATAGCGTGCTCATGGAGTCAGTGTCGCGTACGCGGATCTGCGTACGCGGGTGACGCGGCTCGGCGGACGACCGGAAGCGGGGGCGCCGACAGACTCGGCTCATGCTGACCGTGCTGTTCAGGGCGTTCCGGGTGCCGGATCTCCGTAAGAAGTTACTGTTCACGCTGGCCGTCATCGGGCTGTTCCGGCTGGGGCAGATCCTGCCGGCGCCGGGGGTGGACGTCGTGGCGGTCCAGCAGTGCCTGGGTACGGCGCGCGGCGGGCTGTTCGACATGGTGCAGATGCTCAGCGGGGGCGCGATGCTGAAGCTGTCGGTCTTCGCGCTGGGGGTCATGCCGTACATCACCGCGAGCATCGTCATGCAACTGCTGACCGTCGTCGTGCCACGGCTCGAGACGCTCAGGAAGGAAGGGCAGTCGGGGCAGGCGAAGATCACCCAGTACACGCGTTACCTGACCATCGGGCTGGCCGTGCTCAACGCCACCACGGTGGTCGCGCTGGCGCGCGGCGGGCAGCTGCTGCCCGGGTGCGCCAAGCCGCTGCTGCGCGACGAGAGCCTGCTGGGCGTCGCGGTGGTGGTGGTCACCCTGGTGGCGGGGACCAGCATGGTGATGTGGCTGGGCGAGCTGGTGACCGACCGGGGGATCGGGAACGGGATGTCGATCCTGATGTTCACGCAGGTCGTGGCCTTCTTCCCGTCGTACATGTCGACCATCTTCGTGATCAGCCCGTTCGCCTTCGGCATGCTGCTGGTGACCGGGGTGTTCCTGGTGGCGGCCGTGGTGTTCATCGAGCAGGCGCAGCGGCGCATCCCCGTGCAGTACGCCAAGCGGGCGGTGGGGCGGCGGATGTACGGCGGGAGCAGCACCTACATCCCCCTGAAGGTCAACCAGGCGGGGATCGTGCCGGTCATCTTCGCCACGTCGCTGTTGTACCTGCCGACGCTGGCCGCTCCGCTGCTCGGTGACGAGGTCGGCGGCTGGCTGTCGCGGAACGTCACCGCCGGCACGCACCCGCTCTACATGATCGTATTTTTCCTGCTGATCGTGGGATTCGCGTACTTCTACGTGTCGATCACCTTCAATCCCGTCGAGGTGGCCGACAACATGCGGCGCTACAGCGGGTTCGTGCCGGGCATCCGCCCTGGCGCGCCGACGGCGCGGTATCTGGCGTACGTGCTGTCGCGGCTGACCGCGCCCGGGGCCGTCTACCTGGGAGTGCTGGCGCTGCTGCCGCTGCTCGCGTTCACGATCCTGCGGGATCCGAGCACCCAGCAGAACTTTCCGTTCGGGGGGACCAGCATTCTGATCATGGTGGGGGTTGGGCTCGAGACGGTGAAACAGATCGAGGCGCAGCTTCAGCAGCGCAACTACGAGGGCTTCCTCAGATAGCTGCTTTCGTACGGTCTGGCTACGTCGGTATGGCCAGGCCGGCGCGCATCGCGAACACGACCAGCTGGGCGCGGTCGCGGGCGTGCAGCTTGACCATGGCCCGGCTGACGTGCGTGCGGACGGTGTCGGGGCTGATCACCAACTCCTTGGCGATCTCCTCGTTGGACCGGCCGGTGGCCACCCAGGCCACCAGTTCGCGCTCGCGTGGCGTGAGGGTGTCGAGCCCCTCTACCGGCTCAGTGCCGTGGCGGCCGAACAGGCCGATGACCTTCCTGGTGATCGCGGGCGACAGCAGCGCCTCGCCTGCGGCCACCACCCGGACCGCACCGGCCAGCTCGTCGGGGGCGCTGTCCTTGAGCAGGAACCCGCTGGCGCCGGCCTGGAGCGCGGCGAAGATGTACTCGTCCACGGCGAACGTGGTCACCACCACGATCCTGGTGCCGCTCAGCTCGCGGTCACCGGCGATGGCCCGCAAGGTTGCCAGGCCGTCCATGCCGGGCATGCGGATGTCGAGCAGGAGCACGTCGGGACGGGTGCGGCGGATGAGCTGGAGCGCCGCCGCGCCGTCGGCCGCCTCGCCGACGCACTCCAGGCCCGGCTCCCGATCCAGTAACGCCCTGAGCCCCATCCGCACGACGGCCTGATCGTCGGCGACGGCCACCCGGATCACCGGCTCCTGCTCGGCTTCCTTGGCTTCCTCTGGTACGTCGGCCGAGGTGGGGGTCACGTGAGGTCTGCCGGGGAGTCGGCGGTGTCGTGGTGAGCTGGGCCGGCCTGGAATGCGGCTTGCCGGATGTGGTGTGGGCCGTTCTGGAGTTCGGGTTGCCAGTTGTGATGGGCTGGGCTGTTTTGGATTGCGGGTTGCTGCGGGAATGTGGCGAGGACTTGGAAGCCGCCGCCGTCCCGTGGGCCGGCCGTGAAGTGTCCGCCTGCGGCGACCACCCTGGCCCGCATACCGGCCAGTCCCCGGCCCTCGGTCATGCCTGCCCAGCCGCGCTCCTCGAACGTCCCTGCTCGCCCGCGCTTCTCGGCCGCTCCTGGCTGGTCGGCGTCACGGCCACGCTCCTCGGTCGCTGCTGGCCGGTCGGCACCTCGGCCCCGCTCCTGAGCCGCTCCCGGCAGGGCAGCGCCTCGGTCGGTGCCCCGGTCGGCGATTTCCAGGACGAGCAGCCCGGCCGGGTCGCCGGACAGACGGACGAGCGCTTGCGTCGGGCCGGCGTGGCGCAGGACGTTGGTGAGTGACTCGCGTACCACCCCGTAGACGGTCGCGCTGAGGTGGGCGGGTACGGCGGGCTCGGCGGGCTCCACGTTCACCGCTAGCCCTGCGGCCCGTACCCCGTCGATAAGGCTCGGCAGGTCGTAAGCGCCGTCCCGCGCGTCATTGGCGCTGTTGTCCGGATCATGGGTGCTGTCGCGCGGGTCGAGCCGGTCGAGTGCGGCGCGTAGCTGGGTGAGCGCCGTCGTGCTGGTCTCCTTGATCGCCAGCAGCGAGGCGCGCGCCTGCTCGGGGTCGTCGTCGAGAGTGACGAGCGCGAGCCCGGCCTGCAGGGCGATGGCCGCCAGCCCGTGCCCGGCGGCGTCATGCACCTCCCCGGCGATGCGCGCCCGCTCGGCGGCGAGCACGTCCTCCCGGGGCCCACCACCCGATGCGGCGTCACCCACTGCGCCGTCACAGGGAACGTCGTCACGGAGGGCGCCGTCACAGGGGGCGTCGTCACGGAGGGCGCGGACCGTGCGGTGTGCCGGGGTGAGGCTGTGGGCCGCCGGGATGCCCCAGGCCCTGGCGGGCGTCGCGGTCGCCAGCGAGCCGGTTCTTACGGCCTCGGCGGTGGTGCCGGCTCGCGCGGCATCGGAGGACAAGCCCGTTCGTACGGCGTCGGAGGACAAGCCCGTTCGTACGGCGTCGGCGGGCAGGCCGGTTCGTACGGCGTCGGCGGGCGAGCCAGCTCGTACGGCATCCGCCGAGGTGCCGGCTCCGGCCGTGCCCGTGGAGATGACGGGCGGCGGCTCGGCCTCCGCGGCGGCTGCGGCAGCGGCGGCGCGTGCCTGGGCCAGGCCGCTGAAGGACCACGGGACGGCCAGCCAGCCGGCCCAGGCCAGCATGATCACGACCGGGACGTCACCCAGCCGGGCCATGCGGGACAGAGCCTTGAACGGCCCGCGCGGGCCGTCACCGCTGTGCGTGTGCTCGGTCACCGTCCCCCCACCTGGCCAGGCTCGCTCAGCCCATAATCCTAGCCAGTTTCCGGCCCTCCGGTTGGCGGCCGGACCGCCAGGACCTTCCCACGACGATCTTGTGGTGGCCGGTCAGCCGCGAATCTGGAGCGCGGGCAGCAACCAGGGGCGCAGTCGGAAATCCCCGACCACCTGGAGCGCCGTCCAGGTCAGGCGGCGCCGCTGGTGAGCCAGCGCAGTGGGTTGTCCCGGGTGACGAGGCGGATCGTGTCCTCGGTGACCCCGGACTCGCGCAGGCGCGGCAGCAGCGTGTGGAACAGGTGCGCGTAGCCGGGCCCGCCGTACCGGTTGACCTGCGCGATCCTGCTCACCCCGGTGCTGAGCAGGAGGCGGTCGGCGTGGCCGTCCTCGATGAGGCCGAGCGCGATCCTGGCCGACTGGTCCGTGCCGAGGCTGAGTGAGCCCAGGCTGACGTACGCGCCGGCCTCGGCGATCTTGCGGGCGACGGCCGGGTCGCTGCCCGCGTAGCCCACGCTCACCCTGTCGCCGGTCAGGCCCTGGGCGAGGAGGATCTCCAGCATGGCCAGCCCGTTGTGCCCGTACGTGGCCACGGGCAGGCGGGAGGCCAGCGCGGCGCGGGCGGCGGCGATCAGGCTGCGTTCCTCGGCCGGAGTGGGCTCCTTGCCGCAGCAGCCGGCCTGGCCGATCACGCCGGGGAACACGCCGATGTCGTCGAGGCCGTCGGAGATCTCGCTCATCAGCCGCTTGGTGAGCGTCTCGACGTCCGCGTCGCGGGGACCGCTGAACGGTCCGGCGAACAGGCCGGTCGAGGCGATCACCGGAACCCGGCTGCCCATCGCGATCCGGGCCAGGGCGGCGGCGTCGCGGCCCATGCCCAGACAGGTAAGATCGATGATCAAGCCGAGGTGGTCGGACTGGCGCACCTCGCGGAGTTCGGTGGTGACGGTCTGGTCCTCGTCGAGCCACCGATAGGGGTCGGAGTCGATGCCGGTCGCCCAGCGCATGTCGGTGCGCAGGTGCTCGCGGGGAAGGACGGCGCCGTCGATGGCGGTCGCGGGTACGGGACCGGTGACGGTACGAAGCATGGCCTCGGGCATAGGAGACGGTAACCGATTTTTGCCCGAAGTCGCCTATAAAAGCATGAAATTTTACGTTTCGTGCGGTTTGTCGTTTTGGCGGGTTGCCGGGTTGGTAAGGCAGCCTATTTCAGGGTCGCCGGGCCGTATCCTGGGGGGCACATCGACCGTGCGGGGGAGTACGTTGCCGATCCAGGACTCCGAGACCGGAGACGCCGACGCGATCAAGGGTGAGTCGGCCGACCGTTCCAGCATGCCCGAGCGCCGGACGGGCATCCACGGCTGGCTGGACGGCATCCGATCCACCCGCGCGGGCGCGCTCACGCTGAAGATCGTCATCGGCGCCATCGGCGCCATCATGGTGGTGGGCGGCCTGATCATGGTGCCGTTCCCCGGTCCGGGCTGGCTGGTCGTGTTCGCGGGGCTGGCCGTGCTGGCCACCGAGTTCCACTGGGCGCGCCGGGCGCTGGAGTTCGGCAAGCGGGTGCTGCACGACTGGACCGAATGGTACAAACGGCAGGGCTGGACGGTCCGCGTCATCGTGCTCATCGTGACCGTGGCCGTCGCGGCCGTGATCGTCTACTTCGGACTCAGGACGCTCGGCATCGATGTGATCCAGCTGGCCCAGCGCATTATCTAGACCGGGTCGTTATCGCTGCCGGAAATCAGGCCATCCGGTGCCTATTCTGCGGGGCGTGATCGCCCACATCGCCGTCGCCCTGACGCTCGCCCTGCTCGCTCCGGCCTCGCCCGCCGACGCCGCCCGCGCCGCCAGCACTGCCGCCGCCGCTGGCACCGCCGGGCTCCTGACCGCCCAGGCGGACACACTGCCCCTTCCCGGCGTCAGCGTGAAATATCAGGAAAAGGTGGGTGATCCCGTACGGCTCAGCAGCTACGGCCTGGGCACCAAGAGCACCTACCTCAGGGCCAAGACCGGCAACACGTTCATCAATCAGCCGACCCTGTCGGAGGCGGCGGTCTCGCCCGACGCCGCCACGGTGGCCGGCGTCCCGAAGTCCTACCGGGCGGGCTACGACTCGCTCCTGCTCACCGACCGCGCCAGCGGCCAGACCAGGCGGGTCCGTACGGTCAAGAAGCCCCTGGCCGCCTCGTACATCTCATGGTCGCGGGACGGCAAGCGGGTGGCGCTCACCGTGGAGCAGAAGGTCGGCGGGAAGTGGCGGACCGTCGGCTTCACCGTCGTCGACGTGGTGGCGGGCACCGCGCGCACGGTCCGCCCGGCCGGCCTCGACGGGAGCGCGGACTTCTGGTGGAGCCCCGGCGGGGATCTGGTCGCCAGGTTCGGCGACGGCCTGCGGACCTACCGGGCCAGTGACGGCGCGGCTCTGCGCACGTTCGCGGGCATCGGGCTGCCGACCGGGCCGGAGGACGCCTTCTCGCCGTCGGGCAGCCGCCTGACCACGTGGTGCCCCACCCGCTTCAAGGAGCAGCTCTGCCTGGTGAACCCGGCCACAGGCAAGATCGCGAGCCGGGTGGCCGTCAGCCCCGAGATGCTCTGGGGCTGGTGGGACGAGAGCCATGTCATCGCGGTCACGGTCCACCAGGGTGCCTACCGCCTGTCGGTGATCGACCTGACGGGCAAGGTCACGCGGGTGCTGGCCGGCATCCCGTCCCAGACGTGGAAGGCGCGCTTCTGGATGACCTTTAATCGCCGGTGAGACCTACAGGTAGAGGCCGGTGCCGTGGTCGGTCTCCTGCGTGGCGACGGCGTGCAGGTCGCGCTCGCGCATGACGAGGTAGACCTGCGCGTGCAGCTCCACCTCGAACTGGTCCTCCGGGTTGAGCAGCACCTTGTCGCCCACCTTGACCGCGCGCACGTTCGAGCCGACCCCGCAGACCTCGCCCCAGGCCAGCCGGTTGGCCATCTTGACCGTCGCGGGGATGACGATCCCGGAGCCGCTGCGCCGCTCCTCGGTCTCTTGCTCAAGCCGGATCATCACCCGGTCGTTGAGCATCTGGATCTCGAACTTGGGTGCTACCACGCGCTCAGTTTACGGTCATCCGGACTCCCGCGAACCGGCAATGGCTGACGTCAGGGCAGTGTGAGCTCGGCGAAGACGGGCCGATGGTCGGTCTTCGCCAGCGACTCGACCGAGAACGCGCGTACCCCCATCCCGGCGGAGGCCAGCACATGGTCGATCACCACGCCGGGGGCCCGCCCGCCGCTGGGCCAGTACGTCGCGGTGAAGCCCCGTCCGGTGACGTCCGCCGCGTCGCGGTAGCCGGCGGCCAGCAGGTCGCGCATGGGCACGTGGTCGAGCGTGGCGTTGAAGTCGCCGGCGAGCACCCGCGCGGCCCCGCCTCCGCGAGGCAGCGCGACCAGCCCCTGCTGCCA
Source organism: Nonomuraea sp. NPDC049158 (assembly GCF_040648335.1). Lineage (NCBI taxonomy): Bacteria > Bacillati > Actinomycetota > Actinomycetes > Streptosporangiales > Streptosporangiaceae > Nonomuraea > Nonomuraea sp. NPDC049158. Next base: position 29,593 of record NZ_JBEZDM010000045.1, read on the forward strand.
GCAGGGCGTCCGTCCCTCGTACTTGGGCGCGCACGGATGCACCGACACCACCTCGATCTTCGTGCCGCCCGGCTCCGTGAGCACCGCCCTGGCCTGCCCGAACGCGCCGAACTGGATGGCCGGCCCCGCCGTGAGCGGATGACGCGAGTAGACGCCGGAGCCGCCCACGCCGGGCAGCGCCCGGACCACGGCCTGCGGCAACGCCTTGCGCAGACCCGCCCGGTCCAGGGCCGCCGCGGCCTTGGGGGTGAGCTCCTGCAGCGTCAGTACGTCCGGCCGGAGCCTGGCGACCAGGTCCATCAGCCCCGCCGTGTCGGCCGAGCCCACCATCAGGTTGGCCGCCAGCACCCGCAACGTCCGCCCGCCCGCGACCGACCCGCCGCCCGCCACCGCCTCGCCGTCGGCGAACCAGCGAGGCAGTACGGCCAGCGCCAGGGCCGCCACGGTGACGAGCGCGACCGCCCCGGCGACCCACCGCCGCAGCGCCCCGGCCAGGACGAGGCCGAGCACGGAGGCCGCCGCCGCGTACGGCGTGAACGCCACGATCGGCACCCATGGCCACAACCCGTCGTACGGGCTCACCCGCAGCGCCGCCCACACCGCGAACGGAGCCACTACCAGCCACACCAGAACACTCACCAAAGTTCGCACCCGCACCTCCTCCCATGTATTGCCACAAATCAACACATAGGTTCACGCCATGAGATGATGGGCCCCATGCGCGACGCGGAAGCCAGGGTCCTCCAGGCCATCGACGACACCGACACCGTGAACCTGCTGGCCGAGACCGTCCGAGTGCCCAGCGTGACGGGCACCGACGCGGAGTCCGACCTCCAGCACCGCGTCGCCCGCGTGCTCATCGAGGCCGATCTGGACGTGGACGTCTGGAAGCTGGACCTCGACGACCTCGGCCGCCGCGCGGGCTTCCCCGGCACCGAGGCGCCCAGGGCCGAGGGCTACGGCGTGGTGGCCGTGACCGGCGGCGAAGGCACACCGGCACTGGCGCTGCAGGGCCACGTCGACGTCGTGCCCATCGGCGACCCGGCGCGGTGGGAGGGGAACGACCCGTTCGCCGCCAGGATCACCGGCGACACCCTGCACGGCCGCGGCGCCTGCGACATGAAGGCCGGGCTGGCCGCCAACCTCGCCGTCGTCCGCGCGCTCAAGAAGGCCGGGGTACGGCTGGCCCGGCCGCTCGCCGTGCACTGCGTGGTCAGCGAGGAGGACGGCGGCCTCGGCGCGTTCGCCACGCTGGCCAGGGGCCACACGGCGGAGGCGGCGGTCATCACCGAGCCCACCAGCGGTGCCGTCATCACGGCCAACGCGGGCGCGCTGACGTTCCGGCTGGAGGTGGTGGGCCGGGCCGCGCACGGGGCCACCCGGTACGAGGGGGTCAACGCGGTCGAGGTGTTCTGGCCGGTGTTCGAGGCGATCCGGCGCCTGGAGGCCGAGCGCAATCGTGACGTGCCGGCCGTGTTCGCCGGGAACGTGATGCCGTACCCGATCGAGGTGGGCACCGTGCGGGCGGGCGACTGGGCCAGCAGCGTGCCCGACCTGCTCGTCGCGGAGGGCCGGATGGGCGTTCAACTGGACGAGGACCCGGCGGCGGCGCGGGCCGCGTTCGAGGAGGCGGTGCTGACGGTCGCACACCCGTGGCTGCGCGACCACCCGCCGGCGATCACCTGGCCGGGCGGCCAGTTCGCCAGCGGGCGGCTGCCCGAGGCGCACCCGCTGCTGGCGGAGCTGGCCGGGGCGGTCGCCGACACGACGGGCGCGCGGCCGATGGAGAAGGCCGCGCCGTACGGGAGCGACCTGCGGCTCTACGCGGCGGGCGGGATCCCGGCGCTGCACTACGGCCCCGGCGACGTGCGGTACGCGCACGCCCCCAGGGAGCAGGTCGAGCTGCGGGAGCTGCGAGAGGTCACACGAGCGCTGGCAACGCTCGTGGTGCGCCGTTGCGGAACACTTTGAGCAGCGCCCCCGGACTCATCAGCGACGGCGGGGCGTCCATCAGATTCGACACGCGGAGGAAGCGCCGGGCCAGGTCCGCGTCGTGCGCCGCCGCCGCGTGGAACCGGCCCAGATAGGCGTTGATCATCCGGATCTTCGGCGTGAGCTCCCCTTCCACGCCGGGCAGCCGCAGGTCACCGCCGACCACGATGTCCCATGGCGCGTCGAGCACCTTGGTGATCCGCCTGAAGAACGGCAGCGGCCGCAGATCCGGGTCGAGCAGGGCCTTGGCCTCCAGCGCCGCGACCGACATGCCCTGGCCGTAGAACGGGTTGAACGCGCAGACGGCGTCCCCGACGACCAGCAGGCCCTCGGGGAAGCGCGAGAGCCGCTCGTAGCGATACCTGACGCTGGCCGGGGTGTGGTACGAGCGCGGCTCGCCGATCGGCTCCGCGACGGTGATCAGCTGGGCCAGGTCGGGGGCGGGCAGCGTCTCGGCGAACGCGGCGAATCGCTGGAGTGGGAGCTCCGGCCCCTTGCCGGCGTACCCGGCCATGGTGACGATCCAGCGGTCGCCCTCCAGCGCCAGCGCCACCCCACCGCGCGGGATCTCGGCCGTGGGCGCCACCACGAGGACAAGGTCGCCGTCGAGCTCGTGCGGCCGGCGGCGGAACTCGCGGGTGCCGTACCTCAGGTCGATCGTCACCCGCTCCTCGGCGGGCCGCTCGTATCCGAGCTCGGCCAGCCAGTACGGCGTGCGCGAGCCGCGCCCCGAGGCGTCGACGACCAGGTCGGCGGGCATCGGGTCCCCGCCCGCCAGCCGCACGCCGCCGACCCGGCCCTGGTCGGCGAGCAGGCTGGTGACGGCGCGGTCGGCCAGCACGCGCACCCCGGGTAAGGCGGTGACGCGGCGGCGGATCTGCCCTTCGAGCAGTGCGCGGCTGACCGACAGCCCGATCAGTCCGCTCTCCGCGCGGGCGTGTGTCTGCCCGTCGTGGATCCAGCGGGCCCGGCTCTGCAGGTCGCCCATGAGCGCGCCCTGCGCGACGAGCTCGGCGGTGAGCCCCGGCAGCAGCTCGTCCATGACCTCACGGCCCCTGGCGAGCAGGCCGTGCGCGTGGCGGCTCTGGCCGACGCCCCGGCGATGAGCGTCGGCCGCGGGCAGTGTGTCGCGGTCGATCACGGTGACTCTGGCGTACCTGCGGTGCAGAGCGGCGGCGGACAGCAGGCCCGCGATGCTCGCGCCGATCACGATGGCGTGATCCATGATGGTTCCCCCCTGAGAAAGGTGTCGCTTCCAGAGAGTCACCTGGCCTGCCGTCCGCTTCCACGTCCTTTGGCACGCTCCAAGAATGACGTTCTACGAGGACTCCACCGGCAGGCCCGCCGTCACCCAGTCCTCGATCCCCTCGACGTACCTGCGCACGTTCGTGTAGCCGAGGGCGGTCAGGCGGCGGGCGACGGCCTTGCTGTTGTTGCAGGCCGGGTTCGTGCAGTAGGTGACGATCGGCGCGTCCTTGTCGGGCAGCAGCGCGGGCGCCCGCTCGGCGACCTCGCTCTCGACCAGCGCGATGGCACCCGGCAGGTGCTGCTGGTCGTAGTAAGCACCGCCGAGTGTGTCGAGTAGGGTGACCGTGCCGAGTGTCGCTCGGAGCTCGTCGCGGGTGATGGTCATTGTGGCCTCCGGGCCAAATGGACTACAGTCCGCTTTGTGGATGGCTCGAAAGCTAACGGACCGCAGTCCGGTTCGTCAAGACAGAGACTGGAACTGCTTCGCGGGGGCCCGGTCAACGAACGTGCGGACGCGGCGCGCAACAGGGAGAAGGTCCTTGCCGCCGCGGCCAGACTGTTCGCTGAGAAGGGTGTCGAAGCGGTCTCCATGGATGCGATAGCGGCGGAGGCCGGGGTGGGGAAGGGCACGTTGTTCCGCAGATTCGGGGATAAATCGGGGCTGGCGGTGGCGCTGCTCGACGAGCGCGAGCGGGTGCTGCAGGAACGCATCCTGTCCGGCCCGCCGCCGCTGGGTCCCGGCGCGCCCGCCCGCGACCGGCTCACCGCCTTCGTCGACGCCTATCTTGACTACTTGTTCGCCCACCTCGACCTGGTACGCATGTCCGAGACGGCCAGTCCGGGCGCCCGCTACCGGATCGGGGCCTATCGCTTCTGGCACCGCCACGCGGCCATTCTGCTGGCGGCCTCGCGTCCGGGTTCCGACGCGGACGTACTGTCCCACGCACTGCTGGCGGCCACCGCCGCGGAGGTGGCGGGCGTGCTCAGGGAGGAGTACGGCGAGGCCCGCGCCCGCGACGCGATCACCGCCCTGGTCGGGGCCCTGGTGGGCTGAGCGGGGGGGTTTCCCCGGAATGCCGGGGAACCCGCTTAATTGAGGACCTGGCGCTAGCCCGTGATGAAAGGGGCGTATCCGGTCGGGACCTCGCTCACCTGCAGCTCCGAAAAGAGCAGGGTGAGATGATGTGCGTTGGTTTCGAGGCGTACCTCGTGGAAGTCGATCCCGACGGCTTGGGCCCAACGGCGGGTCGCTTGCGACTCAGGGAGAACCGTCGCGCCTGGGTACAAGTCGTGCGACTTCACCCCCCAGACGTATCCGTCAAGGTCGACACCGGTCTCGAAGTCGATGAGCCGGTCGTCGAGAGAGCGACGCCAGATCTCGGGCGCCAGCGAGGACTCGCACCGGGCCTCGACGCAGTACCTGAAGAGATACCGAAGGTAGGCCGGCTCGACCCCGGTGCGGGGATCTGCCGTCACGTAGACGATGACCTCGTAGTCGCGCATGTAGTCGGTGTATCCGTGGTGCACGACGGCGTGATCGAAGGTCTCGTCCAGCATCTGCGCGAGTACTGCGGCGTCCATGCCACCGTTCTACCTCACGTGATCAGCCCTCCAGGGAGAGATGGATCAGGCCGTCGTTCTCGCCTGGCGGCGCGCCTCCGGGATGATGAGCGGGGTGCCCGACTGTGGGTCTTCGATGATCTCGCAGCGTAGGTCGAAGACCTGGGCCACCAGGCCGGGCGTGACGATCCCGGCTGGTTCGCCCTCGGCCACGATGGCGCCGTCGCGCATGACGATGAGGTGGGTCGCGTAGCGGCACGCCTGGTTGAGGTCGTGCAGGACCGCCACCATCGTGCGTCCGGCCTCGTGCAGGTCGGCGCAGAGGTCCAGCACCTCGATCTGGTGGGAGATGTCGAGGAACGTCGTCGGCTCGTCGAGCAGCAGGATCGGCGTCTCCTGGGCCAGCGCCATGGCCAGCCACACGCGCTGCCGCTGGCCGCCGGACAGCTCGTCCACGATCCGGTCGGCCAGTTCGGACACGTCGGTGGCGCGCATCGCCTCGGTCACCGCGGCCTCGTCCGCGCGTGACCACTGCCGCATCAGCTTCTGGTGCGGGTAGCGGCCGCGGGCCACCAGGTCCGTCACGGTGATGCCGTCGGGCACGATCGAGCTCTGCGGCAGCAGGCCGAGCCGCCTGGCCACCTCCTTCGACGGCAGCGAGGTGATCACGCTGCCGTCGAGGTGGACCGCGCCCTTCCTGGGCTTGAGCATTCTGGCCAGGGCGCGCAGGAGGGTGGACTTGCCGCAGGCGTTCGGCCCGATGATCACGGTGAACGACTCGTCGGGGATCGTCACGTCCAGCTCGGCCGCCACGACGCGCTGGTCGTAGGCGAGGGTGAGGTCGCTGCCCGACAGCCGGGCGGACTCGGACTGGGGGAGTGCCATCAGTGGCGGTCCTTTCGCGCGAGCATCAGTGGCGGGCTTTTCGGAGGAGCATCAGTGGCGGTCCTTTCGGAGGAGCAGGGCGAGGTAGGCGCCGCCGATCGCGGCCGTGAGCACGCCGACGGGCAGCTGCGTGGGGGCGAGTACGCGCTGGGCCGCCAGATCGGCGCCGGTCAGCAGGACGGCGCCCATGAGCGCCGAGGCGCCCATCGTCACGCCTGGTGACCGGGTCAGCCGCCTGGCCAGCTGCGGAGCCGCCAGGGCGACGAAGATGACCGGCCCGGCGGCGGCCGTGGCGACCGCGCACAGCAGTACGCCCACGGTGATGGCCGTGGCCCGTACGGCCTCGACCCTGATGCCCATGGCCCGCGCCGAGTCGTCGCCCATCTCCAGCATCCGCATCGGCCGCGACACCGAGGCGCAGACCGGGAGCAGCACCGCGAGCGCCACCGCCACCGGGATCGCGTGGTCCCAGCCGCGCCCGCTGAGGCTGCCCGTGAGCCACGCGCCCGCGGTCGCGGCGTCGTTGATGTTGGCCCTGGTCAGCAGGTAGGAGTTGGCGGACAGGAGCAGCGCGTTCGCGCCGATCCCGACGAGGACCAGCCGGTAGCCCTGCACGCCCCCGCGATGGGCCAGCGCGTACACCAGCACGGCGGTCCCGACGCAGCCCGCCAGCGCGCCGCCCGCGATCTGCAGCGCCGTGCCGCCCGCGATCACGCCGAGGATGCCGCCTGTGGAGGCGCCGGCGGTGAAGCCGATGAAGTCGGGGCTGCCGAGCGGGTTCCTGGTCAGGCTCTGGAAGATCGCGCCGCTCAGGCCGAACGCCGCGCCCACCAGCAGCCCGGTGACCACCCGGGGCGCGCGCAGCTTGCTCACGATCAGCTCGGCGACGGGCGTGCCCTGGCCGAACAGCGCGCTCAGCACATCGGGTACGGACACGGTGAACTCGCCGGTCGAGATCGCCGCCACGGTCACGGCGAACGCGAGGAGGACGAGGACCAGGGCGACGAGGAGGGCCCGCGGCGCCAGCCGTACGGACCAGGGACCGAAACGGATGCTCATAGCGCGGCCAGCCTCCTGCGCCTGGCCATCAGGATGAAGATCGGCGCGCCGACCACCGCGCACATGATGCCCACCTGCACCTCGCCGGGCCGGGCGATGAGCCGGCCGGCCACGTCCGCCGCCAGCAGCAGCGCCGGCGCGGCCAGCACCGTGTACGGCAGCACCCACCGCTGGTCCTGACCCACCACCGCGCGTACGGCGTGCGGCACGGCCAGCCCGACGAACCACAGCGGCCCGGCCGCGGCCGTGGCGGAGCCGCACAGCAGCGTGACCGACACGGCCGTGAGGACCCGGGTACGGGTGACGGCCACGCCGAGGGCCTTGCCGGCGTCGTCGCCCAGCGCCAGCATGTTCAGCGGTCTGGCCAGGGCCAACCCCACCACCACGCCGACGACCATGAAGGGTGCGATCCGCAGCAGCACGTCGGAGGTCTGCCCGGCCAGCGAGCCGGTGAGCCAGAACCGCATCCGGTCGAACGTCTGCGGGTCCATGCGCAGGATGGCCGAGGCCACCGCCGTGAACACCATGCCGACGGCGATGCCGGCCAGCGCCAGGCGTACCGGACCGGCGCCTGAACGGCCGGCCGAGCCCAGCGCGTAGACGACGACGGAGGCCACGGCGGCGCCGCCGAACGCGAACCACACGTAGACGGCCGGGTCCGAGAGCCCGAACAGGCCGAGCGCGAGGGTGACTCCCAGCGCGGCGCCCTCGTTGATGCCGAGCAGGCCCGGGTCGGCCAGCGGGTTGCGGGTCAGGCTCTGCATCAGCGCCCCCGCCAGCCCGAGCGCGGCACCCACGCCGATGCCCAGGAGGGTCCGCGGGACGCGTAACTCGCGGATGACCGTGTGGTCGCCGGACCCGTTGGGGGCGGTCAGCGCGTCCAGCACCGTGGACAGCGGCACCGACCGCGCGCCCAGCGCCACGCTGGCCATCGCCACCAGGACCAGCACGCCGAACACGACCACCAGCCCACCGGCCAGCGCCGCCGGACGCCCCCGGGACGCCACCGGCTCGACCTCGGCCGGGCGCTCTTTCACCGCGGGCAACCCGCACCCCTTTCGTCACGGTCACGTTTAGGCGAGGCTAAGGTAAAGCCCCACAACCAAGGCAAGCCTAACCTTAGGAGATGGACATGTCGGGACCGGTACTGCCTCGCAGGGGCTTTTTCGCGGCCACGGCGGGCGTCGCGGCGGCCCTGACCCTGGCGGCCTGCGGTGGCGAGGGCGCCGCCACCCAGGCGGCCCCGAGCGGCGCGGCGGGCGCGTGGACGTTCACCGACGACCGTGACAAGAAGCTCAGCCTGCCCAAGCGCCCCACCCGGGTGGTCGCCCAGGTCGGCGCGGCAGCGGCGCTGTGGGACTTCGGTGTGCGCCCGGTCGGCGTCTTCGGCCCGCACAAGCTCAAGGACGGCGCCAGGGACCCCCAGGTGGGCAACGTCGACATCACCAAGGTCACGGGGCTGGGCAACGTCTGGGACGAGTTCAACGTGGAGCAGTACATCGGGCTCCAGCCGGACCTGCTGGTCAGCAGCATGTACATCAAGGGCACGCTCTGGTACGTACCGGAGAAGTCGAAGGCCACGATCGAGCAGGTCGCCCCGACGGCCGGCATCATGCTCACCGGCCGCAGCGCCATGGAGGTGATCGGCAAGTATGAGGAGCTGGCCACGTCGCTGGGCGCGGACCTACAGGGGGTGCCGGAGGCCAAGGACCGGCTGGCGGCGGCCAGCAAGGAGCTGGCGGCGTTCAAGGACCTCAAGATCCTCATGGTCTCGGCGGGCTCCGACGCCATGTGGGTGGTGAACCCGCCGGAATATCCGGACATCGTGCACCTCACCCAGAACGGCCTGACCGTCGTCACGCCGACCAAGGTCGACGAGGGCGGCTTCTTCCAGACGCTGAGCTGGGAGAACGCCGACACCTACGACGCCGACGTCATCCTCTACGACACCCGTACCCAGTCGCTCAAGCCCGCCGAGATGATGAAGAAGCCCACCTTCGCCAAGCTGCCCGCCGTCAAGGCCGGGCAGCTCTACCCGTGGAGCGCCGAGGCCCCCTACAGCTATCAGGGCTACGCCGACTTCGTGGAGGGCCTCGTGGCCAACCTGAAGAAGGCTAATAAGCTCCCGTGACCTCGACGATCTCGGCCAGCGGGAACTCCAGGTAGTCGCCGGCCTCCTCGCACCAGGCGTCGAGGGCGCCGCCCTTGAGCTCGCCGTGGCTGATCGTCGCGGTCAGGCCGTCGGTCAGCGTGATGCCGGCCCGCACGCCCCGGTCCACGACGAAGCCCAGCAGTGACTGCTGCGCCGTGGGCAGCCTGGTCGCCATCCGGCCGATGACGGCCCAGGTGCGCCCGGCGCGCTCGTTCGCCGCCCGGCTGGCGGTGATCAGGCGGGCGGCGTGCTCGTGCGGGTCGGGGATCGGCTCGGCGATGATGTGCGGGATCGCCTCGGCGCCGCCGATCGCCGCCAGCTCCGACAGCTCGGCCACCTGGCCGCCGGGCAGCAGGATGAGCTTGCCGTTCTGGGGCTCCTCGACGCGGGTGCGGCGGATCGTGATCTCGCCGCCGTCGGCGACGGGGACGGGCGAGTAGCCGTGCTCGCGCAGCGCGGCGAGTGTCCGCTCGGCGCCCGCGGAGCTCACCAGTACGGTGGGTGCGAGCAGCCGCAGGCCGAGCCGGCCCAGCCGCCGGTGACCGGCGATCTCGGCGAGCAGGGTCGGGTCGGAGGCCTGCACCACGCAGCCCACCGTGGTCACCGTCACCTCGCCGTGCCTGCGGGCGACGTCGCGTACGAGGTATTCGAGCGGCTGCGGGATGGTGCCGACGCCGGACAGCTCCTCCAGCAGCTCATCGGCCTCGTAGCCGTGGTCCAGCGCGCGGCGCACGCTCTCGGTGGTGAACCGCCACACCGAGGCCGCGCCCCGCGACTCCCGCTCGGCCACCCGGTCGAGCAGCGCGGCCAGCTCGGCGGCCGGCGGTCCCGTCACCACCGCGGTCAGGTCGGGGCCGAACAGCGCGCTCCTGCGTACGCTGGCCAGCGCCCTGGTCGACGCCTCCGCGAGCATCGGGTCGTGCTCGACCAGCGGCACCGCGTCGTCGCTCTCCTCACCCGCCTTGGCGGCCAGCCCGGCCAGCGCCCTGCCCAGGTCGGTCAGCGAGTCGTTGGCCAGCAGCCCGAGCAGTTGCGCCTCGACGAGCACCGCTGACGCGCACTCGGCCAGCAGCTCTTGGTCGAGCATCGGGGAGTGCCAGTGGACGTTGCGCACCAGGCCGGCGCGATCGGCGAAGGCCGTGCCGGCCGGCAGGTGGGACAGGACCGACAGCACCGCCCGGCGCACGCGCGCCACGGCGGCGCCCGACTGGTCGTCGCCCAGCACGGTGCCGTACTTGCCGTCGATCTTGCGCAGCGACGAGCGCTCCATGCGCCACCAGGCCGACAGCAGCACCCGCAGCCGGGCCGAGCCCTCGTCGAGCCGCCAGCGGTCGAACCGCTCGGTGGGGATCATGCCGCCGGACGGCTCGTCCCAGGCCAGCAGCCTGGCCACGGTGCAGATCTCCAGCAGCAGCCGGGTCTCGTCCTCGTCGCAGCCGGTCTCCTTGGCCACCCTGCGTACCTCGCGCACGCCCACGCCACCGGTCTTGAGCAGCGGCAGCGGCGCCTTGGAGGCGTTGTCGAGCAGCGCCGCGCACCGCTCCACCACGTGCGGAGCGGCCAGCGTCATCAGGTGATCGACCTCTTCCGGGTCGATCGGGATGGTGGCCACCTCGGGCGGTTCGGGGGTGAACGGCGGGTGGTAGTCGGGGCCGCGCAGGCCGAGCGCCACCTCGCGCGGCATCTCGGCCACGTGCCAGCTCGGCCGGTAGAGGATGCCGTGGTCGGCGGACCACTTCTCCGGCGTGCCGGGCATGACGAACCGGCCGCCGTCGACGTCGCGTACGGGGCCCTCCCAGGCGAAGGCCTCCAGCAGCCGGACCGTGCCCTCGGGAGCGTCGCGCAGCAGCGCGTCGAGCCGCGCCCGGTCGCCGAGCACCTCGCTGGCCCGGCTGACCGTGCGGCGCTTGTTGCCGTCGGGTGGGAGCCCCAGGTTGCGGGCGAGCGAGCGCAGCGTGTCGTTGCTGATCGTCCAGGAGTTGAGGTAGTGGTCGAGCGGCTCGCCCAGGCCGAGGGGCGCGGTCCACCACCGCGACACGGCCTCGGCCAGGCGGATGACGCCCTCGCCGTCGGGCCAGGCCAGCGCGTGGTCATGCAGCAGGTCGAGCCAGGGGGTCAGCTCCTCGGCCGGCGCGCCGAGGAAGGCCGCCAGCCGCTCGGGAGTGGCGTGCCGCACGACCAGGCACGCCTGAGCCAGCTCAAGGCAGGGAAGGGGCAGGCCGCGCAGGGCCTCCATCACGGCGAATCCGTTGCCGAGCCGCTGGGCAAGGGTGTCGAGCCGCCGCGGCCAGGGGGCCGCGATGGCGTCGGGCCGGGTCGCCAGGATGCGGCCCAGCCTGTCTTCGTCAAGTGTTCGTAGCCAGCCGAGCAGGTGATCTTCCATCTGTCAGCACTCTCATGGGGTCGCACGCAGGGACTCACCGTGAGCCATGAGCATCCACGGTAATGCAGATCACCCCCGGTCAGGAGAGGACTGCCCAGACGATCTTCCCGTGGGGCGCGAGTGCGGACCAGCCCCATCGGTGGCTGAGCGATTCGACGATGTGGAGTCCGAGGCCGCCGGTGTCGAGAGGGCCAGGGTATCTCAGCACGGGCACCGATGAGCCTGGATCGGTGAAGGCGCTGGTAACCAGTGAGCCGCGGCGCACCAGGGACATGTGGACCGGGCGCTGGCAATGCGGCTCGGCCAGGTGTAATCCGTGCCGCAGCGCGTTGGTGGCCAGCTCGGAGACCACCAGCTCCATGTTCTCGATCAGCTCGCCGAGCCCCCATGCCGTCAGGGTGCCGTTGGTGAAGCTGCGGACGGAGTGGATCGAGGACGGCGTGGGCGGGAGGACGAACGTGGCGCTCGAGGCCGGGCCTGGGACCAGCAGGTCACGCGCGGCTTCGGGCCACCACCCGAGCGGCGGCCACCAGTCGAACGTGGTCCAGGTGCCCTGCGTCGCCGTGGTGGATTGCACGTTGATCATTCTGGGGCAAACTCTCGTGCAGGTGCAAGAGCGAATGCACGTGCAGACACCGTGTGCAAGCGCTACCGTTGCCCCAAAAGGTCAATCAGTGGGAAAGGGGATCTTGTCCGCGGCATATGATCTTTCGGCCGTGGAGTGACAGACTGTGTGCTAAGGAAACGACCAAGGAGCAGCACGTGTCCCTCGATCCGCCCGGTTCAGGTTCGACCGTTCGGCGCATCATGCTTGGCGCCAGTTTGCGGCGGCTGCGTGAAGCCAGCGAGCTCACCCGCGACCAGGCCGGATTCCACATCCGGGCGTCCGAGTCGAAGATCAGCCGTATGGAACTCGGTCGCGTCGGATTCAAGACACGCGATGTGGAGGACCTGCTCACCCTGTACGGCGTCGTCGACGACGCCGAGCGCCGTGCCCTGCTGGAGATGGTCCGCGAAGCCAACACCCCCGGGTGGTGGCACAAGTATTCAGCCGTTCTGCCCGCGTGGTTCACCACGTACGTGGGGCTAGAGGAAGCAGCCAGCGTGATCCGTACCTATGAGGTGCAGTTCGTGCCCGGTCTGTTGCAGACGGCCGCATACGCACGCGCGGTATACCAACTCGGCAACCCCGATGAGACCCCTGGGCAGATCGAGCGCCGCGTGCATCTGCGCATGCAGCGACAAGAGCGCTTCACGCAGAAGGACGGCCCGCGACTGTGGGCGGTCATCGACGAAGCGACCCTCAAGAGGACCATCGGCGGGCGGGAGGTCATGTCCGAGCAGCTTCAGCATTTGCTGGAAGTCGCTGCCCTTCCCAATATCACCATTCAGGTGATGCCCTTCAGATATGGCATGCACGCCGCTGAAGGTGGCGCGTTCAGCATCTTGCGATTTCCCGAGTCCGACTTGTCGGACGTTGTCTATGTCGAGCAGCTCTGGGGTGCCCTGTACCTGGACAAGCGTGAGGACATCGATCCATATCTCACGGCTATGGAGCAGTTATGCGTGGAGAGCACCACGCCAGGGGGCACCGTCGAGCTCATCGGCGGTCTTCTCAGAAAGATGTAGATGAAGCAGACCTACAACGGCATGCCCGCGACCGACCTGCAGCAGGTCGCCTGGCGCAAGAGCCACTACAGCAACTCACAGGGGAACTGCGTCGAACTCGCGAAGCTCCCCGACGGCGGGGTCGCCGTGCGCAATTCACGCTTCCCCGATGGCCCGGCCCTGATCTACACCCGCGACGAGATCCGAGCCCTCGTGCTCGGAGTGAAGGATGGGGAGTTCGACGGTCTCCTGGTGTAACCGGCTGTTAACCTCCGGCGGGTCCCCTTAACGGGGGCGCGCCGGAGGCGTAACCGCCCCGCCTCCTGCGGACTCCATGATCAGCACATGCTCGACCAGATGACCCTTTATCCGATCGCCGACGACGTGCTCTTCGCACCCGGCGGCAAGGTCGTGATCCGTACCTACGGCGTGGCGCCCTCCGGCGCTCCCGTCTCCTATCGCACGTGGGTCACGGGTCTCCGTGACCAGCCGCGTTACTGGCACTGGGGACACTTCGAGGACGCCGCCTCCGGGCACCGCAGGGTGCTGGAGTGGCTGACGGGGAGGGGACCGCAGCCTACCCAAGCGGGCGCTTGATCGGCTAGGGTTGAGGCCGAGCAATCGCTTGGTCAAAGGAGCCCTGGATGCGGCGTGGGATCTACCTTCTCGAAGAGGTCGACTTCCGGCCGATGAACTCCCGGCGCCCGATGGAGTACCTCACCTGGCTGACCCGCTACAAGCGCGAGGACGAGGCCCGCCAGGCGCCCACGCTGACCTCCGGCATGTCCATCAGGTCCCGCGAGATCGACCTGGCCGGCGCCTTCTACGCCGTGGGCATCACCGGGCACCCGCAGTTCAAGGCGGTCACGTTGTGGGACTGCCACGGCGGGTGGGACGGTGGCTGGCGCCAGATGATGGAGATCTACCGAGGGGTGGACGACCGTCTGTTCCTGTCCGACATCGACGACCTGCGCTTCTCCGCCTTCTCCCGCCCGCTCGGCGCCGTGCCGGGCTGTCCGGACCTGAGCGAGGTGGCCACCGCCGAGTTCTACGTGTTCGAGAGCGCCCGCGTACGACCCGGCGCCGCCCTCGACTACCTGGAGGCGGTCCGCACCGAACGCGCGCCGCTGCTGGCCGAGCACGGGCATCACCTGGTCGGCCTGTACGAGGTGCTGTTCTGCGACACCGAGGCCGTCACGGTCTGGGGCGTGTCGCTCGACGACCACCTGCGCACGCAGCGGGCCCGGGACGCCGCCCTCGGGCTGGACGACGAGGTGCCGCCGGACCCGCGCCTGCTCGACTGGGCCAAGCGGGCCCGGGACTTCCTCGACGGGCCGTGGCGCGAGACCCTCCTGTCGCCCTTCCCCGGCAGTCGTCTGGCGCCCGGAGGCACATCGGGTTAGCGTCGGGCTGCGGAGGTAGCCATGACGGACTCGTACCTCTATAACGGGCAGGGCTCCCAGGACCACGTCGCCTCGTGCCCGGACTGCGGCGCGGCCATCGCACTCCTGGACGCCCCAGGGGAGGCGGTCTCTCCGCCGCCCGGGCTGCGGGAGGCGATGCTGGCCAAGGCGCGGATGCGGCGCAGCCCCGCCGAGACGGCGGTCGCGGCCGTGGCCGTTCCCTATGCCCAGCAGGTCGCGCTCATGGACGAACTGCTGGGCGAGCTCAGCGTGGCGCAATGGGAGGCGCCGCTGGCCAAGCACGGCACCGTGCGCGGCATGGTCGAGCACCTGGCCGCCAACGACGCCAGGGTCGCGGGTTTCATGGGCGTACCGGCGGTCGGCGACCTGCCGGCTCACCGCCGCTGGCGCGAGCAGGCCGGATCCCTGCTCGAACGCGTCTCCGGCAGCACCGGCGTGCTGCTCGGCGTCGAAGTGGAGCTGGCCGGGACCAGCCCGGCGCGCGGGCCGCTGCGGCACGCGATGGTCCAGCGGACGTTCGAGACCTGGACGCACGCCGACGACATCAGGACCGCCACCGCCAGGTCCTCGGCGCCCCCGGCCGCCGAGCACGTGCGGATGATCGCCGAGTTCGGGCTGGCCATGCTGCCCAGGGCCGTCAAGGGGCCGCGCCGCGACGTGGCCGCCACGGTCGTGCTGACCGGGCCCGGCGGCGGCACGTGGACGGTGCCGCTCTCGTCGACGCCCGACCGTGTCGCCGTGCTGGTGTCGGCGGACGCCGTCCACTTCTGCAAGCTGCTGGCGGGCCGGTGGCCGCCCGACTCCTTCCCGTACGCGGCCGAGGGCGATCCCGCGCTCGCCCGCGAGCTGATCCGGGCCGCCTCCACGCTGGGATGTGACTGATGGGCCCCGACGTGGACCTGCACGCCCGGCTGGTCGCGGGCGACCTCGACGCGCTGGCCGCCGCCTATGACGAGCACAGTCCCTTCGTGTACGGGGTGGCGATCAAGATCACGGGGAACCGGGTGTCCGCCGAGGAGATCACCCAGGACGTGTTCGTCGGGCTGTGGGAACGGCCGCTGTCGTACGAGCCCCGACACGGCTCACTGCGGGGCTGGCTGGTGAGCAAGGCGCTGCACGCGTCGGCGGTACGGGCTGAGGTCGGCTGACCCGCGCGCGCCGGGGTCAGGTGACCGGTGCGTTCCAGGCCGTCACCACGGGTTCGGCGTGTTCGTAGCCCAGCCGTGAGTACGTGCCGGTGTCGAGCTTGAACAGGCGGCCGTCGGTGGGCGGCAGGCCCAGCCAGCGGGCCGTCAGCACGCGCAGGAAGTGCCCGTGCGCCACCAGTGCCACCCGCCCTTCTGCCGCCTTCGCCCTGGCGATCACCCGGTCCGCACGCGCGCCGACGTCGGTCGCGCTCTCCCCGGGATGCTCGGCGTCGCCGGGGGTCACGCCGTCACGCCACAGGTACCAGCCCGGCCGGGTCTCCCGGATCTCGGGCGTGGTGATGCCCTCGTAGCCGCCGTAGTCCCACTCCCACAGATCCGCGTCCACCTCGTACGCCTCCAGCCCGGCCAACTCCGCCGTCCGGCGGGCCCGCTGGGCGGGGGACACCAGCACCAGGTCGAACGTCATCTCCTTGACCAGCGGCGCCAGCGCCCGCGCCTGCTCCTCGCCCTCGGGCAGCAACGGCACATCGGTGCGGCCCGTGTGCTTGCCCGCCTTGCTCCACTCTGTCGCGCCGTGCCTGAGCAACACCATCTCGTCCATGACTTCCATCATCCGGCACGGTTGACCTCAACCGTGGTTCAGGTAGCAGGCTGGGCGGCATGCACGCGATAAGGCTCTATTCCTACGGCCCTGCCGAGAACCTCCGCTATGAATCCGTCCCTGATCCCCTGCCGGGCCCCGGCGAGGTCCGCATCGCCGTACACGCCGTCGGTGTCCACTTCATCGAGACGCTGTTCAGGCGGGGCATCCCCATCGGCCCGCACCCCGCGCCCGACCTGCCCGCGACGTTCGGCCACGAGGTGGCGGGGGTGGTGGAGTCGGTCGGTGAGGGCGTCGGCCCCGGCCTGCTGGGCAGTCGCGTGGTGACCAGCGAGGTGACCTCGGGCGGCTACGCGTCGCTCGCCGTCGCGCCCGCCGCCGGTCTGACGGTGCTTCCCGACGGGCTGGAGTACGGCGCCGCGGTCGCCATGCTCTCGACCGGCGCCACCACGCTGGGACTGCTGGAGGTCGCGCCGGTGACGGCCTCGGACGTGGTGCTGATCATGGCCGCCGCCGGGGGGATCGGCACGCTGCTCGTCCAGCACGCCCGCCGGGTGGGCGCGACGGTCGTCGGAGCGGCGGGCGGCCCCGCGAAGGCGGCCCGGGTCCGCTCGCTGGGCGCCGACCTGGCGGTCGACTACAGCACGCCCGGCTGGACGGACGTCGTACGGGAGTCGGTCGGCGACGTCACGATCGTCTTCGACGGGGTCGGCGGCGAACTCGGCAGAACCGCCTTCGAACTCCTTGAAGGTGGGCGGCAGGTCGTGTTCGGGCAGGCGTCGGGGGAGTGGTTCCATCCTGAGGAGGCCGAGTTGAAGGCCCGTGGCGTGACCTCGTACGACGCCCTCGCCTACCTGCTCGGCCGCCAGGGCGGCATGGACGACCTGCAGGAGCGGGCGCTGGAGGCGGCGGCGAACGGCGAGCTCACGCCCGCCGTCCAGTCCTTCCCGCTGGAGCAGGCCGCGGCCGCCCATGCGGCACTGGAGAGCAGGAACACCATGGGCAAGGTGATCCTCACCCCGTAGCGAGCTCCTCGACGATCGGGGTGAAGGCGTCGAGGTCGCGCTCGTGATGCACCACGAAATACGAAATATCGTGCTCATCCCGCCAGTAGCGGAGCTTGTCGACTATGTCGTGGTGGGTGCCGAGGAGTACCTGTGGCGTCTCGTCCAGCTGTGAGGTGTCGGCGGCGCTCCAGGTCTCCTCCGGCTTGCGTACGCCCACCTGCACCACGCTCGTGCCCAGCTCCAGCCGGTCGTAGCGGTCGCCGGCGGCCGCGCGTACCGTCCGCAGCTTGTCCATGAACGCCTGCCGCCCGCCGTCGCTCCCGTCGGGCCCGGTGCCGTCGGCGCGTACCCGCATCCCCAGGTTCACCACGTCGGCCTCCCGGGCGGCCAGCCGCAGCATCCGCGGCCCCCCGCCGCCCAGCAGCAGTCGCGGATGCGGCCGCTGCACGGGCTTGGGCTGCTGGTCGAGTGCCTGGATCTGGTAATGCGCCCCGTCGTAGGTGTACGGCCCGTCGCCCCACAGCCCCTTCAGCACGGCCACGGCCTCAGCCAGCCGGTCCACCCGCACCCCGGGCGGCTCGAACGGCAGGCCGGCCCGCTGGTAGTCGTCGGCCATCCAGCCGGTCCCGAGCCCCACGTCGAGCCGCCCGTCGGACAGCACGTCGAGGGTCGCCGTCTCCTTGGCCAGCACGGCCGGATGCCGGAAGTCGTTCGCGAACACGAGAGTCCCCACCCGAAGCCGCGTCGTCGCGCCGGCGGCGGCGGCCAGCGCCGCCACGGGGGCGAACCGCGGACCGACCAGGTGATCGGGCACGAGCAGCACGTCGAACCCGGCACTCTCCAGCCGCCTGGCCTTGTCCGCCCACGCCTTACCCGATTCCGCCTGCCGCACCACCGCCCCAAACCTGAACCGCCGCACGGCATCTCCTTCGCTTGAGCAAGCGCTTGTGTAGGTACGCTTGTCAGCTTAGGGGCGATCACCCCGCGAAACCACGGAGATGGTCAACTGCGCGCACGTAACGGCGCCCGGCCATGTGCGGGTTCAGCGGCCGTTTTCCTGGAGGCCCTCAGCCATGTGCGGCGGGTGGCGGGTGGGGCGGCTGTGCCGTACAGGAAACAAAGGCCCTGACCGGCGGGCACGCGCGGCGAGATCAGGCCAGGCGGAAGGCGGCGCGGCCCGCGAGGGACGTGACCAGCGCGTGGACGATCCGCGCGATCAGCATTTCCAACAGCATCATGCCCGCCTTCGCGAGCAGAGAGGCCAGAAATTCAGACACCGAGTACCTCACCTCAGTAAACCTATCAATATGAGGATAATCGGCCACAAAAGTTGCGATAAGGCCACAATTCAGGTGTCTATATGGTGAACCGCTGATGACTGCTCCGCGCTCACCCGCTCCATCAGCACCGCCACCAGCGCCGCCGCCCCCGCGCAGCCCAGCCCGATGGCCCAGCCGAACGGGCCGACCGGACGGCAGCCGAACACCTGGCTCAACCCCGGGACGGAGATGATCACCATGAGGGCCGCCAGCGACGACACCGACGCGAGGAACACCAGCCGATCCCCGTCCCCCACCGACAGCGTCTGCAGCAGTTGCGCTCCCACCAGGCCGATGAGCCCGACGGTGGACGCGCGGCCCGGCGTCCCGGTCATCCGGCCGAGCAGCCACGCCGCGGTCGCCGCCGCCGCGGTGGTGATCGCGCGTACGTAGATGTCCCGGGTCAGGGCGGTGCCGAGCGAGACCTCCGGCCCCTCGGCGAGCAGTTTCTCCGGGCTCTCGGCGTTCGGGGGGCGAACGGCCACGGCCATGGCGGGCAGCATGTCGGTGAGCAGGTTGACCAGGAGCAACTGGCGGGCGTTCAGCGCGCTGCGCCTGGACAGCAGGCTGGATCCGACGGTGAAGACGATCTCGCCGACGTTCCCGCCGAGCAGGATGCCGAGCGAGTCGCGGACCGAGCCCCACATCGCCCGGCCCTCGGAGATCGCGTCGATGATCGTCTCGATGCGATCGTCGATCACCACGATGTCGGCGGCGGCCCTGGCGGCCGGGACGGCACGCGGTCCGAGGGCGATGCCGATGTCGGCGAGCCGGATCGCCGGGACGTCGTTGGCGCCATCACCGGTGACGGCCACCACCTTGCCGGCCCGCCGCAGGCAGGAGACGATGCGGGCCTTGTGCTCGGGCGTGGTCCGCGCGAACACCGCCACCTCGGGCAGCGCCTTGGTCAGGGCGTCGTCGTCCAGCCGTTCGAGCTCGGGTCCCGTCATCACCCGCTGGCCGTTCAGAACGTGGATCTCGGCGGCGATGGCCTCGGCCGTGCTCGGATGGTCACCAGTGATCATGATGACCCGCACGCCGGCGCGCATCAGGCCGTCGACGCTCCGCTTGGCCGTGGGCCGTACGGGATCGGCCAGGCAGAGGAAGCCCAGGAAGCACAGGCGCTGGATGCGGGACTCGTCGAGATCGGCGCGGCTGGACGCCTCGCGCTCGGCCACGGCGAGCACGCGGAAGCCCTGCAAGGCCTGCCTTTCCACCTCCTTCTCCAGCTCACGCCTGGTCCTCGCGCCCATGGGTACCTGCTCGCCGCCGCGGATCAGGTGGGTGCAGCGCTCGAGGACGACCTCGGGGGCTCCCTTGACGCTCAGCAGGTGACCCGACTCGGACAGGCCGAGCACCGCGTGGTAACCGCGCGCGGGCTCGAACGGCAGCTCGTCCACCCGATGCCACTCCCGAAGGCCGTCCTTGGGCGCCACGTGGAGCTTGGCGGCACCCTCCACGACGGCGCGGTCGGTCGGATGGGGGATGCCCCGCCCGCCCTCGAAGCGGGGGCCCGCCCGGAGCGCCGCGCCGACGATCACCCTCAGCTCCGGCGTCAACGTCTCCAGCGGCCGGGCGCGGCTTCCGTCCGAGACCTGGCGCAGGCTGATGTGGCCTTCGGTCAGCGTCCCGGTCTTGTCGAAGCAGAGCACGTCGACCCGGCCCAGGGCCTCGATGGTCGACGGGTTGCGGACCAGCGTGTTGCGCTGGGAGAGCCGTTTGCTGGAGGCGAGCTCGGCCACGGTGGCGATGAAGGGCAGCCCTTCGGGGACCGCGGCGACGGCCAGGCTCACCGCGGGGGCGAGCGCCGCGGACAGGGGAGAGCCGCGCAGCAGGTTGGTCACCATCAGGACCAGGCCAGACCCGATCGCGGCGGGCAGGATACGGCGGCTCAGTTTGCGCAGCCGCAGCTCCACACCGCTCACCGGCGGCCCCTCGGCGGCCAGTCCGGCGGTCCGGCCCGCCTCGGTCTCCTCCCCGGTCGCCACGATCACGGCCAGGCCGTGGCCGGCCGCGACGGTGGTGCCCTCGTACACCATGGACCGGCGATCCGCGATGGCGGCGGCGACGGTGGGCGCCGCGGTCTTGGACACGAGCTGCGACTCGCCGGTCAGGGTGGACTCGTCGATCTCCAGGCTGACCGCCTGGATCAGCCTGCCGTCGGCCGGTACGGCGTCACCGGCGCGCAGCTCGATCACGTCCCCCTTCACCAGGTCGTCGGCGACACCGGAGACGCCGCCGCCGGGCCTGCGCAGCCGGACCCGTACGGCGGTGACCTCGGTGAGCCGGTGCACCTCCCGGTCGGCGCCGCGCCGCTGCGCCCCGCCGATGACGGCGTCGACCACCATCACGCCGCCGATCAGTACGGCGTCCAGGACCGAACCGACCGAGGCCGACAGCCCCGCGCCCGCCGCCAGGACCGGCGTCAACGGGTTGGCCAGCTCCTCCAGGGACGCCATGACCAGGGAGGTGGGCCCGGCGGAATCCGGCCGCGCCGGTTTCGTCCTGCGGCGCTCGGCCTCCTTCTGGTTCAGCCCGTGCGGCGAGGTGCGCAGCAGGGCGAGGACGTCGGCCACCGCCATCGCGTGCCACGGCGTGCGGTCGGCGGGCACCGGCGGCGCCGTCCGCCTGACGTTCCGTCCCACCCACTCCCCGGTGACCAGGGCGGCCACCGAGGTGCAGTCGCGTACCAGGTGCGCCCGCGCCACCGCCGTCGGGGCCGGGCCGAGCACGGCCAGGCCCGCGCCGACGACCCCCGCCGCGGCGGCCACCCGCACGCTGCGCCTGCTGGCCTTCTTCGCGTACGGGACGCAGCGCAGCAGCAGGTGGATCCCGTCGAGGTCGCTGATCACGTCGGCGTCCCACGGCACCCGCCCCGCCCCCCTGAGCACGCCGATGCCCAGATCCGCCTGGCGCAGGCCGCGCCTCGACGTGCGGGACACCACCGCCACGACGTGCCCTTCGGACTGCAGCGACCGCAGCGCGGCGACCAGCCGGGCGCCGCCGTCGACGACCTGTTCCACACCGAGTCGCGGGCCGAGGTACGCCTCCCCACCGGCCAGCACCACGTCACCCGCGCCCTTCGCGGCGGCCACCACGGCTTCGGCCAGCGGGTGGAGCTCCGGCGCCACCCCGACCAGGGCAACCGGGACCCCCTGCCGTGAGATCCTGATCGGCCGGATCCCCTGGCGGCGCCACCGCCGCACCTCCACGGGCTCGCGCGTCGCCGAATACGGCTCCGCCGACCAGCCGTCCCGCTCACGCTGGGCCGCCGGATCGGTGAGGTCGAGCAGCGTGTAGATCCGCGCGTGCAGCTCGTCCAGGCTTTTGTCCACGCCGTGGTCAGTGCCGAGGTTCGCGCCGATGTTCGCGCGGTGGTCCGCGCCGTGGTCCGTGCCAAGGTTCTCGCCGAGCGGGACGATCCCGTCGATCGTCCACCCGCCCGTGGTCAGCGCGGCGGCGTCGAGGAGGACCGTGTCGACGCGATCCAGGCGGCCCAGCGCGCGGCGGTGGAGCACCATGCCGCCACGGTTGGCCAGGGCGCGCGCGAGGACACTGGTGAAGGCGTCCCTGCCGAAGTGCGCGGCCTTCGGGATCCCCGTGATGAGCACGGAGAGCCCCCGCTCGTGGCCGCCGCCCACCACGGTGGTGACCGCCTGCGTCACCACCGTGGCGGTGCTCGCGGCATTGGCGTACAGCTCGACGGGCCCGTGCGGCAGCGGAACCGGCCGGGGCCGCTCCGCGACCTTGATGTGCCGGTACGCCCCGTCGGCATCGGCGAACTCCTCCTCGCGCAGCTCCCAGGCCCGCCGCCCGGCGCACGTGTCGACGAAGCGGATGGCCGCCGCGACGGAGTCGATGAGCATCGACAAGGGCCGCACCGCCAGCGTCTGCGAGACGAGGCGAGTCGAGGCGACCACCGCGTCCGTGGTGGGAATGCTCATGTACCGCTCCAGCTCACGCCGGATCCGCGGGGTGTGCTCGGCCAGCGACAGGACGGCGGGTACGGCCGGCGACACGCTCGGCAGGCGGGCGACCCGGCCGGCCAGCGCGAGCCCGGTGCCCAGGACGTGCAGGCCGAGGCTCATCGCGGCGCGGGCCTGCTGCTGCACGCCGTCGAGCGCCACCGGGCCACCTTCGCGGGCGCCGTCCAGGTCGAGTTCGTCGACGATGGCTGTGAGTTTGTCCAGATCGGCCGTGGCCGCGTCGCAGCCCGCGAACACGCAGCCGAGCGCGCCGTTGACCTCGGCCCGGTCCACCCCGGCCGAGCGCAGCCGGTCTTCGAGTACGCGCGCGGCCGACTCCGTGCCCGGGCCGCCGACGTGCCGCAGCTCGATGCGTACGCCACCCGCGCACTTCTGTATCCGGCGCGGACGGGGGAGCATGCTCCGTACCGGCTCGGGGAGCACGCTCAGGACCGTGTCAGCGGAGAACGGCCACATGTCGTCCCCTCGGCGGAACCCTCCGGACGGCGCGCAGGCTGCTCAGAACGCGCAGGCTGCTCAGAACACGTGGCAACCCGATCTCACCGGCCCGACCGCGTACGCCCGGCGGTGCTCGCCCGAGCACCTCGTGACGTGGTGGCGGAGGCGGACTTGCGCTGGGCGGAGGCTCTCTTCGAGGCGCCGGTGGTCGAGGCGGTGCCCGTCGAGGAGGCGCCGCGCCTGCTTGCGGCGGTACGCCTACCCGAGGTGGCGGTCTCCCCCGAGGTGGTGCCGGTGCTCCTGGACGAGCGGGTGCTCTTCGGTACGGCGGTGCTCCTGGAGGTGGTGGTGCTCTTGGGTGTGGCGGCGCTTCTGGACGTGGTGGTGGTGCTCTTCGGTGCGGCGGTGCTCCTGGAGGTGGTGGTGCTCTTGGGTGTGGCCGAGCTCCTGGACCTGGTGGCGGTCTTCGGTTCGGTGTCGCTCTTCGGCGTGGCGGTCGTGGCGGTCGCGGTGCGGCCTCGCGCGGCGGAGGTCGCCGCCCGGCTGCGAGTGGTGGCGGTCGCCGCCCGGCTGCGGGTGGTGGCGGACGCGGTGCGGGTGGCGGTGGTCGTGGCGCGCCCGCGTGTGGTGGCGGTCGTGGCGCGCCCGCGGGTGGCGGCGGGCGCCTCCGTGGCGCGGGCGGGAGTCCCGTTCGCCCTTTCCTGTCGGCGCCGGCCTTCCTGGCCGCGCCGTGCGATCAGCGCACCGGCGCCGATGGCGGCGGCCACCGGCCAGTCGAGCACGCCGAACGCCGCGAGCGCGCCGAGCGCGCCGTAGTACGCGAGCCGCTCGGGCGGCGGTAGGAACGTCCGCGCCACGTCCACGGCGTGACCGAGCTCCCGCCGGGAAAGGCGCGGCATCCCCAGACGTGGCATTCCCAGACGCGGCATCTCGACGTGCGGCATCCGCAACTCCGGGGGACGGACCTGGACACTCATCATCGGCAGGTCAATCGCCAGTTCTTTGGACGAACGCGCTCGAGACTGGGCAACGGCCATGATTCCTCCCCCATATCGAGAACGTCGGACGCCTCCCCTGCGCGCGACGAACAAGAGTTCCGTGCCCACTTTTATGGCCGTGTATCCGGTTTGTGGTTCCCCTTCCGTATTCGAGGGCTTGAGTTGACGGAAGGAAAGAGTACTTACCAAGCGCTTGCTCAGGTGCAAGACTGTGGGCATGGAGATCCCCGTGCGCGCCGCGTCGGACGACGAGGCGGGCTTCTTTCACGAGCACGGATGGGTGCGGCTGCCCGCCCTCGTGCCCCCCGACGCCGTGGCCGAGCTGAGGCAGCGGGCGGCCGGCTACCTCGCGGCCCGCGCGAAGCAGCGGCGGACGCTGGTGGACCAGGCGTTCGGGCAGTCGCGCGACATCGCCGAGAGCGACGAGGCGTTCCGGACGCTGGCCCTGAGCCCGGCCATGGGCCAGAACGCGACCCGGCTGCTGCACGGTGTGGAGGCCGTACGCGTGCAGGTCACGAACCTGCTCGTCAAGGAGCCGGGGGAGCACGCGGCGACCGAGTTCCACCAGGACTTCCCGTGGATGCCGATGGACCGCTCGGCGATGCTGACGGTCTGGCTGGCGCTGGTGGACGTACCGGCGGACATGGGGTCGCTGCGCTTCTTCAGCGGTTCGCACCGGTACGGGCTGCTCGGGCGGAGCTTCACCCGGGCGGGGGACGACCAGCTCAGCCAGCACCCCTGGCTCAAGCAGCTGGAACTGTCGCCGCCCCTCGACCTCGCGGCGGGCGACGCGACCGTGCATCACGCACTCACCGTGCACGGAGCGCCCGCCAATAACCGCGACCAGCCGCGCCTGTCGTTCACCGTCACGTACTTCGACGCCAACGCCCTCTACACCGGCACGCCGTACCAGCAGACGGACGGGCTCGACCTAGAGGTGAACCGGCCCTTCGACCACCCGAGGTTCCCGTGCGTGTGAGCGCCCCAGACGTACAGGTGAGAGACGCCCATGCCTGAGACCGTGAGAGGGCCGGTGGGCGAGCTGGGCGCCACGCTCATGCATGAGCACGTGTTCGGGCTCAGTCCGGAGATTCTCTGGAACTGGCCGGACATCCCGGAAGGATGGGACCTCGAGCGGCGGGCGAGGGAGGCGGCGGCCAAACTGGACGACCTCCGGGCCGAGGGCATCGACACGATCGTGGACCTGACCGTCATCGGGCTCGGCAGGTACGTCCCCGCCGTCCAACGGGTGGCCGAGCTGACCAGCGTGAACATCGTCGCCGCCACCGGCCTCTACACCTACGACGCCCTCCCCCCGTACTTCGGCAACCGGGGTCCCGGCTCGCTGTTCGGGGGGCCCGATCGGCTGGCGGAGTTCTTCGTACGGGACATCGTTCAGGGCATCGGCCGGACCGGGGTCAAGGCGGGCATGCTCAAATGCGCCACCGACCATCTCGGCATGACCAAGGGGACCGAACGGGTGTTCCGGGCGGTCGCCGAGGCGCACCTGGAGACGGGCGTGCCCATCACCACCCACTCTCACAGCGCCTCCAAAGGCGGCCTGGAGCAACAGCGGCTGCTCGGCGAGCTCGGCGTCGACCTCACCAGGGTCGTCATCGGCCACGCGGGCGACTCGACCGACGTCGCCTACCTGGAGGAGCTGGCCGCGAACGGCTCCTAC
This sequence comes from Nonomuraea sp. NPDC049158, assembly GCF_040648335.1. Lineage (NCBI taxonomy): Bacteria > Bacillati > Actinomycetota > Actinomycetes > Streptosporangiales > Streptosporangiaceae > Nonomuraea > Nonomuraea sp. NPDC049158. The sequence continues at coordinate 55,082 of NZ_JBEZDM010000045.1, forward strand.
CTCGGCATGGACCGCTTCGGCATCGAGACGCTCTCGCCGTTCGAGGACCGGGTGTCGATCGTGGCGACGATGTGCGCGCGCGGCCACGCCGACCAAATGGTGCTAAGTCACGACTCGTACTGCTTCAACGATCGGTTCGACGCCGAGGTCGTACGGCAGCGCCACCCGAACTACCACCTCCTGCACATCTCCCGCGACGTCCTGCCCGAGCTGCGCAAGCGGGGCGTCACCGAGGACCAGATCCACCAGATGCTCGTCGACAACCCCCGGAGGATCTTCGCATGATCGAGGGCACGACGGACGGCACGACCGAGGACGTAACCGCTGGCACGATCGAGGACTTCGACGTCGGCTCGGACTGGCACGTCGCCTCGCCGTACGCGTTCCTCGGCAGGCTGCGGCGGGAGCTGCCGGTGTTCCGCAGTGAGCACCTCGGTGCCTACGTGCTGACCCGGCACGCCGACGTGCGCGGGGCGTACGGCGATCCGAGGCGGTTCTCCTCGGAGGGCTCGCTGACCATCTCCCGCAGCCTCACCCGCGAGACACGCGACAAGCTGGGCGAGCACGGATCCTTCCTGTCCAGCTTCGTGGCGAACGTCGATCCGCCCGACCACACCAGGCTGCGGCGTTCGGTGTCGAAGGCGTTCACGCCACGGGCGGTCTCGGCCATGGAGCAGCACTTCCGGCGGCTCAACGAGGACCTGCTCGACCGCGTGGCGCCCAGAGGCGAGGCCGACTTCGTGTCCGAGATCGGGCACGAGCCGTCGATCAAGCTGACCGCCCGGTTCATCGGGGTGCCCGAGTCGGACGAGGGCTTCGTACAGGCGCATGTGAAGGACTGGTTCCAGCTCTTCCTGTCGCCGCAGCCGCCCGACCGCCAGCTCGAACTGGCCGACAGTTTCCTGACATATCTGGATTACGTGGATCGGCTGGTCGCGTCCCGGGCCAAGGAGCCGCGCGACGACTTCACCTCGCTCATGACCTCACTGATCGGCTCCGAGCTCAGTCACCGCGAGGTGGTGGAGCTGATCTCCACGATCCTGCTCGGCGGCAACGACACCGTGCCGAACCAGCTCGCCAACAGCGTCCTGCGACTGCTGCGCGAGGACGCCTGGCCGGTCGCGCCGCCGCTGATCCAGAACGCGGTCGAGGAGTGCATGCGTATCGACGGCGCTTCTCTCGGTTCGTTCCGGTACGCCACCACGGATATTTCTCTCCACGACGTGACAATTCCGGAGAAGTCGCTGGTGCTCCTCTCCACCGACTCCGCCGCCCACGACGAGACCGTCTTCCCCGACCCGGACCGGTTCGTCATCGACCGGGCCAACGCCGACGCCCACATGGTGTTCGGCTACGGCATCCACTTCTGCGTGGGCGCCGCGCTCGGCCGTCTGCAACTCCGCACCGCGCTCGAGGTGCTCGGCCGCCGCCTGCCCACCCTCAGACTCGCCGACGAACCCATCGTCTACCGCAAGTCCATCGTGGGCCGGGGACTGACAGCCCTGCGGGTGACGTGGTGAGTGGCGCGCCGGGCCGGTTCGACGGGCGGGTGGCCCTGGTGACGGGCGCGGGGTCGGGCATCGGCGCGGCGTGCGCGGCGCGCCTGGCCGCCGAGGGCGCCTGCGTGGGCGTCCTGGACGTGAACGCGGCGGGCGCCAAGTCGGTCGCCACCGCCATCCGCGCCAGGGGCGGCACGGCCGCGGCGCTCGTCTGCGACGTGTCGGACGAGAAGCAGGTGGCCGGGGCGATCGGCGAGCTGCTCGCCTCGTTCGGCCGCCTGGACGTCGTCCACTCCAACGCCGCCGCGCTCGGTCCCGGCACCTACGGCCGCGACCACGATCTCGAGGACCTCGACGTCGCCGTCTGGGACCGCACGATGGCGGTGAACCTGCGCGGCTGCCTGCTCATGGTCAAGCACGCGGCCCCCGTGATGGCCGACGGCGGCGCCTTCGTCGTCACCTCGTCGGTCTCGGGCCTGCTGGGTGACGTCGCGCACGTCGCGTACGGCACCTCCAAGGCGGCGCTGACCGGTTTCGTGCGGTACGTGGCCACCAAGTACGGCTCACGCGGCATCCGCTGCAACGCCGTCGCGCCCGCCCTGGTCCTGACCGACGCCGCCGCACAGGCCCTGGGCCGGGAGCGGCTGGCCGACAAGGCGGCCGAGCGGCTGCTGCCCTGGGCCTGCACCCCGGACGACGTGGCCGACCTCGTCGCCTTCCTCGCCTCGGGTGAGTCGCGGTGCATCACCGGACAGACGATCGTCATCGACTCCGGCACCCTGGCCCACCGCCCCGAGCACGCCCTGCGCCAATGGCGCGACGCGGCGGAGTGACCCCCGGGTTCTCCGGGGTGGTTCGTCACACGACCGTCTCGACCTCCTGTGACGGTCTGTGGTGGCTGGGGTCCTTTAGAGGATTCGCCCTTCGGGGGAGAGGAAGAAACGGTCCGTGGTGGCTGGGGTCCTTAGAGGCGTACCCGCTTCGGGCGAGCGGAGGAAGACGATCCCTCGTGGTCGGGCCCCTGTAGAGGGATGCCTTCTCCCCGGGAGCGGAAGACCGGATACCCGGAGAACATTCATGGGCGCCGCAATAGGGTTGTGGCGGATCAAGGGGGATGAATGGAGCCGGTGTCGGTCGGGTTGGTCGGGGCGGGGCCGTGGGCGGAGCGGGCGCACGCGCCCATGCTGGCCAAGAGTCCGCATCTCCGGTTCGCCGGGGTGTGGGCCCGGCGTCCGGAGGCCGCCGCCCGGCTGGGGGCGCCGGTGTTCGAGCGGGTCGAGGAGTTGTTCGACGCGTGCGAGGCCGTGGCGTTCTGCGTGCCGCCGGGCGTACAGGCCGAATTGGGGGTACGTGCGGCGCGGGCCGGGAAGGCGTTGCTGCTGGAGAAGCCGCTCGCCGACTCGCTGGAGAACGCGCGGCGGCTCGCCGACGCCGTGCGGGAGGCCGGTGTGGCCTCCCAGATGGTGCTCAGCATGCGTTATATGAAGTCGGTCAGGGAGTTCCTGGCGCGCTGCGCGGATATCGAGGCGTTCGGCGGTCACGCCGCGAACATCTCCAATGTTCTGCTGGGCGACCACCCGTTCGGCACCCCGTGGCGGCTCGAGCGCGGGGCGCTCCTGGACGTCGGGCCGCACGTGGTCGATCTGCTCGACGCCGCGCTCGGCCGGGTGATCGGCGTACGCGCGCACGGCAACCCGCTCGGCTGGACCGGACTGTTGCTCGATCATGAGGGCGGCGCGGTCAGCGAGGCTTCGATGTGCATGGCCGCCGCCGGTGACCTGCCGCCGGCCGGCGTCGCGGTGTACGGCAGGACCGGCAGCGTGACGCTGCTGCCCGGTGACGACGACGATCTGTTCGAGACCCTCGCCGAGGAGTTCGCGCGGACCGTACGCCAGGGCGGCGGCCACCCGCTGGACGCGGCCCACGGGCTCAGGTTGCAGGAGATCATCGCCGAGGCGGAAGCCCAATTGGGCACCCCTTGACTTAACGCCCATCTGGCGCATTGATAGCGTCTGTCCGACGCGCAGAGTTGCAGCGAAGTCCGGTGCGAGTCCGGCGCTGTCCCGCAACTGTCATAGCCAGGTCGCCTGCCTCCGCGCTGACGTCATCAACCCTCGTGGAAAAGGGTGATCCGTCGCTCTCAAGCGGGTCTCTCGGTTCCGACAGTGTGAAAGGACTTCTCGTGAGGCCCGTACGCACGGCCTTCGCGGGCGCGCTGCTGGGAACGCTCGTTCTGACCGGATGCGGTCAGACCAGCACTACCACCACCCCGTCACCCGCGAGCCCCACCGGCTCCACCGGCACGACCGGCTCGACCAGTTCCGCCGCCTTCCCCGTGACGGTCGAGGCGGGCAACGGCAAGGTCACCATCGCCAAGAGGCCGGAGCGGATCGTCTCGCTCTCCGCCAGCCACACCGAGACGCTCTTCGCCATCGGCGCGGGCCCGCAGGTCATCGCGGTGGACGACCAGTCCAACTACCCGGCCGGTGTCCCCAAGACCGACCTGTCCGGCTTCAAGCCGAACGTCGAGGCCATCGTCGCCCAGAAGCCCGACCTGGTCATCGTCTCCAACGACATCGACAAGATCGTCGCGGAGCTGGGCAAGGTGAACGTGCCGGTCCTGCTGGAGCCCGCCGCCACCAAGCTCGACGAGGCGTACGACGAGATCGCCGACCTCGGTGCCGCCACCGGCAACACCGAAAAGGCCGGACAAGTCGTGACAGGCATGAAGACGTCCCTGGACAAGCTCTCGGCGAACGCCCCCAAGGACAAGAAGCTCACCTACTACCACGAACTCGACCAGACCCCTTACGCGGCGACGTCCAGTACGTTCATCGGGCAGATCTACGCCATGTTCGGCCTCACCAACATCGCCGACAAGGCGCCGGACCCGGCGGGCGGCTACCCCAAGCTGTCGGCGGAGTTCGTCGCCCAGGCCGACCCCGACCTGATCTTCCTGGCGGACGTGAAGTGCTGCCAGCAGAGCAAGGACACGCTGGCCAAGCGCCCCGGCTGGAAGGGACTGTCGGCCGTCAAGGGCGACCAGGTGATCCAGCTCGACGACGACATCGCCTCGCGCTGGGGCCCGCGGGTCGTCGACCTGGCGCAGACCATCAGTGACGCCGTCGGCAAGGCGGCCACCCGCCAGTGAGGTCCAGACCGATGTGGACGGCGGGCGCGCTGGCCGTGCTCGCCGTCTCCATGGTCGCCGGGCTGCTCGGCGGGGCCGCCGACATCTCGCCGTGGCAGGTGGTGCTCCAGGCCCTCGACTGGCTGCCGTACGTGAACGTGGACTCGGGGCTGGCACCCGTGGAGAAGGGGCTGCTGTTCGAGCTGCGGCTGCCCAGGGTGCTGGTGGCGGCCGTGGTCGGCGGGCTGCTGGCCATCGCGGGGGCCGGCTATCAGGGGGTGTTCCGGAACCCGCTGGCCGACCCGTACCTGCTGGGCGCCGCGGCCGGAGCCGGGCTGACCACCACCGTGGTCATCGTGCTCGTGCCGACCCCCGTCGTCGGCATCCCGGTGGCCGCCTTCGCCGGGGCGGTCGGCGGGGTGTTCCTCGCGTACGTGCTCGGCAACACCGCCGGGCGCTCGGGCGGCACCGCCACGCTGGTGCTCGCCGGAGTGGCCGTCACCTCGTTCCTCACCGCGATCCAGACGTTCATCCAGCAGTTCAAGGTCGAGCAGTTGCAGCGCATCTACTCCTGGATCCTGGGTGATGTGGGCGGCGGCTGGGACCAGTTCTGGCTGGTCCTGCCGTACGCCGTCGTCTCGGCCGTGCTGCTGCTCGCGCACGGGCGGATGCTGGACGTGCTCTCGGTGGGGGACGAGGAGGCCACCAGCCTCGGCGTCCGCGCCGGGCGGGTACGGCTGGCGGTCCTGCTCGCCGCCTCCCTGGCCACCGCGGCGGCCGTGGCGGTGAGCGGGCTCATCGGGTTCGTCGGGATCGTCATCCCGCATGTGGTCAGGCGGCTGGCGGGCGGCTCCTACCGCATCGTGCTGCCGCTGTCGCTGATCGGCGGCGCCGCCTTCCTCGTGCTCGCCGACCTGGTCGCGCGCACCGTCATCGCCCCGGCCGAGCTGCCCATCGGGGTGGTCACCATGTTCGTCGGCGCGCCGTTCTTCGTGGCCGTCCTGCGCATGACCCGGCAGACCGCCACATGACCGCCACCACGGGCCCGGTGGATCGCCACGTGGCCGCCGACGCGGCCCGGCCGGCCCGGATGATCGAGACGAGCGCCCTTTCCGTACGGCTCGGCGAACGCGAGGTGCTCACCGACGTCGACCTCTCGGTACGGCGCGGCGAATGGCTGGCGATCATCGGCCCGAACGGCGCCGGAAAGTCCACCCTGCTCAAGGCCGTCATGGGCGTCGTCGGCCACCAGGGTGACGTCACCGTCGACGGCAGGCCCGCGACCACGCTCAGGCCCAGGGACCGGGCCAGGCTGGTCGCCTACGCCCCCCAGACACCCTCGCTGCCGCCCGACATGACCGTGTACGAGTACGCCCTGCTCGGCCGCACCCCGTACATCCCCTACCTCGGCAGCGAGAGCCGCCGCGACAAGGAGGTCACCAGGTCCGTGCTCGAACGTCTCGACCTCACCGAGTTCGCCGGCCGCCGGCTGGGGGAGCTGTCCGGCGGCGAGCGGCAGCGGGTGGTCCTGGCCAGGGCGCTGGCCCAGGAGGCGCCCGCGCTCCTGCTCGACGAGCCCACGACCGCGCTCGACCTCGGGCACCAGCAGCAGGTGCTGGAGCTGGTCGACCGGCTCCGGCTCGCCGACGAGCTGACCGTGGTGACGACGCTGCACGACCTGACCCTCGCCGGCCAGTACGCCGACCGGCTCCTCCTGCTCGCCCGCGGCCGGGCCGTCGCTGTCGGACAGCCGGGACAGGTGCTCACGGAGGCGCTGGTCGGCACCCACTTCGACGCCCGGGTGGAGATCGCGCCGGGTCCCGGAGGCCGACCCGTGGTGCACCTGGTAAGAGGTGTCTCGTAAAAGAGGAGCCGGCATATCGGGACGAGGATGTCGTCCTGACGGGATCTGGTGGCATATCAGGTTGTTCTGTAGGGGCCTGGTGGCGTATCGGGTCGAGGGCGTCGTCCTGAAGGGGGTCTGGTGGAGCTGACGTATCGGGTCGAGGACGGGGAGCGGCTCGGGTCGCTGCTGTGGGAGTTCGGGCCGGGGTGGCGGATGATCTCGTCGGCGCTTCTGGGCGGGGGGATCGGGGAGCGTACGTGGGTGCTGAACGCGCAGGTCGTGGCGGGCTACTCGCGGATGGACCCGGTCGAGCACCTGCTCGACCTCGGGCCTGACGGCAGCGGGGTCGGGATGATGACCGCCGCCTCGGTGGAGCGCTACGCGCGGGCGGCAGACGGCGGTGCGGAGGTCGTGGCGACGGTCGGGTTACGCGTCCCCACCTGGGCCGCCGCCCCTGAGGGCGCCACCGACCCCGAACTGGCCCCGATGCTCAGCACCACTGCGCCGCCCGTGGGCACGATCAACCTGATGGCCGCGGTGCCGGTCGCGATGACCGACGCCGCCCTGGTCAACGCCGTGATGACGATGACGGAGGCCAAGTCGCAGGCGCTGATCGAGGCGGGCTTCCCGTGCACCGGCACCGCCTCGGACGCCCTGTGCCTGGCCGTACGCGCTGACGGGCCGCAGGAGCTCTTCGGCGGCCCGCGCTCGACCTGGGGCGCCCGCCTGGCCCGCGCCGTCCACTCCGCCGTCCACCAGGGCGCGGCCTCCTGGCGCCCCCGGACCTAGGACGATGGTCGCCCCACGACCGCCTCGATCTCCTGTGACGGTCCGCGGTGGCTGAGGACCTTGTGGAGGGATACCCCCTTCGGGGGATCCGGGGGAGAGGAAGAGCGAACGTCCGCAATCACTGGATCAGCGGGTGAGGCCGTAGTCCTCCTGGGCGCCGCGTTCCGTGACGTGGCCCGCGTCGAGGTCGGCGAGCACCGCTTCACGGTCTCGCTCGTACGGGGAGCCCATTCCGCCCCCGCCCGTCGTCTCCACCACGAACGCCTCACCAGCGGCGAACCGCACGTTGTTCACCTTTGACGCGAGCCGCTCGACCGTCCCGTCCAGGTGGCGCTTGAAGAAGCCGCCGACCCGCCCCGGCATCCCGCCGTCGCGGCCCGGCGGGGCCAGGCGCAGCCGGTCGCCGCGCGTGGTGACGTGGCAGTCCGCCAGGAACCGGTACACGGTCCGCGAGCCCAGCCCGCCGCGCTGCCGTCCGGGGCCGCCGGAGTCGGGGATGGTCTCGATCGACTCCACGATCAGCGGGCAGCGGCTCTCCACCGGCTCGGCCTGCGGCACCGAGTTGCGGCCGATGCCGAAGTGCACGCCTGTCGCGTCCGGCCCGTCGAGCCCCCGCCGCGCGCCGACGCCGCCGAAGTCGTACGACAGGTGGATCCAGTACGGCGCCCCGACGGCCGCGATCGAGAACGGCTGGAGGATGCCGCTGGGCGCGATGGCCCGCTCCGGGACGGCGTCCGACAGCGCCTGGAAGATGGCCTCCATGGCCGCGTAGATCGGCACGTACCGTCCGCCGCACGGGTAGGGGGAGCGGGCGTTGAGCAGCGAGCCCTCCGGCAGCCGTACGTCGATCGCGCGCAGGCAGCCGTCGTTCATGGGGATCGTCGGATCGAGGAAGCAGCGCACCGCGAACACGGCGGCGGCCAGCGACTGGGACGCGGACGCGTTGATCGCCGCCGGCACCTGCGCCCCGGTCCCGGCGAAGTCCACCACGGCCCGCATCTCGGGCGCCTGACGCTCGACGCGCCCGCCATGGCGTTCCAGAGTGATCGCCACCCGGACATCATGCGATTTTTCGGGGTCTATTCCGTCGTCGTCGATCGGGTACGACGCCTCGAACCAGCCCTCCGGAAGGTCGGCCAGCGCGGCCCGCGTCCTGGCCTCCGTGTAGTCGAGGTAGTCGTCGATCCCGCTCGCCAGCCCCGCGGCCCCGTACTCCGCCACCAGCGCGCCGACCCGGGCCGCCGCAACGGCGGTGCCCGCGACGAGTGCCCGTACATCACCCATGACCTTGTCCGGCGTACGGCTGTTGGCCCGCAGGATGGCCTCCACAGCCGGTTCCAGACCGGCGGCCGTGGCCAGCCGTACGGGAGGCAGCTGGAGCCCTTCGAGGAAGATGTCGGTGGCCAGCGGTGCCATGCCCCCGGCGGACAGCCCGCCCAGGTCCGACACGTGGATCATGGTCGCGGCGAAGTACACGGGCCGGTCCCCGACGAAGACGGGCCGGTAGACGAGCAGGTCGTTGGTGTGCACGCCGCCCCGGTAGGCGTCGTTGAGCACGTACACGTCACCGGGACGCATCATCTCCAGCGGCACGTCCCGGACGAGCTCCGGCAGGGCGACCTTGAGCGCCATGCTGTTCATCAGCGTGGTGGCCATGGAGTGCGCGATCAGCCGCCCGCGCGCGTCCAGGACGGCGGCGGAGGCGTCGGACCCCTCGACGATGAACGTCGAGTACGCCGACCGCACGACGACGATGCTGGCCTCCTCGGCGGCGACCACCAGCGCGTTCCGCAGCACCTCGGCGGTCAGCACGTCACTCATGCGGCTCCCTGGTCAGATGTACGGCCCGCGCCGGGCCCAGCGTGGCGGTCCACCCGGGCGGCACCACGATCGTGGACTCGGCGTCCTCGATGATCCCCGGGCCGGGAAGCACCGCCAGCGTGTCGCGGGTGTGCACCGGCACCTCGACATACCCGCCCACCTCGGCGAAGTACGCGGACCGCACTCCAAAAGGCCCCGAAGAAGCCATGGGGACGTCGGTGACCGCCGGGACCGGGGCGGCGGGCAGGGTGACGCGGACCCGGTAGCTGACGATCTCCACCTCGCCCCGCTGCGAGATCCCATAAACCCGCTCGTACCGGTCGAAGAACCGCGCCTCCAGTTCCGTACGCGACGAGCTCCACGGCACCGTCAGATCATGCGACTGCCCCCGGAACCGCACGTCCACCGACCGTGAGACCCGCACCTCCGGATCGGACGGCGACACCCCGAGATCCTCCGCCGCCGCAGCGGCCAGCGAGTCGAACACCTCCGCGGGATCCCCGGCGTCCAGCCGCGACAGCACCCGGTCCGTCGACAGGTCGCCCACCAGCAGCCCGGCCGCCGACGCGACGCCGCAGTGGGCGGGCACCACCACGGTCTCGATCCCGAACCGCTCCGCCACCCGCGCCGCGTGCATCGGCCCCGCCCCGCCGAAGGCCACCAGCGCGTACCCACGCGGATCGATCCCCCGCTGCACGGTCACCACGTGCACGGCCGAGGCCATCGAGGCGCTGACGATCTCGTGCACGGCGTGCGCCGCCGCCGCCCTGGACACCCCGAGCGGCCCGGCCAGCCGCTCCAGCGCCTTGTCGGCGAGCGGCGCGGACAGCGGGATCGACGCCGAGGTCAGGTAGCCGAGCACCAGGTTCGCGTCCGTGACCGTCGGCTCGGAGCCGCCCAGCCCGTAGCAGGCGGGTCCGGGCTCGGAGCCGGCCGAGTGCGGGCCGACGCGCAGCGCTCCGGCGGCGTCGAGCCAGGCGATGCTGCCGCCGCCCGCGCCCACCTCCGCCAGGTCGATGGCCGGGGTCTTGATCGGCACGCCGGTCCCGGCCCGCCGCCCGCCGAAGCTGCCCTTGCCGCCGACGTGGAACTCGTGCGTGATCTCCGGCCGCCCGTCACGCACCACGCAGGTCTTGGCCGTCGTCCCGCCCATGTCGAAGGAGATGACGTTCGCGAACCCGCTGCCCGCCGCCGCGAGCACCCCGGCCGCCGGGCCGGACTCGATCATGGCGACCGCCCGCCTGGCGGCCAGCTCGGCGGAGATCACGCCGCCGCTCGACTCCATCACGTGGACGGGCGCCCGCACGCCCAGCGAGGCCAGCTGGTCGCGCAGCCTGGAGAGGTACGAGGCCATGATCGGTCCGATATAGGCGGACATGATGGTCGTCGTGGCCCGCTCGTACTCGCGGATCTCCGGCCATACCTCGGACGAGACGACCACGTTCTCCACCGATTCGCGGAGGATCGCGGCCACCTGCCGCTCATGGTCGGGGTTGGCGTAGGAGTGCACCAGGCACACCGCCGCCGACGTGATGCCCCGCCGCGCGATCTCCGCCGCCACCCGCCGTACGGACTCCAGATCGAGGGGCGTCAGTACGGCCCCGCGCGCCGACACCCGCTCCACCACCTCGAAGCAGTCGCCCGCGGCCACCGGCGGGGGCGGCGGGGTGAAGCGCAGGTCGTAGCGGTCCTCCTCGACCCGGGCGTATCGGCCCAGGGGGACGACCGAGCGGAAGCCCTGAGTGGTGACGTAGGCCACCCGCACGCCCTTGCGTTCGAGCACGGCGTTGGTGGCCAGCGTGGTGGCGTGCACGACGCGGGTGACCAGCGCGGGGTCCACGCCGTCGAGCACCCGTGTAACACCGTCCGTAATTCCGGCGATGGGGTCGTAGGGGGTGCTCAAACACTTGATTACCGTTACGTCGCCCACATGACCGCGCAGGACCACGTCGGTGAAGGTACCGCCTACGTCGATGCCGATCGCGTAGCCCATTCCGGTACCGTAGACGTCCAAGCAAGCGCTTGTCTACGAGCACGTCTATTGACTTCCGGCAGGTGATTGAGACCCTTATTTCGATAACTGCGAAATTGGAGCGGAGATGGCACGTCTCACAGCTCTTGCCGGGGGTGTCGCGGCGACACTCGTCCTGCTCGCCCTGCCCGCGTCGGCGCACGAGCACCCCAGCGGGATCACCGACCTGGTCACCCCGGCCGTGGTTCGCGTGGAAGCCTCCTCTCACATCGAGATCACTCTGCTCGATCACGTAGGTGAGCTGATGCATGTGGAACGGTCCTACGACGTTCCCTTAGGCGTGGGTACGGGCATTGTGGTCAACCCGGAGGGCGCCGTCGTCACCCTCACCCGCGTGGTCAAGACCGACAAGGACGTGGCGGTCTACGCGGCCAACAAGATCTTCGCCGAGCACCACAAGGTGAAGATCCCGATCGACTTCGAGCGGCACAAGGTCAAGGACGACCTGCTCGAGCACCACTTGAAAGAGTGCTACCCGCCCAAGACCAACGTGTCGACCTGCATCATCAACGTCACCACCAACGTCACGATATTTCCGAACGTCTCCCCGGCCGACCCCAAGGGCATCAAGGCCGACATCGTCAAGACCGGCCCGCTGCCCGACAGCCCCGCCGTCCTGATCCCCACGGGCCGGACCGTCGGCAGCGTCGGCATGCCCACCGCGCCCCTCGCCGACAAGGTGCCCGACCAGCAGGGCTCGCCCACCAATGTGGCCGGGTTCACCGACCGGCCCGGCGCGAACGTCAAGGAGGCCGTGGAGATCGCGCACCTGGGCAAAGGCGGCGGCGGACAGGACGCCGGCCGGAGCTTCGCCGACCCGGAGAAGAAGGTCGACGAGCCCGTGAAGCTCGGCGCCCTGGTCGATCGCGGCCTGCTCGGCGCGCCGGTCATCGGCGACAAGGACGGCCACGTCATCGGCATGCTGATCGGCGGCGGCAAGGAAGCCAGGATGATCGGCGTCAGGGAGATCCTCGCCGCGCTGGCCAAGGCCGGGGTCGCACCGCGCCGTGGCGCCATCGACGCCGCCTTCGAGGCGGCGCTGACCCGCTACCACACCAAGTACTACACCGAGGCCGCGCCGGGCTTCCAGCGCGTGCTGGAGCTCTACCCGGGCAACGTGGTGGCGGCCAAGCTGCTGCAGACCTCGCTACAGAAGCGGGGCGGCCCGGAGGACGCGGGCAGCAGGCAGACCGTGGCACCGGCGCCCAGGAGCATGCCGCTCTGGCCGCTCATCGTCGCCGCCGGGGTGCTGTTCGTGGCCGCGGGCGCCGGGGCGTTCCTGCTGTGGCGGCGCCGCCGTACTCCTGACGACCAACCGGACCAGCCACCACCGCTGGTCGCGGCGGCAGCGGCGGCGGCCTCGGCCTCGGCGGTGTCGTCGGCGCCGACCTCTCCGCCGGTGCCGCTCGACGAGGGCGCGAACCAGACCGTCGTGGTCCGCAGGTCGCAGCCCTTCCAGGTGGTCCCGCAGCAGAAGCAGGTGCTCACCGCGCAGGACCAGCCGTCCGTCAAGTACTGCACCGCGTGCGGAATGCGGCTGGGGGCCGCGCACCGCTTCTGCGGCTACTGCGGCCACCCCATCGAGACGTGATGCCCGTGAACGACAGATCACTCGTGGGCCAGGAGGTGGCCGGCTATTACATCGAGGACATCGTGGGCAAGGGCGGCATGGCCGTCGTCTACCTGGCGCTCGATCCGAGGCTGAGCCGGCGGGTGGCGTTGAAGATCCTGAACCCGGTGCTCAGCGTCGACGACCGGTTCAGGCAGCGCTTCATCCTGGAGTCCCGGACGGTCGCCAGCATCGAGCACCCCAACATCATCCCGATCTACGAGGCGAACGCCGACGCCGACGGCGTGCTCTACATCGCCATGCGCTACGTCGACGGGCTCGACCTGCGCCGCCTCATCTACGACCGGGGGGCGCTGCCGATCGCGCAGGCTAACCAGATCATCGCCCAGGTGGCCGCCGCGCTCGACGCCGCGCACGCGCACGACCTGATCCACCGCGACGTGAAACCGGCCAACATCCTGCTGGCCGGGGACCACGTCTACCTGACCGACTTCGGCATCACCAAGCACCGCACGTCCATCTCCGGGCTGACCCAGACCGACCAGTTCATCGGCACGCCCCGCTACATGGCGCCCGAGCAGATCAACAAGGAGCACATCGACGGGCGCTGCGACCAGTACGCGCTGGCCTGCGTCGCCTACGAGGCGCTGTCGGGGCGGCTGCCGTTCCCGCGTGACAACGACATCGCGCTGCTCTGGGCGCACCTGGCCGAGCAGCCCACGCCGCTGTCGCAGGTCAGGCCGGAGCTGCCGGTCGAGGTCGACGGCGTGATGATGCGGGCGCTGGCCAAGTCGCCCGAGCAGCGCTACCCATCGTGCACGGCGTTCGTCACCGCGCTGCGCGACGCGATCAGCGGCCAGCCCGCCGGGCCCTCGCCCACCCCGTCGTCGGCCGTACGCCAGCGCCAGAAGGCGGCCTCCGCCACCTCCGGCCCGAGCAAGCTGCCGCTCGTGGTGGCCACGGTGATCGCGGCCATCGCGGCGCTGTCCCTGGTCGTGCTGCTCATCATGACCCAGAAGGGCGACTCCTGGGCCCGCTACCAGAGCACCACCGCCGCCCCGCTCACCTTCGAGTACCCGGCCGACTGGACCGTCAAGACGCACGGCGACCTGTTCGTGGTGGCCTCGCCGCACGCCGCCGAGTTCGAGTCGATGTTCGTCTCCGGCGCGGCCGCGGACTGGACCACGGTGAACGAGGTCATCACCAGTGACGCCGACAACGCCGTGGGCGTGTACGTGCAGGTCTCCGACGCGCTCAGCGCGAGCGCGACCGCCGCCCAGATGAAGGCCATGCTCGAAGGGCTGCTGCCCGGCGAGATCGTGGTGGACCAGCCCGTACCCGACCGCGCGGGCGACAGCGACGCCACCCGGTACGACGGCTCGCTGCGCGACCGCAACAGCGGCAACCGGCTCGGCTTCGTCAGCTACGTCATCGACCGCCGGCCCAAGCCGCTGCTGGTGCTGTACTTCTGCGCCAAGAACCGCTGCGACGACAGCATCGAGGGCCGCGTCAGGCAGAGCGTCCACCTCTCCTGACATCTCACCATGCGGACGTGTTTGTCGGTTTTGGGCGTCCCTATATGTATATTTTCCCGTAGAAGATGCCTATCGCGGGAGATATTTCATGCAGGCGTTCCCCAGGGTGCTGTTCGACGAGGCCCACAGCGAGTCGTGGACCATCCGGCGTGACGTGGCCGAGGCCATCAATCCGGCCCACCCCGACGACAACAGCTACGTCCGCGCGGCCGAGCTGCTGCGGCGCCTGGGGCACACGGTGACGGCCCGTTTGACCGGATCGCTGGACGCGGGAACGCTCCAGGAGCAGGACGTCCTGGTCATCGCGCATCCGTCGGGGGAGCGGTGGGAGCGCACCACGGGCCAGGGCAGCCCGGTGTTCTCCGCCGCCGAGCTCGACGCGGTGGAGGCGTTCGTCGCCGGTGGCGGCGGGCTGGTGGTGCTGGCGGAGGAGGAGCAGGACAAGTACGGCAACAACCTGGCGGAGTTGCTGGGCCGGTTCGGGGTGGGTGTGACGCACGCCACGGTGCGCGATCCCGGGCACGCCCACCGTGGGGTGGCGACCTGGGTGCTCGGCGAGCGGGCCACGAGTGACGGGCTGCTGGCCGGGGTCAAGGCCGCCTGCTTCTACCGCTCCGGCGCGCTGACCCTCGCGGACTCGTCGGTGGACGCGACGGCGGCAGGTGCGCGTCCGTCGGTGGACGCGACCGTGCTGTTCGCCAGTTCGGGGAGCGCGGATCCGGCGGGGGCGCCGCTGGCCGTGGCGGTGCGGCACGGGCGCGGCCGGGTCGTGGTGTTCGCCGACTCGGACCTGTTCGGCGACGACTCGATCGAGGACTACGACCACCGCGTCCTGTGGGGGAACGTGGTCACCTGGGCGGCCCGCGTGCCGGACGACGGCGCCGCCGGCTCCCGGGACGAGCGGAAGGCGGACCTGTTCGCCGCCCTCAAGGCGACGGTCGAGGAGCTCCGGCCGCTCCAGGTCAAGGACGGCTCGGTGCCCGCCGACAAGCCGCAGGCGAAGGCGCTGGTGGCTGTGATCGACGGCAAGCTCGCCGAAATATCGCCATATTTCCCGCAGGACGCCGCCTACCTGGCCGCCGTTCGCGCCGACCTGGCCAAGTGGAGTGCGCAGGATCTGGGCGTACCGGACTTCCTCGACTCCCTGGAGCTGTTCCACCCCGACACCCAGCGCGTGGACGGCCTGGAGCACCTCGTGGTGTTCCCCATGTACACCCAGAACGGCAATCCGAACCGCACCCTGGAGGCCGTCTGGCTCCGTACGATCTGGCCGGACTGGCTGGCCGAGCTGGAGTCGTCCGGCTACGACAACCCGATGTTCGTGCCGATCGCCTTCGAGGACTTCACCTCAGGCTACGACACGCACTCGGCCGTGCTCTTCCCGGAGACCGTCGCCGTACGTCAGGCGCCCGAGCGGTTCACCTGGGGCGGCATCTTCGCCGACCGTGAGGCCGCCAGGTTCCGGAGGGTCGCCACGGCCGCCACGGCGACGCTCAAGCTCGACCTGCCGCCGGACGCGGCCAGGCTGCTGGAGTCGCAGCGGCTGGCCCAGGACACCTTCGTCATGTGGGACCTGATCCACGACCGTACCCACAGCCACGGCGACCTGCCGTTCGACCCGTTCATGATCAAGCAGCGCATGCCGTACTGGCTCTACTCGCTCGAAGAGCTGCGCTGCGACCTGACGGCCTTCGGCGAGGCCGTACGGCTGGAGGAGAAGGGCGTGCCGCATGCGCGCTACGTCCAGCACGCCATCCTGTTCGACCGGCTGTTCCGCTTCCCGATCACCGGTGACCGGGTGCGCAACTACGACGGGCTCGGCGGGCAGTTGCTCTTCGCGTACCTGCACCGCAACGACGTGGTGCGGTGGACCGACAACCGGCTCACGGTCGACTGGGAGCGCGTGGCGGGCGGCGTGGCCGATCTGCGGGGCGAGGTGGAGAAGCTGTACCGGGACAGCATCGACCGGTCCAAGCTGGCGCACTGGCTGGCCGCGTACGAGCTGGTGAGCGGGTACGTCGAGCCGAGCCCCGGATCGACGTGGGCCAAGGGGATCCAGGCGCTGCCGGAGGAGCAGAAGGCCAAGGTGGACGCGGTGCTGCCGGACGAGTTCCCGCTGAGCATGTTCTATGAGGCGCTGCGCCGTAAGCTGGCCGAAGTGGTCGAATCGACTAAGGGGATCCGGGCATGATCATTCTGGTTACGGGTGCCGGCGGTCCCACAGGCCAGGCCGTCTCCGGATTTTTCCGGAAAAATGGGCACACTGTGCTCGGGGTCGGCAGGGACGACGTCGACCTTCTCGACCGCGCGGCCGTACAAGCGCTCGCGGACCGCATCGCCACCGAGCACGGCCACATCGACGGGGTGGTGCACCTGGTCGGCGGCTGGCGCGGCGCGAAGTCGTTCGCCGAGACCGACCTCGACGACTGGGACGCCCTGCACGACCTGCTGATCCGCACGCTCCAGCACGTCTCGCTGGCCTTCGAGCCGCTGCTGCGCAAGAGCCAGAACGGCCGCTTCGTGATCGTCTCCGCCAAGGCGGCCCAGCACCCCACGGCGGGCGGCGCCCCCTACGCCGCCGCCAAGGCGGCCGCGGAGGCGTGGACCCTGGCCCTGGCCGACGCCCTGAAGGACACCGGCAGCGCGGCGGTCATCCTGGTGGTCAAGGCCCTGGTGAACGACGCCATGCGCGCCGCCAAGCCGGACGCCCGTTTCACCGGCTTCACCGACGTCAATACGCTGGCAGAGGCGATCGGCGACCTCTACGACCGGCCCGCCGCGCAGCTCAACGGCACCAGATTGGACCTCACTCAGTGATTCCCCGGCACGACCCGCAGCTCAAGAGCTTCGCCAGCGACAACTACGCGGGGGTACACCCGGAGATCCTGCGCGCCATCGCCGACGCCAACGGCGGCCACCAGATCGCCTACGGCGACGACGTCTACACCGAGGCCCTGCTGAGCGTCTTCCAGCGGCACTTCGGCGAACGGGCCCAGGTCTGGCCGGTGTTCAACGGCACCGCCGCGAACGTCGTCTCGCTCCGCGCCATGACCGCCCCATGGGAGGCGGTCATCTGCGCCGAGACCGCCCACATCCACACCGACGAGGGCGGCGCGCCGGAGGTCGTGGGCGGCATCAAGCTGCTGACCGTACCCACGCCCGACGGCAAGCTCACCCCGGAGCTGATCGACCGCCAGGCCTGGGGCTTCGGCGACGTCCACCGCGCCCAGCCCCGCGTCGTGTCCATCTCCAACACCACCGAACTCGGCACCCTCTACACCCCCGAGGAGATCGCGGCCGTCTGCGCCCACGCGCACGAGCGCGGCCTCCTCGTCCACCTCGACGGCTCCCGCCTCACGAACGCCGCCGCCGCCCTCGACGTCCCGCTGCGCGCGCTGACCACCGACGCGGGCGTCGACGTCCTGTCCTTCGGCGGTACCAAGATCGGCCTGCTGTACGGCGAGGCGGTCGTGGTGCTCAACCCCGAGGCGGCCGGCGGCATCGACTACATCCGCAAGACGTTCATGCAGCTGTCGTCGAAGATGCGTTTCGTGTCCGCGCAGTTCGAGGCGCTGCTCTCCGGCGACCTGTGGCTGCGCAACGCCCGCCAGGCCAACGCCATGGGACAGCGGCTGGCGGCGGCGGTCCGCGACATTCCCGGCGTCGAGGTGCCGCGCCCGGTGGAGGCGAACGCGGTGTTCGCGGTGCTGCCGCGTGAGGTGACGGAGCGGCTGCAGAAGTGGTTCCGGTTCTACACCTGGAACGAGGCGACGGGGGAGGTGCGGTGGATGTGCGCCTTCGACACCACGGAAGCGGATGTGGACGCCTTCGCGGCTGCGATCCGGGAGGAAATGGGCTGACTCTTTGGGCCTCGCGCTCTCTCAGTGCTCGCGCGGCTCTCAGAGGTCTCAGGACTCTCAGGAGTCTCAGGAGTCTCAGGAGTCTCAGGAGTCTCAGGAGTTGAGGGCGAGGCGGGCGGCCTGCCAGCCGCCCATGCCATGCACGGCAGCCCCGGGCGGCGTGGCCGCCGAGCAGAGGAAGACTCCCGGCAGCGGCGTCCGCCAGGGCGCCGCCGACCACACGGGCCGCCTGACGAACTGCCCCAGGCTCGCCAGCCCACCCCCGATGTCGCCGCCCACCAGGTTGGGGTTGGCCGCCTCCAGCTCGGCGGGCCCCATCGCGTGCCTGGCCAGCACCCGGTCGCGGAACCCCGGCGCGAACCGTTCGATCTGCCCCTCGATGGCGTCCGTCATGTCGACCCGGGACCCGTTGGGCACATGACAGTAGGCCCACAACGTGTGGCCGCCCCGGCTGTCATCGGCCGCGTACGGCTGCACGAGCAGCACGTACGGCCGAGGTGAGTGCCGCCCGTGAGCCATCTCGGCCTCGCTGAGCGCGATCTCTTCCAGCGTGCCCCCGAGGTGTACGGTCCCGGCCGCCGCCACCGCCGGATCCCGCCACGGCACGGGCCCGTCGAGCGCCCAGTCCAGCTTGAACACCCCAGGCCCGTACCGATAGCGCTCCAGCCCCCTGCGATACCCGGCCGGCAGCTCGGCCATCGTCAGGAACTGCCGGGGGGTCACGTCGAGCACCACCGTCTCGGCGTCCAGCTCCCGCAGGTGACGTACCCGATGGCCGGTGACCGCCTCCCCGCCCAGCGCCCTGAGCCTGGCCACCAGGGCGTCGGCCAGGACCTGCGACCCGCCTTTTACGACTGGCCACCCCACCAGGTGAGCCAGGGCCGCCAGGAGCAGGCCGTACCCGCTCGTCATGGGCGACCGCAGGTCGAGCATCGAGTGGGCGGCCATGCCCGCGAGCACCGCCCGCCCCTCCACGGTCCGGAACGCCCGCCGGCCGAGCGTCGTGACCGGCAGCCCCGCCGCCACCCCGAACCTGGCCGCCTGCGCGAACACCCGAGGCCGCGGCTCCCACGGCCCGAGCGGCTTGAGCAGCAGATCGACCAGCGGCAACCCGGCCCGCGCCGCCGCCCCCACCGTCCGCTCCCACACCACCGCATCCCGCCCCAACCCGGCCGCGGTACGGCGGGCATCACGGTGCACGAGTACAGCGGGGCGATCGTCGAGCGGATGCGCGGCCACGACAGCGGGATGCACGAACTCAACCGAACCGAACTCGCCCCCACGAGCCTCGCCCCCATGGAGGCCGGGCTCTTTGGGGCCGGATCCACTGATGCCGAGCTCCCTGAAAGCAGGAGAGGCCAGCGCCATCGCCATCACGGTCGCACCCAGATCATGCACCCGCCCGGGCAGCGTCACCTCAGCCGACCGCAGCCCCCCGCCGAACTGCTCGGCCGCCTCCAGCAGCAGCACCTCACGCCCGGCCTGAGCCAGCAGAATGGCGGCGACAAGCCCGTTCGGCCCGGACCCCACCACAACGGCATCGGCACCCACCTCAGCCCAGCCTCATTCCATGGTCGGCACTCACCTCAGCCCCGTCACATCCATGATGGTGCGCGCTGACTTCAAGCCCGCCGCAGCCCGCTCATTTGCCCTGAGACGCCGAGCGGCTCACTTCTTGTCCTGAGGACGCTGAGCGGCTCACTTCAGGATCGTCGGATACGGCTGCGCGCCGCGCTGCTTGAGCATCTCGGTCATGAGCTTGATCTCGCCGGTCTGCCCAGTGACGATCTTTTGCGCCATGCTGACCACCTCGTCCCGCGTGGACAGCTTCAGCAGACCCTCGGCCATCTGCACACCGCCCTCGTGGTGGCGGATCATCAGCTGCAGGAAGAGCACCTCGGCAGCCGTACCTTGCAGCTCCTTGAGCTTGGTCAGCTGATCCGGCGAGGCCATGCCCGGCATCGCCCCGCCCACGGGAACGGCGGCGGGGGCGGCCGACGTGCCCGACCCGCTGTGCCCGTGCCCGGCCATCCAGGCCATCGGCCGGCGATCGGTGGCCTGGTCGAGCTCCCACTGCTGCAACCACCCCTGGAACATGCCCCGCTGGTTGGACTGGGTGGTGATGATGTCGTAGGCCAGGTTTCTGACGTCCTTGGACTGCGTCTTGTCCCTGATCGTGAACGACATGTCGACGGCCTGCGCGTGATGCGTGGCCATGTCGCGAGCGAATCCGGCCTCCGCCGAAGCGTCGCCGGGGGTGCCGCTCCGACCCCATACGAGGAAGATCACCGCTCCGGCGAGGACGAGCACGGCGCAGGCGATGAGCAGTGAGTTCTTGGCGGGCTTTTCCATGGCTCGTCCAGCGTACCCATCTCATCGCCGAGGCGTGCCCGGGTACTTAAGACGCTCTTATTCTCCGCATACTGCACTAGGGCATAGGGTGACCCGGAGTTGGCATGCCGATGGAGGAACGATGACGAAGGAGAAGGCGCAGGCGCGGCGCGAGCATCTGCAGAAGATGCGAGCGCAGCAGAAGAGCAAGGAGCGCCGCGCCGCGCTGTTGATGTGGGGGGCAGGCGGACTCGTCATCGTGCTGCTCGTCGGATTGGTCGGTTTCTACTTGGTCAAGCAGGCCAAAGAGACGTCATTGGGGGCTGTGGCCAACTACAAGTACGACGCGGGTCAGCACGTCTGGAACGCGGTCACGTACAAGGAGACCCCGCCGGTCGGCGGCCAGCACAACAACTACTGGCAGCAGTGCGCGGTCTACGACAAGCCGATCCACAACGAGCACGCCGTCCACTCGCTGGAGCACGGCGCCCTGTGGATCACCTACCGCCCCGACCTGCCGAAGGCGCAGATCGACGCGCTGAAGAAGACGGCTACCTCGACGGGTCAGCAGGACTACATGCTGGTCAGCCCCTACCCGAACCTGCCCGCTCCGGTCGTGGCATCGTCCTGGGGCCACCAGCTGAAGCTCGACAAGGCCGACGACCCGAAGCTCGCGGCGTTCATCAAGAAGTACCAGAACGGCCCGGACACCCCTGAGGCCGGCGCCATCTGCGGCGGCCCCGACGCCATCACCACGACGGCAGACCAGGCCCCCCTCCCCCCGGAGCCCAAGGGCCAGGCCAGCCAGCCCCCCACGGAAATGATCAGCCCCAGCCCCACCAACAAGTAACCCCCAAAGCGCGGACCTTCAGGCGTGTCTCCCAGGGGGCTCCGCCTTTCGGCGGGGGCCTGCCGGCCCCCGCCACCCCCGGACGCGATCCCGTCGCGGAAGGCCAGCAGGCGTTAACCGTGCTGAGCGCCAACTTGGTCGCCGGGCCGTTGACGTCGGATCTCGGTGCGCCCAGGCAGCCCCCAGATTTGGGCGCCGAGCTGCCGCAACGGCTTATGCCGTCTCGGGCGGCCAGAGTTGTACCCGGTAGAGGTCGACCTCGACGATGTCGGCGGGGAAGTCGGGCTCCTCGGTGTTGGACAGGACTCTGTGCAGAACACGAGCCAACCAGGCGCTGTCGCGCTCGCCCGTGTCGAACTCAAGGTATTCGTCCCACTCCTCCGCGAAATGCTGAGCAATGCCGATCAGACCGGTTCGCAGGTGGAGACGGCCTTCCCACATGCGCTCCCAGGAAGGGAGCGGGCCCGGTTCGGCGTCCCAAAGTTCGTAGCGAACGTGGATCGGACCGCCGGGGGATATGGCGCTGGCGATGTCGACGCCGTTGGGGCCTGCTCCGATTCTCGGGAGCGTCCACCTGCCCGAGGCCTCCCCTGGATGAGGGCTGCCTGTGGGCTCGCCGTTCTCCATTTGGGTGATGAGAAAATCCGAACCCAGGTGGATGCGCAGGCTGTCGTGGGCGCTCCTGCGAAGGACTGCCATTAGGGGTTTTTCTTCCTGTGATGGGGGAGAGAGTCCGATGCATGTCGTAGCCGCACGCGCCGGGACGTTCCTGTCAGCCGAACAAGTGGGCATAGGCGGCCTGGAGTGGCAGTCGCAAACACCATAGGCGATTAGAGCCGGCTTCCGACTTGTGATTGGCTTGTTCGCGGGCACTCAGTCCACTTTCGGTCCGAGACGCAAACGGCCTGCCCAACGTGACGATTCAGATCCTCACGAGCGCTGTGGGTGCGCATCCCGGCGCGACCACTCCTTTCCCCATCCTGGCGTTTCCTGAGGTCCATGACCCGACGTGGTCTACATCGAGACGCTCACGAGTAGCCTGTGGATTGAGGACGACAGTGAGGTTCATCGATACAGCCTTGCCTTTGATCAACTGCGCGCGATCGCTGTGAGCCCCGATGAGTCGGCAGAGTTGATCTCTCGGGCGGCTGACCGTCTACAGATGGAAAGAGGGCCCGCGAACCATGCACAGCAACCCGATCGACCCTGCCACCCTCATCTGGCGGAAGAGCCGGCGCAGTGACGGAGGCAATGGGTGTGTGGAAGTCGCAGTTTCTGACGCCGCACCATCCGAAGCCCTCCACAAGGCCAACCGCGGACCTCTGATGCTCATCCGCGACAGCGAAAACCCCAACGGTCCCGTCCTGGCTTTCACCGCTCTTGAGCTCGAGGCATTCTTCGGCGGCATCAAGGACGGCGAATTCGACGACTTGCTCTGATCGGCCCTGCAGCAATCCGAGTCTCGTCATTGCCCTAAAAGGCTTTGCGCGTCTCGCTTACAAGCGCCCGCCCGCGCCGTTGCCTTCGTCCCCGCCACGACAATACGCAGGCGATCTCGGTCTTGCCGGCGTTAATTGGTGTTCCAGTCCATCCTCGGGCCCCAGGTAGGCAATCCGGGGGCCCGGGCATGCAGCCATCCGCCCATGGCCACCACCGGCACCCCGTCAAGACGGCCGGGCCGGGTCGTGTGTTAGCAGAGCCAGACGGAAATGATCAGCCCCAGCCCCCCGACAAGTAGCCCCAAGCTTGGGCCTTTTTTGGCGGTCGGGCGGCGCCTCCCAGGGGGCTCCGCCCCCTTCGATCGTCGCTGCGCTGGATGCCAGACTGTCGGCCCAGTGGGTGAGCGGTGATGAGGTCTACGGCCAGGATCCGCGCCGACGCGGCCTGCTGGAGCAATGCGGGGTCGGCTACGTGCTGGCGATCGCGGGCAACCGGCGGGTAAACCTGGATGGAACCGACAGCAGCGCCGCCGATATCGCCGTCGGCGTGGCCGATCGGCACTGGCATCGCTAACGCGCCGGCCATGGCGTCATAGGCCCGCGCTGGTATGCCTGGGCCTGGGCGCATAGACGAAACCACGGCCGAGGGATACCGGTGGCTGCTGATCCGCCGCAATCTGGCCACCGGTGAACTGGCCTTCTACCGCTGCTCCGCACCCACGGAGAGGCCGCTGATGGCCCTGGTGAAGACCGCGCGGGTATCCGTTGGGCGGTGTCACTGGAGTACTAGGGGATGGCCGACGCGCTGTGGTGCCTTGACGCCCGGGCATGCGCTGGCCGAAGGTGAGCGAATGATCGTCACTTTACGTGCTCGTGATGTAACAATGGGTGTCATGCCGTCCCCCCGACATGACACTCTCATCAAGCTGTTCGCCGATCGCCCTCAACTGGCGGTGGAGATCCTGCGTGACTTCCTGGGGGCG